>JANQHV010000378.1 GCA_028282505.1 SAR324 cluster bacterium | reverse complement strand
GATCTGGCTGATCGTTGGAAAGCTTCTGGAATCGAAGACCTGAATCGATTCTTAGAAACCGTCAAGCCCTTCGACAATCCAAAGCAATTTGTCCTTGTTTGAGTTGTGGGATATTTGGCTTTTGCTTCAAACTTTGATTGTCGAAGGGCTTGACGGTTTCTAAGAATCGATTCAGGTCTTCGATTCCAGAAGCTTTCCAACGATCAGCCAGATCTTTGCTGATCCAGCCAGGCACACGCTCTCCTGTTTCTGGATCAAAACCCACAATAAAATAATCTCTGGGGTGTGAAATGTTACGGCCTTTGTAATCCCACATGAAAGCATAATTGCCAATGGCAGCATCTGAGATGTTATCGTAGAATTGTCCTTCAATGGGAACGACGGGGTCTGTGAAATCCATGATGTGCCGGTGATCCAGTGCCATAGTCAAATAACCAGTTTTGCGTTCTCCTTGAAAAACAGGAGTGACAAAACGTATGATGCCATCAAATGGTTTACCGGCTGGGTTTTCTTTGCCCGCATAACCCGATTTTTCAGGCTCAAAAGGAAGTCCTGCCTTTTTGGCCTTTTCTGGAGTGTACGTCCCAATGACTTTTGAACCAACATAGGCACCAATCACGTCAGACACATAAATTTCTCCTTTTTGCAACGATTTGGCGGCATCGTAGTACCGTTCTGCCTTGAGATAAGTTTGGGAAAAATCGGCAATATTTTTTAATTTTTGGTCAATTGAGGAAACTTTCAATTGTTCTTGGCCGTTCAAATCATAAAATGTAATTTCTTTATAAAGCGGGATGGTTTCCTTAGAGATCAATTTAGGAGGATTGTAGTTAAATTCTTTGTCATTATCGGGTAGTTCGGCTTTCATTGATTTTTGTTCCTCCACTTCTGGAGGCAAACTACTCACCCACTTCCCTGTTTTTTCATCAAATTCATAAGGCTCGTGGATGGTAATGGGGCGTGTTTTGATGTTGTAAAAGTTGCTCAGTAACGCTTGATTCAAATCGGTTTGTGCTAAGAATAGTATATCCTTATCTCGTTCATAGAGGAATTCAGATACGTTTTTCGCGATTTCCTGGCTCAATCGTTCCAGGGAGCTTTGTGATTTTTTATCCAGTGCTTTGATGCTGTCTTCAATGGCAATATTGGCCGTATTGCTCACCACAGCACTGCTTTTTTCAATGATCGTGGTCGAATCCTGCACGAAAGAGCTGCCCACATTCTGAGCACCGATCAAAGCAATATAGGCCACGATTCCCAAGGGAACAATTTTGATAATAACAAAGATGAAAATCAGCTTTGCTTTTATGCCAAGATTATTGATAGAATCCCACATAGCTCTCCTCTAATGTAAGGGATGGAAAGGAAAAAACTGGCGTCTATAGCATCTATACGAGTATTTTTACGATATAGCAAGAAGAGAAAGTACAATGTTACCAAATAATGTTCAAAAGTCTGTGGATAACAGATTCTTCACTCCATCAAAAATGAATTGAATGGAAAGTGCGGCCAAGAGCACACCCAAAAGTCTGCGTATGATGTTGCTTCCTGTTTTTCCAATGACCAGATTGATTTTTTTAGAGAATAAAAAACAGAAAAAAGTGAGGCTACAGACCAAAATGACTGCCAGTACCGCAACAATTTGTTCATCAGTATGTTCAGCTTTGGAGAAAATAAGAATGGTCAGGGTTAAACATCCCGGGCCTGCTACCAACGGAATGGATAAAGGGAACACGGAGATATCTCGATTTTTTGTTGTCTCAATCGCATCAGGAGGATCATCCTCTTTTGTAATCATATGGAACGATGTATAAAACAATAACAAGCCTCCCGAAATTCGAAAGGCTTCTATGCTGATTCCCAGATGTGTCAATATTTGACGTCCAAAAAAGCCAAACAGTAAAATAATCACGGTTGCAATACCAATGGATTGCATGGCCATGCGAGAGATGTGCTCAGGACTCGCATTTTGCAGCAATGCATAAAAAATTAAGGCAACCCCGATTGGATCAATGATCACAAGGTAAGAAATGAAAGAGTGGAGAAAGAAATCGTAATTCATGTCACTGGCTAAGGAACAATATCTATTCCTATTAACGTGAAATCATCATCGTATTGAGTGGTATGGGAAAATTCCATACCGTATTGATAGACTTTGTCCAGCAGTGCCTCCATCGGCAAATCACAGTGTTCCAGTAAGAAGGTGGCAAGATTTTTAGGCCCTATAATTTCTTCTTTTTCATTCATGGATTCGATAATGGCATCAGTGTATAGAAAAAGTCGGTCTCCAGGGGCTAGTTGAAACTCATGTTCGTCATAATTGCTCATCTCGTTAGGAAACAATCCGACAAAGAGTCCCGTCGTCCTTAGCAAGAATGTTTCTTTGGTTTCAGGACGGACCACAATAGCAGGGGGATGTCCTGCAGTAGTGTAGGTGAGTACTTGAGTAGAGGCATCGTAGATCATGTAGGCCAGAGAGGCAAATTTTCCATCTTGGAGTTTATCCTGGAGAAAGCCGTTGGTCAGGTTCATGACCAGCTCTGTGGAAGAACCGGCTCGGTGGGTTTCTGAAAAAATCCCGTACACCATGAAGGAGATGAGTGCGGCAGAAACTCCATGTCCTGTGACATCGGCCACCAGGATTCCAAATTGATTGTCTTCGAGTTCAAATATGTTATAAAAATCACCTCCTATTTGTTCCAGTGGGATGAATTTGGTAACGATTTGAGCCTGGGAGATATTGGGTAATACTCGGGGAAGTAACATCTGTTGAGTTTGCCTCGCCTGCTCCAGTTCCCTGTTCATGGCCTCTTCTCTTTTTTTTCTTTCCTCAATTTCTTGTTGGAGGCTGGTATGGTAGCGAATCAGTTGGGCATGATTGTATAATCGGGCCAGCAACTCGTGGCGAGAAAAAGGTTTGGTCAGATAATCATTGGCTCCTGCCTTGATGCCTTTATTCACCGTGGATTGCTCTCCTGCAGTCGTGAGGATAATGATAGGCAGTAGGCTATTTTTCATGGTTTGCCGGATATGTTGGCAGAGTTCTATCCCATCGACATTGGGCATCAGGTAGTCAGTAATCACCATATCGATGTTTGATGTTTCCAGAATTTGAATAGCTTCCGCTCCATCACAGGCTTCAATGGCATGAATCCCCTTATAATTTAAAATACGAGATACAATTTCCCGGACGATGATGGAATCATCAACGATCAAGACATTCATTCCTTCTAATGTTTCCGCTTTCAGGAACAATTCTTCCACCGACTTCAATAGCTCTCCCGGCTTGAAAGGCTTCATGAAAAAATCGACAGATCCAATTGCAAATGCTCTTTTCGCTAACTCTTCATCCATGCTGGAAGTGATGATGATGATGGGAATATGGGCAATGGGGGTGCGACTTCGAATGACTTCGGCAAAGGCAATGCCATCATTGTCTTCCATCACCAGATTGGTGGTCACCAAATCAGGTTCATGCTCCAGTATTTTTTCCAATCCTTCCTTGCTGTTTTGAGCTTCCAAAAATTCGACGTAAGGAATGGAAGACAGCTCCTTTTTGATGAATGCGCGTGATGTATTTCCCTGGTCAATGATTAAGATTTTCATAGAGAATACTTTATTTCCAACGTTCAAACAGGTTATGTTCAATTTGCAGGTAGTCGAACATCTTTCCAATGGACTGATGAATGATATCCTCAATGGTTTTAGGATGATGATAAAATGATGGAATGGGAGGCAAGATATGTGCTCCCAAATCAGCAGCCCGGACCATCAACTGCAAATGACCTTTGTGTAAAGGAGTTTCCCGTATTGCTAAAATCAGCTTCCTTTTTTCCTTTAAGGTGACATCAGCGGCCCGCACCAACAAATTGTCGGTATAACTATTGGCAATGCCAGAAAGTGTTTTGATCGAGCAGGGAACGATCACCATCCCATCGGTTAAAAATGAGCCACTGGAAATGGACGCAGCCAGGTTACGATTGTTATACACACAATCCGCCATCTTTTCGACATCTTTTGCTTTATATTCTGTCTCGATGCCGATGTTCATTTTACCAGTATCTGACAGAACCAAATGGGTTTCGATCTCATGGCGAGGCAGCGTCTTTAAGAATTCGATGCCATAGATGACCCCACTTGCCCCGGAAATGCCTACAACAATTCTTTTTTTCATGGGTCATGGTTTGTTTGTGTTCACTTGAGAATACCAATCAGGATTGAAACAACACTTTTTGTATCTTCTGGGACACGATAACTGTGAATGTCTTTTACCAGTCTTTTTTTTGTCCTTTCCAATATGCCAAACTTCCAGACTTCTCCAACTGTGATTGCCCCATATAATACATTCTGTTCCTTCTCATCTTCATACTGATCCAGTGCAATTAATTCTGCAGCCAACTGATTGAATCCCCTGTCTAAATCCCCTTTTTTCGCTGCGATTACAATGATTTCGTATTGTGATTTCAGTAAATAGTCCAAGGACCCACTCAGCCTGTCATTCACTTCTATTGGATATTCTACATTGATTCTGGAATCGGTATGTTTTATCACTTCCAGTAATATAGGAGAAATCAAAAATTCTCTTTTTGCCACTTCAGAGGTCAATGTGATTTTAGGAATGATTTGATAATATAACTCCTGAAGTGCGGTGATGGTGTTTTCGGGAAAATCTATAGCTTCTGGAAGATTCAGTACCTCCATGGAAAACGAATATCCCAGCTCATCAACAATTTCTTCTGTTGGATTGGATAAGTCAAAATAATCTGTGAATGTGTATTTTTTTCCTTGTTTGAAGATAGATTTCCCCATCTCAATCCTGACAAATGTTTTTTATCGTATTCCCAGGTTTAAAAGTGCTATTGTGCGAATAAAATAAGCTTACTTGATATTGCCATGACGATCAAGGTGGCTTTTGTGCTGATTCTATTCATTCACCTTATACATTCCTCATTTCAATCCATCAAAGTGTTTTTCATCATAAATACCAATAACTTAAAAAATTCTCACTAAAAAAGGAATTTTTGATTCTATTTGCTTGGATTTAAAATTCTCTCATCGTGAAGATTGGAAATAAAAGCCAGAAAAAAATTTTAATACGAAGTTGCGTTTAAAAGTATACAATATGTCATCCTGACGGTACGCCGAAGCGGCTTTTCGAAGGATCGCTTTGCAAGGATTGAGATTCTTCGCAAGCTCAGAATGACAAAATACTCTGGAATGTCACTTTTTTAAACGCAACTTGGTATAAATTTAAAAAACTGGTTCGATTGGTTGAAAATTTTTTACCGTTCCATCTAATAAAACGATTTTTTCCTGAACCATTTAGAACCTGTTTGAAAAACCTGATTCTGCTGCAAAACCGCCTCATTGGCGTCTGTTTTGAGAAAATTTTCGTTAAATAGGCTCGCTATTCGCCTTAAATTTTCTCAAAAATCCGCTCAATGAGATCGATTTTTCGCAACGAACCGTCTTGTCCAAACAGGTTCTTAGGAAAAATTCAAAAATAACAATACATCAAGCCAAAATTATACGTATTTTTTTATTTTTTAACTTATTGAAATTATGGAATAAAAAAATCTCCCCGGAAAAATAGGTACTTCGTCCCCATATACAAAAGTTTTTCATTTTGCTATATCCCAAGGGAATGTAATACCTGTTGTCTTTCTTTACTATGATCATTCATTTGCAATATGGAGAAATATGTCGCTTCGCAGTCTAATCTACGTTGTCATCATTCTATTCCTCTTCAGTTGAGCAGAAGAATTAGAGCTCAGTTTGAGTGCCCAGGACAGTACAACCGTCACCCAAGGAGAATCGATTACTGTTATTGCCGACTTTAACATGCCTTTGGCAGAGATAGCATGGCATGCCAATGGGTTCCAACACCCATGGTGCAATAATGAAGACACCTGTGAGTTTGAGAGTGATCAAGCTACCACCATGAAGGTTCAAGTCAAAATCAAGAGTGAAATACAAGACACTACTGGAGGTTTCCTTGGTGGTAGATTTGCTGGTTTTTTCCCTGGGGAAGAATCCCAACTGCTTCGTGAAACAATTTCACTGACCTGGGAGGAAGAAGAAACAACGAGTGAGACTACTTCTGATACGTCCACTACGTCCACTACGTCCACAGCTGATAAAAGATTTGTTGCCGTTGGAGACGGCGGGGTTGCCAGTTATTCAGATGATGATGGAGTGACATGGACTGTTGCAAATCACAATCGTGGACAAATGTATTCACTTGTCTACGCTGCCAGTAAATTCGTTGCTGTTGGTCGTAGTGGCTATGGAAACTATTCAATGGATGGGATCAATTGGGCGAGTGCTGATCACAATAATGGAAACATGTATGGTGTTGCTTATGGCAATGGCCGATTTGTCGCAGTTGGGATAAGTGGAGTCGCAAGCTACTCAACCGGTGGGATTTCATGGACAACCTCTAATCATAATAATGGAAACATGTATGGTATTGCTTATGGTAATGGAAGATTTGTGGCGGTCGGGAATGGTGGAGTTTCCAGTTATTCAACGGATGGGATTTCGTGGACAACGGCTAATCATAATAATGGAAACATATATGCTGTTACTTATGGTAATGGAAGATTTGTGGCGGTCGGGGAAAGTGGATTAGGAACTTATTCAACGGATGGGATTTCGTGGACAACGGCTAATCATAATAATGGAAATATACGTGCTATTGCTTATGGCAATGGACGATTTGTCGCAGTAGGGCATGGTGGATTAGGAACTTATTCAACGGATGGGATTTCGTGGACAACGGCTAATCATAATAATGGAGACATGAGGGCTGTTACTTATGGTAATGGACGATTTGTCGCAGTAGGGAGCGTTGGACGGGCAAGTTATTCGACAGATGGGATTTCGTGGACAACGGCTAATCATAATAATGGAGTCATGGCAGGTGTTGCCTATGTTGATTTTTGAGATATGTGGGGGGACAACCGAAAAATTCTGTCGATTTCATTGTTCCTTTGCTTCATGTCTCATCTGAATCTGTTCAATGATCATATTCAGTAAAATAGTGCTGTTCTCCAGTACTTTTTCAATCCCTTCCTGGCTGATTTGATCCCAGTGCATACCGGCAGTGACTACCACATTGGTGTTGCATACTTTGGCAATGCGTTCTCCGATCATTTTGGCCAACTCATCCTCTTTGTGTCCCAAAAAACAAAAAACAGATGTGCTGGCTCCAACTTTTTCAGGATTTTGGAGACTGGGGCGTGCCTGTGCGATGGAGACCGCTCCGATGTGTGGCTTTTCTCCTCCCCAAATAGCGACCAATATATCCTGTCCAATCATGCGCACACTGGCGTGCAGGTCGTAAGCACCTTCTCTCGTTTCTAATGTAAACTCCATATTTGATTCACCTCATGCATTTCTAATACGAAGTTGCGTTTAAAAGTATACAATATGTCATCCTGACGGTACGCCGAAGCGGCTTGTCGAAGGATCTCTTTGAAATTATTGAGATTCTT
>JANQHV010000376.1 GCA_028282505.1 SAR324 cluster bacterium | reverse complement strand
GGCCATAGAATCGGTGGCTCCTACCGAACACTATCCTTTGTCTCATGCCCAGCGACGTTTGTGGGTTTTGTACCAACTGGAAGAAAATCCAGTTGCCTACAATGTCACGACTGCTTTGTTGTTGGAGGGCACACTGAATCAGGAAGCCTTGCATAAAGCACTGCAAAGTCTGGCAAGCCAGCATGAATCGTTGCGTACCACCTTCTTCAGTATCCAGGGAGAGCCACGACAAAAAATTCACTCAACTCTTGATTTTCGACTGGAGGAAATCGATCTCAGTCAGGAAAAAAATGCTCGCTTGCGGGCACAGATGCTGGTGCGCAAAGAAGTGCACCAATCGTTTGATTTAGAGAAAGGTCCGTTGGTGCGGGTCAAACTGATCAAACTTTCTTCCGTGTCTTGTGTGTTGGTCATCAACCTTCATCACATTATTTGTGACGGATGGTCCGTTGGGGTGATGATTCGAGAATTAGGAACACTTTATCGCGCATTCCATCGCGGAGAAAATAATCCCCTCCAGCCGCTTTCCATCCAGTATAAGGACTATGCGGCCTGGCAACAGGAGTGGCTGGCTGGACATCAGGCCGAGGTAGATCAAACCTATTGGCACCAGAAACTTTCTGGCAGTTTGCCCATTCTTGAATTGCCCACAGATCGCCCTCGTCCCTCTGTACAAACGTTTCAAGGCAATAGAATTTGGAAAAAGTTGGGGAAAGAGCCGACACAAGCCTTGCAAAAATTCATTCAACAACAAAATGTCACTTTATTCATGGGGTTGGTAGCTGTCATCAGGGTCTTGTTATACCGCTACAGTGGTCAGGACGATATTATCGTAGGCACTCCAGTGGCCGGAAGAAACCACGTGGATTTGGAAAATCAGATTGGGTGTTATATCAATATGTTGGCCATGAGAGATACTATCGAAGGATCTCAATCTTTTGAAAACTTCCTGGCTCAGGTCAAACAGACCACCTTGGAAGCCTATGAACACCAAGAATATCCTTTTGATCAGCTGGTCGATGAATTGAATCTGGGAAGGAATTTGGCCCACTCTCCTCTCTTCGACATCATGGTGGCTTTGCATAATCAGGAGCAACCTGCTTTGGCACTGGATGAACTCTCTATTCAGGAGTTTCCATGTGCTGTAGAAGTCAGTAAGTTTGATTTGACGTTCAACTTTGTTGAGCAGGAAGAAGAACTTGTTTGTGAAATTGAATACAATACCAGTTTATTTAATGAAGACCGTATCTATCGTCTGGGAGAGCATTTTGTTGCACTCGCACAGTCATTGGTGGCTGATTCCACACAATCATTGGATGCGGTGAATCTGTTAACTGAAAAGGAAAAAGAGCAACAACTGATACAATTCAACGCAACCGGAGCAGACTATCCCAAAGAGAAGACAATTGTTGATTTGTTGGAAGAACAAGCTCAAAAGAGACCCGAAGCAGTTGCGTTGATTTATGGAAAGCGAAAGCTGACTTACCTGGAATTGAATGAACAGGCAAACCAGGTTGCCCATTACTTGAGAGACCATTATAAGATTCAATCCGATGAACGAGTGGGTATATTTCTTGATCGGACCGAATGGCTGGTGATTGCGATTTTGGGTATTCTCAAAGCGGGAGGGGCTTATGTGCCCATTGATCCAGAATATCCCATTCCACGTATTGAGTACATGCTACAGGATAGTCAAGCTCAGGTGGTCTTGACAGAAGCGAAGCATGAGCAAAAAATCGCTGCAATGGATCCTGTGATAATTGACATCACAGAGATTCCTCCAGGGAAAACAGAAAATCTCAAATCTGTCGTTTTACCGTCCCATCTTGCTTATGTGATTTATACCTCTGGATCGACTGGCACTCCGAAAGGTGTCATGATTGAACATCGGAACGTCATCAGTTTTGCTGCCAATCTGCCTGCCTGTTTTGCTATCTCTCCCACAGATCGCATGTATGCTCTAACGACCATCACCTTTGATATTTCTGTCTTGGAACTGTTGTGCTGCCTGGTTCAAGGCATCGAAATTGTGCTTGCTTCCAATCACGAATTAGTCAGTCCTCCAGCGATTGCAGAAGCATTTGCCCAACATCACATTACCGTTTTGCAAGTCACCCCGTCCCGTTTGAAGTGGTTGCTCGATTCTCAGGCAATGGAACTCTTGCAACAGTTGAAAGTTTTGCTAGTTGGAGGAGAACCGTTGCCTCCATCTCTAGCAGGAAAACTTCGCCAGTTGCCCAACACACGGAGTTTTAATGTCTATGGCCCTACAGAAACCACCATCTGGTCCAGTTACAAAGAACTGATCGAAGAGGAAATCACCATTGGTTCTCCTTTGCTGAATGAAGAAATTTATATTGTATCGGATAATAATCAGTTACAACCACTGGGTATTCCTGGAGAATTGTGCATTGGTGGTGACGGGGTGGGCCGAGGATACATGAATCGCCCTGAACTGACAGCAGAGAAATTTGTGAAAAATCCTTTCAAGCCAGGAGAACGATCTTACCGGACTGGAGATTTGGCCTGCTGGTTGCCCAATGGAATCATTCAATTCCTAGGCAGAAAAGATGATCAGGTGAAAATTCGAGGTTTTCGCATCGAACTCGGAGAAATTGAAAATGCTCTGCAATTGCATGCTCAAGTCCGGGAAGTTGTTGTCATTGCCAGAGAAATTGAGGAAGGAAGCCGGGAATTGGTGGCATATCTGATAGGAGCTACGGAGTTGAGCATTACTGAACTGCGGGAATATTTATCCCAAACGCTACCTGTGTACATGATTCCTTCTTACTTTGTTCAAGTGGAGCAGTTTCCGCTAAACTCCAGTGGAAAAATCAATAAACGGGCATTGCCTGATCCAGAAGCAACAACCTTGTCATTAGAATCGCCCTACACGCCTCCTCGTAATGAGATAGAAACCCAACTGGTGGAAATTTGGGAAGCAGCACTTGGCAGAAAAGAAATTGGTATTCATGATAATTACTTTGCCTTAGGGGGAGATTCTATCAAGGCCATTCAAATCATTTCACGCTTGTCCCAGTCTCAATTGACACTGGGCTTGAGAACCATTTTTGAATATCCAACAATTGCTGAACTTGCCATGCAGTTGGATGAACAGGATTCCAATACGGATCAGGATGTCATTGTTGGTCAGCTGCCTCTGACACCACGTCAATGTCAAATTTTCCAGAATCCCTATGGCCATCATCATTTCAACCAGGCGGTGATGCTTTGTTTCCAGGATAGAATTCAGGAAGATGCCCTACGAACTGTACTGACGGCGATTCAGGAGCATCATGATGCTTTGCGGATGTGTTATCAGATCAACTCTGACTCGATCACCCAGGAAAATGTTGATCTGACTTATCCCCTTGGACTGGAAATTCTTGATTGGACTGAAAATTCAGGTGTTCAGGAATCCATGAAAAAATATATAGAACAAGTACAGGCCAGTATTGATCTGGAGCAGGGCCCCCTGATGAAAGTGGTGTTATTCCGGACCAAAGACGTGGATTATTTATTGATTGTCATTCACCATCTGGTCATGGATCACATTTCCTGGCAAATTTTAATGGAAGACTTTATCCAAGGGTATCAACAATGTTGTTCAGAAGAAACGGTTGTTTTTCCAGCAAAAACCACCTCCTTCAAGAAGTGGGCTGAAGTAGTTCACCAGTATAGTAATACCAACCAGGTGTTGCAGGAAACGGCGTATTGGTCCCAGCTGGCTTCCGTTCAGGTGCCGTTGCTGCCACAAGATAAAACACCTCCAGATAATCTCGAAAAGGATACCTGGTTCATCAGAATCAGGCTGTCAGAAGAGAAAACTCATCTCCTATTGAAACAGGTTCATCAAGCGTATAATACGGAAATCCATGAATTGCTTTTGACAGCATTAGCACGCACATTGTGGCGCTGGACTGGGGAAAAACGCAGCTTGATCACTTTGGAAGGCGATGGCCGGAAAGCAGAAATGGAAGGGCTGGATGCCCGGCGCACCATCGGGTGGTTTCAATCAGAATATCCATTTCTCCTGGATATCTCAGAATCTGATGATTTGGGTTATCAAATTAAAAACATCAAAGAAATGTTTCGTCGTGTCCCCAATCAGGGAATCGGGTATGGCATGTTGAGATACATCACAAATCCTGACAAATCCCAAAAACACGCTTTGGATGTCACCCCTCAGATTTTTTTCAATTATCTAGGAGAGTTCGATGACGTTCTCAATAACGATCTCTTTTCTTTAGCCGATGAACCGGTTGGTATTACAATCAATCCTGATTTTTCCAGATGCTATCATTTAGAAATCAAGGGGCTGGTCATCGGGGGACAGCTAGAATTGATCTTTTCGTATCACCGCAAGATGTATCATAAATCGACCATAGAGACCTTAACCGATTTTTACAAAAAAGAGTTGTTGGGGGTGATCACTCATTGCCTGAATCAAGAACCCGAATTGACTCCCAGTGATGTGACCGGTTATGATGGACTGGACATCGATACTCTGGATCAGATATTAGATGATTTATCTAGTTGAAATGAGGGCCTATCGATTTTTCAATGGCCCTCATTTCAGGACCGACAAAGACAATCACTTGGGTTTTCAAATTGTCTAATTCGGCACCACTTCAAATTGCTGCATAAGTTGCTCCTATTTTCAAAGCCCAACAAGTCCTATTACTCAATTAGAGCACGGCACTACAGAGAACGATGGGATTCCACGCCAATGATATTGTCCAATCTCTGATTTCCTATCTGATGAATTATTACTTTACTTTCCTGTTCTCATTCGGTAAATAATTACTAAAATTGCCATTCAATTTTCTTGGTAAATCCATAATAAAAGGGATTAGGGAGTGGTTTACTATTATTGTTTGCCCGCTATACATGATTGGAGAGTTGTGGAGAACTGTGTCAGTCAATCAGGATTGATAAGATTAAGAGTAAGATTGAAACAATGAGAATTTGAGTACTTATTTCTGATTAGCTGTATTAAGCGGGCAGCCACTGTGGATATAGTACAAGAGAAGAAGAGTGAAAAGCAATAACAAATGATCAATATAAGACGGCGTCATGATAGGCATGGTTTCTTGCAAACCGGATCTATCTTTGCAGAGTTTGTTTATAAATTTCTTGTAGCTGAATTAATTCTGATACGAAGTTGCGTTTAAAAGTATACAATATGTCATCCTGACGGTACGCCGAAGCAGCTTGTCGAAGGATCTCTTTGAAATTATTGAGATTCTTCGCAAGCTCAGAATGACAGAATACTCTGGAATGTCACTTTTTTAAACGCAACTTGGTATGAATGAGACGGGCCTGTATTTCGTTTTTTTGAAATACAGCAAAATGACGGTCAAATCAATGAGTGGGTAAGAGAAGGATTTTATTAAGGAAGCGTGAGTCACAGACCTCCCATATCTTGTCATTTCTTTCTCAAGCAAATAGTAGATCTTGTCTCTGCAAATAGAGTACGTCGACCTGTTCATCTGTCAAAGACTGAAATGAACTCAGTGCGTCTTGCTTTGTCTCATAAATAGGGGTTAATTGATCCAAACGACTTACTTGAGTAATAATCAAAATAGTAGCATTCAAATGACAGAGGGCATATCTTATTTTCTTTTGCATGAATATTCGAAAACAGATAAAAAATGCCCCTAATCCAGAGGAGTCAATATTCGTTGTTTTCTCCAAATCGATTATAAAACCCTCTATATCTTTTTACTCAGTCAATGACTCCATATAGGGAGTGAAATCTAAAATTCCAATTTCTGTCATTTGTCCTTCTATGGACACAATACAAATTCCATTTTCAATATAATGTGACAGTTCCATTTCACGACCTTTTCCTGATATATTCTATTCATTTTCAATAACATTTTTAATGATCCAGTAGGAAAATCTTAATGATAAGTTTATCGATTAGAAAATAGAATGTCTATAGGCAGATCTACCTAGGTAGATCTGCCTATAGACGAGTATCAATCGGAGGGATACAATCACTAAAATGAGAAAATACAAATAGAAATATACTCAGAATCTGTATTAAAAATGGAGAATAATGACACGTATACTGGTGATTGAAGACGATCCGATATTTCTTCATTTTCTCAAGGAAGCATTAACCAATACTGAATGTGAAGTCACTGCCACCTCGAATGGAGCATTGGGTTTACAACTGCATTACCAACAACCCTATGATTTGGTAATCACCGATATCTTTATGCCAGGAAAAGAAGGATTGGAGATCATCCTGGAACTCAAAACATATTCTCCTGACCTTAAAATCATTGCGATTTCAGGAGGAGGACTGTTTGATGCTGGAAACCCTTCCAACGTTTTGAAGATGGCTAAAGATATGGGGGCTGATCAAACCTTGACTAAGCCCATCAGTCTACCAAAATTATGGAATACCGTGAAGGAAGTCTTGGCAACGAACACATCTCTTCCCCCAGATCAATGGGATCTATACCAATCGTTTCTACAAACCAATAACTTCGAATAAAATCATCTGCGTACTTCCATCTATGATGGTACACTAGGTAGATCTACCTATATATAAAGTTCAATAAAGCGGTATAATGGGGGAGTTCACGTTACGTCTACGCATATTATTAATACGAAGTTGCGTTTAAAAGTATACAATATGTCATCCTGACGGTACGCCGAAGCGGCTTGTCGAAGGATCTCTTTGAAATGATTGAGATTCTT
>JANQHV010000375.1 GCA_028282505.1 SAR324 cluster bacterium | reverse complement strand
TTTGAGGCGAATAGCCAGCCTATTTAACAAAAATTTTCTCAAAACAGACGCCAATGAGGCGGTTTTGCAGCAGAATCAGGTTTTTCAAACAGGTTCTTAGTAAGATTCGTACACGTAACATGAGTCATTAATTTTTAGGAAGCAAGAGGGTGACAGTGCTCCCTTCCCCTTCTTCTGAGTGCACCGTGATGGCCCCCTTATGCTTTTCAACGATGCCATATGAAATGGACATACCCAATCCCGTTCCTTGTCCTGTCTCTTTAGTTGTAAAAAAAGGATCAAATATTTGAGATAATACTTCTTGGGACATCCCACAACCCGTATCTTCAAACTGAATTCCAACTTGTTGGTTTTCCGTTTCTCCCCAATCAAATGTGCGAATCCACAATTTTCCAGGGGCTTTATTATTCGTTTGTTTTTGTTTAGCAACAATTGCCTGACAGGCATTCACAATGATATTCATATACACTTGATTTAATTCAGCAGGCCAACCAATCACTTCAGGCATTCCCTGGAAATCTTCAATGAATTCGACTTCCTTTTTATACTGGGTTTGGATCAATCGCAGTGTGGAGCGGACTCCATCAACGACATTCACATGTTTTCGCTCCATTTCGTCCAGGCGAGAAAAAGTACGGAGATCTCGGACAATATCTTTGATGCGATTGCTGCCTTCTGAGATATTGGATAAGTTTCGTCCCAGTCGCTCAAAGCGTTCTTCGAACATTCGGGTGAATGTTGCATCGGCGTCCTCCCCTGCCAGATGAAAGATGAACTGTTTTAGCTCAGACAGATTGTTCTTCAAATTATGTGTTGTGGCATAAACAAAACTGGTGGGATTGTTCATTTCATGAGCGACCCCAGCGACCAATGTGCCCAAGCTGGCCATTTTTTCTGATTGTATCAACTGAGTTTGCGTTGTTTGTAGTTGTCTGTGCTGAGCCCCCAGTTCTTCCAGGGTATCTTGCAGCTCATGGGTACGTTGTTCTACTTTGTATTCCAAATTTTGGTTGACCTGATTCAATTCATGACGGGCCGTAATTAATTTTTCAACCATTGTATTGAACGAACTCTCCAGAAGGGAGAGTTCATTTTCCCGATGATGCATACCCACATTGATTTTTTTGAAATCTTCCAGGTTATTCAAATCCATTTTCTGATTAACAGTGATCAAAATCTTTAATGGTCCAGTAATTAGTTTTTTTCCGACCAGAAGAATAATAAGCCAGAGGGCCAGGGTTTTAACAATGGCACTGATGACTGTTAACAAGTAATCATTTTTGACTCGGTCAAACACAATGGAGCTGCTCGAATAGACGGTCATGCTACCAACATGGTAAATCACTCCTGCTTCTTCTTCGTGAACCAGTTCATGTTTTTCCTCAATGTTACCCCGCAGACCGTACAACTTGTCAATTTTTTGATCTTTGATGGCAATCCCAACGACAATCGGCAAATCCAACAAACCTTCTGCAATGCGATCCACTTGAACATAATCAATATCCCAAACTGCTAAAGTTATGCCCTTATTGGCAGAACGACTCAACTCCGATAGGTCTTCCTGCAAGAATTTCTCAGTTTGGACCCATTTGGCATACATCGAGATTGAGGTGATCGATACCGTAATCAACAAATAGATCGAAAATGTAATTTTAAGGAGTTGAAAAGCCAGTGTCTTTTGGAGTTGCATTACCTGTATTTTGCTAAAATTTTTTCAAAATCTCCTCTCGTCTGGACACGCTCCAAGGCTGCTTGAAGCTTTTCAAATAAAGCTCGATCCACAGACTTCTTACTCAACCCAAAATAAAGGGGTTCCTGATGTAAGACAAAGGGATGAAGCTTTAATCCTTGATAGATATCTTGTTGTAAGAACCCTGGCACATCACCAACAGGAGTTCCACTGACCCTACCAAGTCTTATCCTTTCTCCAGTTGTTGGCAATTGGCTTCTGCCTGTAATCCAATCCACTTTCTTTAAAAAGGATTCGTCCTTTAACAATTGATCAATTTCTTTTCCATACCATCCGCCTTTGCGAAATGCTAATTTTCCAGGAAGTTTCTTGAGGTCCTCATGAGTATGGATCGGATAGTTACTATCCTGCTTGACTAACAATTTCATCACCACAAAATAATGAGGTCCAAGGAACCTGGTGAAGTTTTTCCGTTCATCAGTCATGGACATTCCTCCCATCATATCGACTTGTCCCTCCTGAAATAGAATCAACGCACGCCCCCAGGGGATTTTTCGATAAGCGATTTGACAACCGATTTCTCGGGCAACCACTTCCGCTTGTTCTGGGATCCATCCGGTCCATTTACCATTTTTGTCCTGGAATTGGCTGGGGGGCGATTCCGACGTTTGAAATCGAAGTACACATTCGGCGTAGACACTGAACCCCAGTAATAAACTGATCAAAGTGGCAGTTATCATTTTCATAGGTTTCTCCTCTCTCATTGATTATTCATACCGTCTTAGAATTTTCTCAAATTCTCCTCGTTTTTTGACACGCTCCAAGGCGGCTTGAAGTTTCCCCAATAAGGTCGAGTTCACCGACTTCTTACTCAACCCAAAATACACTGGATCTTGATTAATAATAAATGGATGGTATTTAATACCTTTATATTCAGGCCGATTCAATAAACCAGGAATCTCCAGGCGTACGTAAGCTCCCAGTCTGCCCATTCTGATTTTTTCTAAAATTTCAGGTCGATGACTAGTCACCCAATGCACTGCTTTTGAAAACGATGCATCTTTGAGAAGTGTGTTCATTTTTTGCCCCATCCATCCCCCACGCAGCATTCCAATTTTTCCTGGAATGTATTTTAAGTCGTCATGAGTTTCAATTTCATATTCACTGTCTTCGGAAACTAATAGTTTTACTGTTTCTAAAAAATGGGGACCAATGAAATATAAGAAACGTTTTCGTTCTTCAGTAACTGACATGGCACCCATCATGTCTAACCGTCCTTGTTCTAATAGACGCAGCGCACGTCCCCACGGAACCTTTCTGTAAATTATTTCACAGCCCGCTTCTTTTAAAATCACCTCGCCATGTTCGGTCATAAATCCCGACCACTGACCATTTTTTTGCTGGAAAAAAAAGGGATAACTCTCTGCTACGCGCATCCTGATGGTACACTTTGCATAAGCACTCGTCACCATGAAGAGTATCGCCAAAAATGCAACAAATGTTTTCATAAATTACTCCTGACAATGAATCATTTCCAAAAATTCCAAAGCCTCCTCAATCAATGATTGGTAGACCTCATCTGTCGTATTGATAATCTTAAACACAATATTCTGTTCATCACATGCCTGGTAAAGCCTGCTGATGGCTTCAATGTCCAGGTGACTCAGGTGATGAATGTGCGATAAATCCAGTGTGACGTGATCCACCTTAATCTTCGTTATTTGATCAAAACGATTGCAGTACTCATGGAGGTGTCCACTGACCTGGGAAACAGGAGTGATTTTCAACTCAGCTTGGGGACCATCGGAATGCCCCTGATTAACTATCGTTGAGCCCATCCTCACTGCTCGTAGCCTGGCTGAGCGCATCTCGAAGGAATTAGACATGTTGTTTTTCTGTTTTAATGAGTGGGACGCTATCAATTTGAACACTTATTTATGAATCGCTGTATTAATACGAAGTTGCGTTTAAAAGTATACAATATGTCATCCTGACGGTACGCCGAAGCGGCTTGTCGAAGGATCTCTTTGAAATGATTGAGATTCTT
>JANQHV010000364.1 GCA_028282505.1 SAR324 cluster bacterium | reverse complement strand
ACCTGTTTGGAAAAGATGGTTTGTGGCGAAAAATCGATCTCGTTGAGCGGATTTTTGAGAAAATTTGAGGCGAATAGCGAGCCTATTTAACGAAAATTTCCTCAAAACAGACGCCAATGAGACGGTTTTGCAGCAGAATCAGGTTTTTCAAACAGGTTCTAAAAGACAATTGAATACTTAACCCGACGGATTCCGCCGGTGGAATGTATTTTTATATAAAGATTTTCACGCACATGAACTAGAAAGGAAACACTTATGAAGATACCGAAAATGATCAAAAAAACACATTCTGTACAAACAGACCCTAGAAACTGGGGAGCTAAAATCAATTTTGGATTGACCAGTGCCATTATTCCCACAATGGATTACCCAGTCGTCACATTACATGACGAGATTATGCTAACTCAAAGCGTGGAAACACACTACGAGAAGCTTCGCATTGCGAATGGTGAGCTGACAGACCCTTGCGCGAAGGAAGGCAAAAGAATCTGTTGGGCTACAGACAAAGATGATGCGAACAACCTGTTATATATCTGTTGCAATCAAAATGAACGTTGCAGACAAAAGAAGGTAAGGATTCCCGTTTGCCGGATAAATTAAAGTGACCGATAATATTAAATAGCAAGAACGGTACGGCCACAACTCACTAGCTTCTGAATCTCCCCAACCTGCAAGGATATTTCTTTTTCACCTCTTAGTGGTTCCCTTTGCCTGCTGACTCTTTTCACGATCAGTTCCAATTTTTTCTCGGTCACTTGCAGTATTTCTTCCTTTTTATCCTCAAGCTCCGCGACGAGAAATGGATTTTTGCAAACGTTCAACCGGTGGTCGAGTAATTTCTCTGATGCGACTTCCCCTAAATTTTGTTGAAAGGGGTCAATCAAACAGGCTCTAAGAGAGAGGCAACCGGAGAGAGGTAAAATGGAAAGAGCATCATGAATTTTCCCGAAAACCTGGACAATCTGAAGAAATAACTCTATTCTGCAAAAAAAAGAAATTATTATTCAAACCACCCACTCGAACAAACGTGAGAGATCTTTACACACTTTAAGAATCCTCGTATCCACTCGGAATGAGACAGGAGACAGTGTGTGACAATGTCATGTTCTAGTACATCCACGCACTAGAACTGCTGAACGAAATAGAATTTAATTTGAGTTAGTAAGGACTGGGTGCCCTTGTTTAGTTCTTATTGGTAACTTCAGAGATAGCACTTACGAAGTCGCATAAGTATTTAAGTCACTAGAACAGTCTCCAACAATATATTGGATTCTCAGACATCAACCAGAATTTCATATTGAATAGAAGAAAGATGTTCCAGCCCTTCATTGAAAAATGGTCCCAATTTGTGATTCAACAACGCCTATTGGTGATTGGATTGACCGTGCTTTTGGTAGGGTTATCGTTTTACCCCATGAAAAACCTCTACTTCGATAATTCGAGTGAACAGTTTTTTATCGAAGGTGACCCCAATCTGATCAATTTTGATAACATCATCGAGCGATTTGGTGACAATGATTACATGTTCGTTGGGGTTCAAGCACGACCGGGTGATAAGAACGTCTTTAATGGTGACACATTACGTTTGATTGCCAAGGTCACAGAGTTTATGGAGGACCATGAAACTGTGACCAAAGTGGCTTCTTTGACCAAGTATCAGTATATCCATTCCAAAGATGACACCCAGGCCACCGATGATTTGATAGAGGACATGGAAGAGCTGGATGAAAGTCCAGAAAACATGGAACGGATGGCTCAAATCATGAAAGGTGAAAAATTAGCGTTAGGTAACATCATCACTGAAGATTTACAGCACACCGTTGTGATAGCCCGGACCCAATACTTCAAGGGGGAAAACCAGCATAAACTCAAATTAATGGAGGACTTCAATATTTTTCTCGCAAAAGAACGTTTTGAGGACCAAGGCTATAAGTTGCGTGTCTATGGCAGTGCTCCTGTAGATAATCTGTTTTTTCATGCGAATCAAAATGATCAGAAACGTATTTATCCCCTGATGTTCCTGATTCTACTGGTTTTTATGTATCTTTCCTTTAGAACCATCAGTGGCATTATCTTCCCATTTGTTGTCATTATCGGGTCCATCTCCCTTGTCATAGGCATTCAGGGGTTACTCACCTGGCCCTTCAATTCCATCAATACGGCACTTCCCGGTATTCTTATTATTCTGGGGGTAGGAGATTCCGTGCACATGATGGTGGAGTTTTACCATTTTCGTGCAAAAGGGTTAGACCCCAAAACCGCAGCCGAAAAGGCAACATATTCCTTGTGGCAACCTTGTTTTTTCACCTCCTTTACCACCAGTGTTGGTTTTATTGCCTTATCTGTGACCAAACTGACTCCGATACGGGAATTAGGAATTTTGGGAGCTCTTGGAGCGACCACTGCTTTTTTACTTTCAGTCACCACCCTTCCTGCTCTTCTCAGTTACACAAAAAAACTTCCTGAGAAAACCAGACAATCTGTGGATCAGGGATGGGTGGCGCGTTTCACTCGTTTTTTGCCAACTGTCCTTTTTAAATACAAAAAGATTATTGCCACTTTTGGTTTGGTATTCTCTCTCCTGAGTATGGTTTTAGTCAGTCAATTGTCAGTTGATTCCAACTTCACCCATTACTTCAAGGAGAGCAATCCGCTTCTTCAGGATTTTCGGTATTTCAATACCACTTACAAAGGAGCGGACAACATGGATTTTATGATTGATTCAGGAAAGGAGGATGGCGTCAAGGAACCGGAATTTCTCAATGAACTGTTACGCTTTCAAACTTACCTAGAAGGTTTGGAAGGCAGTGGTACAGCCAATTCTCTAGTTAACTATATCCGGAAAATGAATCAGGCCATGCACAACGATGATCCTGCTTTTTATACCATTCCGGAAACTCGTGAACTGGTTGCCCAGTATTTATTGCTCTATGAACTCAGTGGACCGGAAGAAGATTTGACCGATATTAAATCGGCAGAAGGTCGTTATGCTCGTCTGTCCCTCAAATTCCAAAATGTTTCGGCTAACAAAACCAACCAAACCCTGATACAGATTAAGGAAAAATTGAGGCAGGATTTTCCGGATCTGAAGGTTGAGATAGCCGGTTCTCTGGCGATGTTCAATGCCCAAGACACTTACATCCGTGAGGGCATCATCCAATCTTTCAGTCTCGCTTTGTTTATCATCGGCCTGAGCTTTTTTGTTCTTTTCCGTTCTTTCAAATATGGAACCTTATCTCTGATTCCTAGTATTGTACCCATTCTGTTTGCAGGAGGAGTGATGTATTTATTGGATATTAAACTGGATATGGGAACCATGATTGTTGGTGCCATGACGATGGGTATTGCGGTGGATGACACCATCCATTTCATGAACCGCTATATTCACAATCGTCAGAATCGAAAAAATGTTTGGGAGAGCGTTTCCAATGCAATTTCAGAGGTCGGAAGAGCATTGATCTTCACATCCATGATTTTGATTTGTGGTTTCAGTGTGCTTGCACTTGGAGAATTGAAGCCTGTGATTTATATTGGTTTGTTTTCTTCCATTATCATGGGAGTTGCTCTCTTCGCCGATCTTGTGATTCTTCCTGCCTTCCTTTATCTTCTGGATAAGGACTGATATGGAGTTATCCCCTTTTCTTCTTTGTCATTAATTTTTTCAGGGTCTAAAGTGGAAACAGCAAAAGAAAATAAAATAGCAAACAAACCAAACAAACTGCATTATCAGGGAGCATCAGCCCAAGCCATTCAGTATCATTATGATCTCAGTAATGAATTTTATCAACTGTGGTTAGACACAACGTGTAGCTATTCCTGTGCACTATGGGAAGATGCAGAGACGCTTGAGGAGGCGCAAATCAAGAAACTGGACTATCACATCACACAAGCAGGCGCTCAGGAAGCACAGCATGTGTTAGACATTGGTTGTGGTTGGGGATCAATTCTGAAACGTTTGGTAAATCAATACCACGTGAAACAGGCAGTGGGACTCACTCTAAGCCAGGCTCAGCAAGACTGGATTGCCACTTGGAATCATCCTCAAATTGATGTGAGGTTGGAAGGATGGGCGGAACATCAACCTGAAATCCCGTATGACGCAATCATTTCGATTGGAGCCTTTGAGCATTTTGCCAATACGAAACTATCTTCAGCAGAGAAAGTGGATGCCTATCGAAATTTTTTTAATCGATGTCATGAATGGCTCAAGCCGGGTGGTCGAATTTCACTCCAAACAATTATTTACGAAAATGCCGGTGAGGAAGATGTGAATTCATTTCTGTCTCAAGAGATTTTCCCAGATTCTGCTCTACCACGGCTAGCAGAAATTGTTCAAGCGGCTGAAAGAATTTTTGAGATTGACATTCTACGCAATGATAGAGAATACTACGTACGCACTTTGCGGGCCTGGTTGAAAAATTTAAGGGCAAATCGTGCAGAAGCAATTCAACTCGTGGGAGAAAAGCAGGTTGCTGCTTACGAAAAATATTTTGGAATTGCCATGATAGGTTTTCATTCAGGAAACCTGAACCTATCACGTATCTCTTTAAAACGGATTGATGCTCCCCGGTTTAACAAGCATTGACCACATAGTGAATTAATAAAAGATGAATAATCAAAATTCTATCAGAACTGTCACAGCATCACAAATTCAAGAATGGATCATTACTTATCTGGTAGATGAGTTGGATCTCAATAAAGATGAAATCGATGTTCAGGCCCCTTTTACGGATTTTGGACTGGATTCTTCCACAGCAGTGATCCTCACAGGAGATTTGGGAGAGTGGCTGGGCTATGACCTGGATCCGACTCTCCTTTTAGATTATCCTACCCTTGAAACACTAGTGAATCATTTAGCAATTGAGAATCAAAATTGTTGATACCTCTCCAAGACTCATCTCCGGAAAAAGAGTATTTATGACGTCAGCATCTAATCCTCCTGTACTTCGATCCGAACTTTTCGGCGAGTTTAGTGAAACAGAATTAAATAGCCTGCAAGAGGTTCTTGAGTACCGTGTTTATCGATCAGGTGAATCCATCCTGGAAGAAGGAGCCATGGATGAGGATATTTATTTACTCAAATCAGGAGTGGTTGAAGTTCTAAAATTTACTGGAACAGATCATTTAGTGGTGGATGAAATGTCTGGCAATACCTATTTTGGAGACCAGGCTTTTTTAGATGGTTCCCCCCGTTCAGCAACAATCCGGGCAAAGGTTGATACCGAATTGTTTGTTTTGACGAAAAAAGCCGTATTGGAGCATCCTGACAGCAAAGAATTATTGAACAAACTTTACCGAAATATTGCGATGATTAACTCCGTGCGTCTCAAACATGCTGCTTCAAACTATGCAGTGACCATGGAAAAGGAAATCAATCTGCTCAAAGATAAGAACTATTTTGAGCATTTCTTTGTGATCATCCTGGTCACTTTCGCAATCACTCAGGTTATAACCAGCTTGATGTATAGCTATTTTCAGCATGTCAACGTCTTTTCTCTCAGCTTTACCTGGCTGTTTTTGATCATCCTGGTGGGACCCTTTATTTATTTTGTTGCCAAAAGCGGGGAGCCCTGGTCAGCGTTCGGAGTGACTTTGGTCAATTGGAAAAGGTCGGTGATTGAGGGAATATTGATCAGTTTAGTGCTGATTGGTGTTGTATTGCAGGGTATCTTAACCTTAAGTAAAATGGGTTATCTGCCATTAGAATCACTAACCTTGTATGATTTCATCAAAGGCCTTGACTGGAAGAGCCCTCTCTATTTTTTTCACAGCTATGGTCAGGAGTTCGTGGCCCGCGGAGTGTTTCAAACGGCATTTCAACGATTTTTCAATGATCAGCGTGGCTTGCGCTCCGTATTCATCACTGCCACTCTATTTGGTTTGTCTCATTTGCTTTATGGACCAGAACTCGTATTGGCCAGCCTGATATCCGGTGTTTTTTTTGGACTGGTCTACCTACGCCATAAAAACTTGCTGGGAGCAACTATTGTTCATTTTGCGCTGGGAGCTTTAGCGTTCTCGGTTCCGAGCTTACCTTTTCAAGGAAAGTTATAAAATTACATCCCTCCCGATCCCTCGGAAGCCTTCAAAAGAATACAAACCAACAAATTCGATAAATAAACACTAATGACAACAATTCGTATCTAGAAAAATCACATTCTCAAAGACTACGAATCCGCTTTGACATATCCAAGAAAGCTTTCGGTTGAAGAGGCCATCAAACCAGGGGATATCATTCAATTCCATTATTTCTATCCCCTGGACTCTACTCCACTCTAAATGATGTAGTTTTCTAAGCTGGATACTTCTGGATTGGGATCATCAGCCGGATCTGGACCTGGATCGAGTCCACCACATACTGCCATAACAGAAGTGAGATCTTGGGTCTTCAATTCCCCTTGGAGAAGAGAATTCATTGCATCTCTGGAAATGTGAGGGGTTTGGGTTTGCAGGTTGAACACTTCCGGATTGGGGTCATCAGCCGGATCTGGACCTGGATCGAATCCACCACATATTGCCATGACAGAAGTGAGATCTTGAGTCTTCAATTCCTCTTGGAGAAATGAGTTCATCTCTTCTTTGGAAATGTGAGGGGTGCCGCTACTTTTTTGAACCAAGACAGGATTGGCTATCATTTCCCGCATTTGTTGAACCAATGAATTCATGTTCTTGCCTTTCCATTTAAAATTTCAAACAAATAAGTCTCATATTCCTGAAGGTTTGTGTTGGCGCAGATCTTCTCTTCGTTCAATAATAGAACCTGCGCCACTCCAGATAATCTAGTTTGCCAAGCTGGATACTTCTGGATCAGGATCATCAGCCGGATCTGGTCCCGGATCAGCTCCACCACATACCGCCATAACAGAAGTGAGATCTTGCATATTCAATTCCAAGCTGGATACTTCTGGATCAGGATCATCAACCGGATCCGGTCCTGGATCTCCTCCAGCACACACCGCCATAACAGAAGTGAGATCTTGCATATTCAATTCCAAGCTGGATACTTCTGGATCAGGATCATCAGTCGGATCTGGTCCCGGATCAGTTCCACCACATACTGCTATAACAGAAGTGAGATCTTGCATATTCAATTCCAAGCTAGACACTTCCGGATTGGGATCATCAGTTGGATCTGGTCCTGGGTCTCCCGCCGCACATACTGCCATAACAGAAGTAAGATCTTGCATATTCAATTCCAAGCTGGACACTTCCGGATTGGGATCATCAGTTGGATCTGGTCCTGGGTCTCCCCCACAACATGTTCCTAAAACAGAAGTGAGATCTTGGATCTGCAATTCTGCTTGCAGAAGGGAGTTCATCACTTCTCTGGAAACATGAGAGTTGTTGCTACTCTCTTGAGCCAATAGAGGATTGGCTACCATTTCTTGCATCTGTTGAACTAGTGAATTCATTTTCGTTCCTTTCCATTCAAAATTTCAGTCAAATAGGTCTCATATGTCTGAACACTTAGGCTGGCACAAACCTTCTTTTTGCCCAATAATAGCGCTATTGAACTTTGCGCTACTCTAGATAATCTAATTTTCTTAGCTAGATACTTCGGGATTGGGATCATCAGTCGGATCTGGACCTGGATCCCCCATAGCACATATCGCCATAATAGAAGTGAGATCTTGGATCGGTAATCCCCCTTGGAGAAATGAGTTCATCGCTTCCTTGGAAATGTAAGGAGTTTTGCTTCCCAAGCTGGATACTTCTGGATCAGGATCATCAGTCGGATCTGGGCCTGGATCTCCCATGCCACATATCGCCATAATAGAAGTGAGATCTTGGCTCGGTAATTCCTCTTGGGGAAATGAGTTCATCGCTTCTTTGGAAATCTGAGGAGTTTTGCTTCCTGAGCTGGATACTTCTGGATCAGGATCATCAGTCGGATCTGGACCTGGATCCCCCACACCACATACTGCCATAACAGAAGTAAGATTCTGGATTTGCAATTCTTCTTGGAGAAGTGAGTTCATCGTTTCTCTGGAAATATGAGAGGTATCATTACTTTTTTTAACCAATAGAGGATTGGTTACCATTTCTTGCATTTGTTGAACCAGTGAATTCATTTTCGTTCCTTTCCATTCGAAATTTCGGTCAAATAGGTCTCATATATCTGAACATTTAGACTGGTGAGACGATATGTTTTAGGAAACTGGAATGTGGCCTAACAGTTTTGTCTAAACCATTTCTGGAGCACTATATTCTCATCTTCAGCAGGCAAGGACACCCGTTCCCCCTATTGAGACGATTAAACTACTAGGTGGATAATGAAACATGTCAATAGGATCAAGAACCACGATAAAGCCTAACTTGACAAATTTCAAGCACTAAGCTCCAAGTATGTATCAAAGTAACTGCACAAAATCAATAATATAACGTGATGTGCGATTTTTTTTGTCATTCCCGGCTTGACCCCGAATCTAGGAGCTTACACACGTTTTCTGGTACCGGATCAAGCGGTACACCGCAACGGTCGTTATGACATAATCTGTTATAATTATCAATCACTTACAAGAAAAAGTTGCACACGGCGTTAATATAAAAAATATCTAACAGTTTAAACCAAGATAATAAAGCTCAAGCTCCTGATAAGTAAATCCTGTTTCTGTGTAGCAGTTCATTTTTTTGGCAAAGGTTCTAAAAAATTATCGAAACTCTCCAAAACGTATTCGTTGATAATTTTTTTCAAGGTTTCTTCCTTTCTGAGATGGTACCATGAAAAATCTCGAATCAACCAATTTTTCAGGATTTCCAAAGCCGAAATTTGATGCGCATTCAGATAATCCATAAGCTTTTCAAGACCCGTTAATGCAATGCTATTTAAAATTTTTTTATTCTCTTCACTGAGCCCTTCTTTCTTTGGAGAACCGTTTAAAGCTAGAAATGCTATTTTCTCATAAGCACAGATCGCTCGGAACAGATGGCTTTCTTTGGGAGCCAGGCCCGGATGCACTTGCTTAAGATCCGAGTCGATCATATTTTGAACATGTTCGTTGAATAAAGCATCAGAAGAGTCAACAGCTTCATACTCATCAAGTACCTGCTTTACTCTTTCTGAGCTATTTTCCTTCAGGCTACCCTGGAGCTTTAAATCTGAGGGGAAGAGATATGGAGCAAACTCCTGAAAGACATACATATTCGCCCTGAAGTACCTATCATAAGAAGCCTTATACTTTTTGGGAACGAGAGGATGTTTGGAGGCAACAGCCAATTGCCACATGCCTAGCAGACTTAACATTCTGTCCGGTATATCCTTTTTTGCGTACCAGCCTGGAAGAACGTCCACTAAATTACTAAACAATTCTGGATCTTGAATAGCACTCAGGAAAACACTGTAGAAGGCATGTTCATAGTTGTCTTGTTTTTCATCAGCATGGGAAATCTTTGAGATATAAGCCATGATCCGATTTAAATATGCCCATCCATAGATGTTTTCTCTTAATTGACTTCCCAGTGCTAAATCAGTCAAGGATACATCATAATAGGCCAGATTATTATCTCCTATTCGACCATTCCCAATAGCTGCTCCTCGATGGGCATAGGTCCAGCTCAGGTTTTTAATGATAACAGATTTGATCGGTTGATCATCATCAGGAAGATTTTTCAAAGCAGCACAGGAACACAGAATTCCTGCTGTTAATAACTTTAAACACACATCAAACACATCAATATCTTCGTTAGATTTGAGATGTTTATTAAAATCCTTTTCAAAGACTGGAGGAAAAATCAATTCATGAGCGTACGGAGTTCCTTCTTGATTTTCACAACAACTTCTGTCAATGCCAAGTTGCTGATAAAGATCCTGGCCATCGAAAAGAACATTGATTTCAGACCAGTTATTTTTTTTGAGAACCTCTTTTATGGACTGATTGCCATAAAAACCCATTATCCTGCGAAACGTTTCCCCCAAATGAGAATAAGTCCATCCTAGATGCCGATAATCTTTAGCATCGTATTTCCTGATGGCTGTACAAAAGGTTTCGATGACCTGTTGATAATCATGCGCTGAAGCATCCATGTCTGCATTGAGAAGGTTTTGATACTGGATTTCAGCTAGCTTTGCCCAGGCCCAGGCATAATCTGGGTCTAAATCTGTGGCTTTTTTGAAAAAAGAGGCAGCATTAAACAAATCTCCTTTTTCTTTAAAGTCCGTAGCCAAATTAGCAAAGTGTTTTGCTTTGTCTTTCTCGGTTACCATTTTGCTTTCACTTTATAAAAAATTTTAAATAGCTTTTGTTACGTGTACGAATCTTGCTGAAGATGTTCAGTTTTTATCAGGAAATCTCTTAACTCCACACAAGCCACAAAGGCGGATAACCGTATTGACAGACCGTCGCTGCGGCGTACCGCCCCCGAACAAAGTAAAAAAAGGTGATTTTTGGAAATCATCTAATTTTCAGGAGCCAATGACTGGAAGCGTGGATCAGAACGCAGAGCATTCCAGACCGGGTCTTGACGGACTATCAACCAGGCTTCCCATTCCAAAACAATAGCTTGCTGGAGTAATTCCAGAGCTGTTTCCGCCTGACCTTCCAACGCAGCCAACCCACCCAAACGATAAAGAATAATTGTTCTAGACATTCGTCGTGTTTCTTGAATCATCACTTCCTGTAAGCGATTCCGGGTTTGTGTCAAAAGTTCTCTATGGGAATCGAGTCCTTCTGTTTGTACTTTTGCCACCAATAAACTATACATGGCAATATGGTCATCGGGAGTTTCCTGAAGCACAGTTTCACAGGATTCAATGGCTTCTTGGTGCCGTCCTAATGCATTGAGAACCACAGCACGTTCCCCTATCGCATTTGGGATAAGTTCGTAGTACAGATCAGAGGATTGATCCAGTTTTTGCAGGGCTTCTTCATGCCGACATAAACTAATGAGGGTGTTTACCTGTTGAGGAACGACCCAGGCATAGTCTGGCTTTAACTGCAGAGCCAGCTCGAAGTCCTGTAGAGCCAGTTCATAATGCTTCATCCGTCTCAGAACATCTCCCCGATGCGCTAAAGCCCAGGGATACTCCGGTTTCAAATGGAGAGAACGGTTGAAATCAGCTATGGCTTCTTCATACCGGCGCAAACAGCAATACGTTTCTCCTCTGTGTGCCAGTGCCCAGGCGTGATTCGGGTTTTTGAGAAGCAGGCGGTTATAAAACATCAAAGCTTCTTCATATCGGCCAAGTTTATAAGCTGTTTTTCCTAGTTCTGAAAGCTTGGATTCGGGAGGAGATTCTGGTAGTTGGAGTTTCAAATTCTGCATCATTGCCACATTGAAAGGAGCAGGAGAATCGGGAAGCACACACAGGGTAGAAATGGCAGTCATTTCGGTCATGGGAAGATCCTTCAATGGAATCCTCCGGATTACAGGAGGTGTCACAGGATACATCGATGCTTCATAAAGAATGACTTCATGTTCCGGTCCATATTGAGGAGTGAGCGCTTCAACCAAAATCTGAAGACCCCGCTGTTGTTTGCCATCCTGAAAGAAACCCAGATTTCCAACAAAACCGATCTGCAGCAGGAGCAGAACACTGGCGGGATCAAACTGGCGTTGACGGATGAGAAAATCCGTAGCTTCAAAAATCTGACAGCCGTTTTTACCAGGGTCAATTCCCAAATCCGCATATAGACAGGCATCAGCGGAAACTCCTGGTAACATTTTGGCTTCATAACCTTCTTCTCTAGCCTGCTGAATAGCACGATGAGCTGGATCAACCAAAACACCGGGGTGCCCATAATACACGACACAAACCCGAAGTCCTCGGCGGACTTCCTCCAGCATCTTGTTTGTCATGTTCTCATGCATGTGGCGGCGGCGTTCATGATTGGTATTGGCAGGAAGCGGTTCCGCAGTCGCATTGAGTGACTTAAGCCACTCGATGGTCGCTAAATCGGCAACAGCATATAAGACTTTATCCGCTTGCTCAATCCAGGCTTTGGCTTCCAAGGTGATTTGACCTCCAAAGCAAATTCCTGTTCCGACAATGGTTAATGATCCTTTTTTCATCTGGTTCACTCCGGGATTTAGAACCTGTTTGGAAAAGATGGTTCGTTGCGAAAAATTTAACGAAAATTTTCTCAAAACAAATGCCAATGAGGCGGTTTTGCAGTAGAATCAGGTTTTCCAAACAGGTTCTGAATTTAACAGATAGACATTGAGCAAGTTTAAAATCATTTTAGTTCAATTGTTTAAAAGTATCTGCTCAATGTTGGTAACAGAAATTGTTTAATTTAAAAAAATAATGTCACCTAGCAAAATCTAGCTAACAATACAAATACTTTTTTGAGATGGAGTAATTTCTGTTAGGTTAATCCAAACAGAGACTCAAATTCCAAAATTTTACTCCATTTCAAAAAACGTCTAATACAGGTCTGATAGACATTCTGTGCTATGGAAGCTGCCCCTATCACAAAGGGGATTCCATCAAAATAGTTCCCGTTTGAACCGAAATGAAGGAACGATGACTTTCACCACTGGAATATTGAACTCAGGCTTGGTCAAATCAACTCTTATAATTTGATAGTTGGCTTCTGACAGTTTCGATAACAAATAGTGATAACTCTGCAACAAGTCTTGCTCTGTGTATTTTACCTGACCTTTGACATCCTGCCAGGAGGCATTACTGTCCAGTTGGTTAAAATAGATATAAGCTGGAGAAGATTGAGCATTGTCTTTATTATAAACAGGTTTCTCGATGATATCTTCCCGAGATGCTTGAATCAAGGTGAGACGAGACTGAATGGCTTCTGTGATAGCACGGTTAGCAGCAACATTGATATCAAGGTGGGTGCCGTAACCTACATTGAAGGTGGAAACCGCACTGAATGGTGTTTTATTTAGCAAAACTGCCCAAAAAGTATGGACTGGCACACAACTGGAAACCCAGAGCAGCACCAGTTTACTTTGGGCCTGCTTGATTCTGGACAGAATATGTTGTAGGTGATGTTCATCAATGGTCATTGTGTCAATGATTTTACATTTTTCTCTGATTTTTAAGTTACCACCGACATCAATTTTTGAAATCGCGTCTCGTTCAATCAGTTCATAGAGAGCATGGAGTGTTGCTTCGATCAGATGGTTTCCACTGGCGAGGCCGTTTGTGGAGGTTCTATATAAAGTCGGTTCATAGAAATACACAGCACTGGCCGGAACCCAGACCTTCTTTTGAGCGATAAGATCTTCTCCCTCTACCCATTCCATCTCATAGTTCTCAGAAAAAAACCGATTAGGAGCCATTTCCAACTGTTCGGGCTGGACAAAAAGGGTTTCTTCTTGAGAAAGAGTGTTCGCACTCGCTCGTCGTAATCGTTCAGAGTCGGGGTTTTCGGCATGATACAATTCAATTGACTCCATTAAGGCAGAAACCTTAGCGCTCAAAGGCGTCAGCCCTTTGCCGTTTGATGTTTGCAAGACAAGGGCGTTGGGGCGAATCGCACAGTATGTGGGAACACCAAAATCCATGTCCAGTCGAGTGACATCAGCACACCGGGTAATACCGCACTTCAGCAAATAAGGAGTGATTTTAGCAAGGGTTTCTTCAGGACAAATTAAGCGATGAGTTCCTTCCGTATATGCGGGAATTAATGAGTTCATAGTGTCAATGGTCTAAATTATTTTTCAATGATTTGGATTGCCTGCCCTGTCATTTGTAATTCTTTGAGAAGGGCCACTTGAAAAGACCATCTGGCGTAGCCGAAATAAAGAGGGCCCTTTTCGATAATCCAATTAGAAGCGAGCCATTTATTCAAGAGAGAAAAATAGTCTTTCTTGGTGATTTTGACCGCCTCTAGCCAGTTGGTTCGATGACTAATCTGATAGCTCTCTTCCCATTGTTTGATCAACTTTTCCATTTCTTCAGGGGGACAGGCAATGCCACTTATTTTGATCCAATCTGCTAAATAGCATTTTTCTTTTGCCTGGATTGACCATTTGTCTTCCTGATCAGGAGTGATACTTTCTTGCATATGAATAGCTTCCCCTGTGTTATGGGAAGGTGGCAAGGATCGGAAGATCTCAACGATTTTCCCAAAAGATTGGTATTCGAGTCCAAAATGCTCTGGGGACTGTTTAAAAATCCACTGCAGCAAAGCTCGGTCATCGAGCTCCAATTGAAATTCCCGTTCTGTTAAACCATTGGAGCAAAGCCATTGATCATAATCAATGTGGATATGATCCTTCTTCCATCGTTCCTTATAGTTTTTCAGATACTCTGCCGGACATCTTATCTTTTTCTCCCTCGCCCATAAAAGCAGAAAGAAATTTTTGATCAACACGGGTCGCAGTGTTTTTGCCCATTCAGAATTATTTGAAAATTTTTCCAATAATGCTTCACCACTAACAAGGTTTTCTCTAGAGTCCAGAAAACCTCTTTTGCGATAACCTATTGCTTTATAATACTCATTTGAGCTTATTACAGGCAAAGAAGTGAGCCGATCGTTGCTTTCCCTGGCCACTATCTCAGCATATTTAAGGGCGGCTATTGCATCCTGTTTTTTAAGATCAATACGTTTTTGACGGATAAACTGGATCAACTGGTCTTGAATCTCTGGTGACCATTGTTTCACAATTGGGCTGTCGAATAGAGCATCATACGACCGGTCTGTAAAACATAAGCTTTTTGCGTATTCAACCAAATCGGTTGCTTGTTTTTGGGAAATGCAAGCTCCTTCCACCGCATGCAAAAGGGTGTAGCGAATGTTGACCAGGGGTTCTGAAAGAAGACGAAACCCATGGGCTTCACTGGAGTGGAGTAAAGCCACTTCATCATCTCCATCAATCACTCCATCACGGTACCACTCAAAAATGGTCCCATGCCCAATCATTCCAAAAGGATAAAGCTCTGCCGCTCGTAACGCTCCCATGCTGGATGCTCCCAACACTGTGATGTTGTTTTCCAGAGCTTCCAAAAGTTCACGCTGCCACACAGAAGCGGTATTATGAAAAATACCATCGATGAGGACAATGAGTTGTACTCCAGAACTAAGAAGCCGGTACACATCCCCCATACGAGCTGGGGGATAGTAGTTGGCTTCCAAGAGCTGAGAGGCGTGAGACTTTTCTAAAGAGGGTCCTAGAAACACAGCAATTGGTTTCTCTGGATTGTAATTCATAATTTTCTATTTGACCGACACAAATGAGGTAGTTTCAAGAACCATCTATTCCGACATTGGGATTTTGATACTAGTCAATTTCCAATCCAGTCCGTTTCGACGAAAAATAAATTTAATAGGATCCTTTTTTTCTTTATCAGTTATGGATACCACAAACTTGGAGGTAGAGTCGTAACCAAATTCAGCATCTTTGAATAATTCTTCCTTTGGTTGGATATTTTCAGTATTTTCTGAACTTGTGTTTTCCTTTTTTTGAACATTCGATTTACCTTGCATCAGGTTTGACAATCCTGCAGGTGTTACAAAAGAGTCCACCATCTTATCTACAAACATCCCAACAAATGTTGCTCCTAATGTTGCAAATGGATTGCCTTCTAGCTCCTGCCCTACTGACTTTGCCACTACAATATTTATTTGATCTTTCAAGTCTTGACGTAAGGCAGGAAAATCAACATAGTCGGATAATGTGTCAGCATCATTTGACTCTATAGCATCTCTCATATTGTTTATTGCCAAATATGGTAAAGCATAAAGATAGGCTACTATAGCAATTACAGCTAATCCTCCTATGACAATGATTGTTTTTTTGCTCATATTATTTCCTTTTGTTCTTCAGTTTGATTTTTCTTATTTCCGTAATTTTTTGAATGTTGAGCTCAGTAGTCGCCACCTTTGAGCAAAATAGACCAAATTAAAACAAACTTTTGAATTTAAAAACTTGGAGATGAAGTGGAATGACGGCTTCACACTCCATAATTTGGATTCTTGAATAGCGTAATGACTCTCTATCACGATATCAATTTTCTTCCAATACATAAAACCATGAAAAATTTTATTTTTTACTTTCGTCGCTAGGGCTGTTCGCCTCTGTGCCTTGCGTGAAGTGAAGAGATTCCTCTATAAAGGCTAACCATCTTTAGCAAGATTCATACACGTCACATAAGTTATCAAAAAATGAGAGGAGGAAAAACCGGGAGAAGCGCAACAAGAAAGCTATGGTAGTAGTTCGATATCAATCGCTATTCCAAATTAGAGGAGTGAGCGGATTTTTTATTACAATAATAGTACCCATCCGGCATCACAGGCCGGTAATGACTCAAAACAACAACCTCGCCAGTGCTTTTTTGCTTCAAGAGGACTGTCTGATCCTTTACGACAAAGTGTGTAATGCCCAAGTGACTACACGTTCGATCGACTTTCTTCTGAATTGGTATGGGATATCCTCGATAGGGATAATTCTCACGGTGATGCACAACCGCCCGGTCACTGCAGCCAAAATTGGAAATGAGAAGAAAGCCTCCAATCCACAACAACCAGTAAATAGAGAAATCATGAGCACTTAGGGAGGAAGTAGAAAATTTATTTATTGCCTCATCCCTTCGCTTTTGAAATAAGGCAGGGAATTTCTGATTGTTTGACAAACTTTTTCCCAGATAGATCGTCTTTTAAGGAGAGTATTTGCTGACGCAACACATCGTCAGTTTCCATTTTTTTCTCAACTTGTTTTAATGAGTTGTGAATCGCAGAATGGGTTCGATTGCCAAATTGTTTTCCAATATCTGAAAGTTTCATATCGGTCAGTTCCCTCAACAAATAAATCCCCATTTGCCTTGCTCGAACAATCTTATTCCCACGGCCAGCTGATTGTAAATCAGATCGAGAAACTTGAGACATCGTACAAATCTTTTGAAAAATCACTTCCACTTTGTCATCAGGTACCTTGTCTGATGACATTTCTGTCAGATGGGGCGTCTCCAACAGATCAACCAACCTCGACTTCGCAAAATCGAGTGAAATTTTTTGACGCAGGAGAGAAGCATAAGCTCCTAAGCGAATTAAGGCACCTACCATTTTACTGACATTTGAATAAATATGTTTGGCAATGTAGTAACATACCTCAGGAGGTAACAGAATATGGTCCTGTTTGGCACGACTTTGCAAAATGGCCATGCGTGTTTCCAAATCAGGTACACTGATATCCGTCACTAAGCCTGATTGCAAACGAGAACAGAGCATTTCATTCAAATTTTCAATATGGCTTGGTAGCTGATTGCTGGTGACGATAATCTGTTTTTTGTGCTTTAACAAAGCCTCGATCGTATGTAGTAATTCTTCTTGACTTCTCACTCCAGAAACAGCCTGGACGTTCCCGATAAGGAGCAGATCTGGCTGACGATAACGCTGACGAAAGGCTTCCATTTTCTTTTGATTTAAATGGACGAGAAAATCATTCAGAAAACCTTCTCCTGTGGTGTATGTAATATTTGCTCCAGGATTCAATTGAGAAAAAGCCTGCCCGATGGCTTCTAATAAATGCGTTTTCCCTAGCCCAATTCCACCGTATATGAACAGAGGATTGTACAACGTCCCAGGCTCATGAATGATCCGACAGCCTGCCTCATAAGCCAATTGATTGTGATTGCCAACCACCAATGAGTCCAGACTATGTTTTGACTCGAATGGAGCGGCTGTCGACTCGATGAGATCTGTTGTTTTAAAAGGAATGATTTTTTGAGATTCGTCAATAGAGACATCATGCTTTTCAGAAAGCAGCATCACCTCATGGGATGCTCGATCAGCAGCAATAGACGCCCCCATCAAGGTCTCATCAAAAGCAAATTCTGTCTGAATGGGGTCCTGTTGTGTACAACGTGCCCCTACACAATATTTTACTTTCTTTTTATGAAAGGGAGCATACTCTGGAAAGAGTTCTGTCAGAAGACATCGGAACAAATGATCGTGATTTTTAGCGATATCGTCCCGAAATAAAGGATGAGAAATGCCGGCAATCACAGTTTTTTTAGAAGATATCTCTACTAGCTCTAAATTCTCAAGCCATGCTTCATACTCTTCAAAATCTAGTTCTTGCTGGATTTTTTCTTTGAATAATGACCATCTGTGACTTAGATCCATCTTTCTTCCTAAATCCAATTCCGTTTGGATTGATTAATCGTGCTCTATCTGGATGAACTCCTTCTCTCCAGGCACGACTTAAGCCCATGAACAGTGACCAATTATTAAAGATCCTTCTTTTTTTAAATCCAATTCCTTTTGGATCGATTTTTCAGGCTACTCTATTTTTTATTGCCCAGCGAAAAATTTTGCATTGAAGAAATTGGTTGCATCTTCAAGCGACTCACAGCATAAAAAATCCTGAATAGGAAAGCAACGAAAAAGATCGTCTGAAAAATTAGTTTGTTAGCCCCAAGTCGTTGATTCAAAATCCTAAAAAAGATTGATTATAAAATCATAAAGTTAGGAAATAACATACTGATTTTATTTATTTTTCCCCATCAATCAATCATACTATTTTTATTTTTAAAAATAAGCCACACTATTTATATTTTCATTCAAATTTGTCAAATTTTTGCCAATCAATTTTCACCAAGGAATCTATTCCATTTACATGACGAACAGCACGTGGTAGTATTTAAAAAGAAAGGCTAAATATCGACTTAAGGGTCGTTATGTCTTTTGGGATGCTGGTGGCTTCTTACTGAAAGTTTGTAGAAAGTTATCGAAAAACTTGATAAATTGCTAAAATTTTAATAAGTCCCTAGAAGCCATAGGCGTAAATTAATAATTAAATTTATAGTAATTAATTAATGAACAGTCATTCTTGCAAAGATAACTGTCTACCAAAGTGGGATTCAGCGAACTATGCAGGAATAAGACTTTATTTTTTCACATAAATTAGGGGGAATATATATGGGCCGAAAAAAGATGGAAAAGTCCGTAAAGTTAAACAAAAAAAATCAAGCTAATGAAGAACCAAAACATAAAGGAATAAGCCGTATCGACTCCAAAGATACGCATGGTTGGTTCGTAAGGGTGTATAACGAAAGCATCACCTACTCCAAATTATTCAGTGATCGTAAATGTGGTGGACGTGAAATTGCTTTGGAAAAAGCCCTTACCTTTCGAGATAATTTGATCGAAGAAATTGGAAAGACATATCCTGCCCGTCGCATTGTCAGACGAGACAAGCGGAATAAGACAGGGGTCATCGGGGTGTGCAGAACCAGGAAAAAGAATCGAAATGGTACGTATAGTGACTATTTCTCGGTTTCCTGGAGTCCAGAATATGGTACTCACAAATGCCGTATGTTTTCGATCAACAAACATGGCGAAAAGAAAGCATTCCACATGGCTTGTGACTGGCGCAAGAAGATGGAGGAAGAAATTCATGGACAGTCATGGGCAAAAAAGCCTCGTAAAGTTCCGCAGTACTTATTGCAAAAAGAATAAGAGAAAAAAACTGTAAAACAGTCATGAATTTGCAGGGCAGAGACAGGATATTATTTACCTGTACTGCCAAACCCGCCTGCTCCTCGATCAGTCTCATTCAAAGAAGAAACGATTTCTAGAGAACAGTTCTCTAATTGTCGAACAATGAGTTGTGCAATGCGCTGATTGAGGAGTGATTTTGCTGCTGATAAAGCGTCTCCCTTGCCAACAAACCGGAAAGGAACAAAAATCCGTCCTCGATAGTCCGGATCAATGATTCCTACACTGTTTGCCATGAGGAAATCTGTTTTCACAATGCTGGAACGGGGAACAATCTCTGCATAATAGCCTTCCGACAGTTGTATGGAAATTCCAGTATCAAAGAAAAAAATCGAATCTCGTTTTTGCTCTACTGCGTATGCGGAAAGGTCTAATCCTGCATCAGTCGCATGGGCTCGCTGAGGAGGAAACATTCCTTCGATGTGACATTTGATTTTGAGGTGTGCAGGCATATTTTTTTATTGAGCAAGCATGGATGGATGTTTTTGATGGTAATGGGTAATTTTCTGGATTGCGGTAGCTGTTGCCAGTAAGTGAGCATCTTCGAACTTGCGTCCCATCAATTGCGTTCCTATTGGGAGTTGCCTGGCTGAAGGCTTGGTGGGAAGTGAAATCGCGGGTATCCGTGCCAAGTTGGCCAAGACACTGTAAACATCGACTAAGTACATAGAAAGGGGGTCCTCTGTTTTCTCACCCAATTTAAAAGAAGGGAAAGGAGAGACCGGACCAATGATGAAATCAAACTCGGTCAATACTTTTTCGACTTCTTGCTCGATGAATGTTCGTACTTTGTTGGCTTTACCATAATATTGGTCATAATAGCCCGCACTTAAGACAAAAGTGCCCAGCATGATCCGACGTTTGACTTCTGCTCCAAAGCCACTACTACGGGAAGTTTTGTAAAGTGAATCAAGTGTGGAGTCACTTTGTTTCCTCACTCCATAGCGAATACCGTCAAAACGTCCAAGGTTGGAGCTGGCTTCTGCAAAAGCAAGGATATAATAGGTGGGAATGAGGAGGTGTGTGAAAGAAAAAGACCGCTCTTCTACAGTGGCCCCTGCTTCTTTCAGAGTTTCGATTAACTCCATCATGCTGTTGACCACATCGGCGTCTGTCGCTTCGGTATTCATATATTCTTGAGGGATGCAAAACTTTCGCTGAGATAAATCAATGGAAGACACCTTCTCATACTCTACCTGAGCTGATGTACTGTCACGTGGATCATACCCCTGGATGACGCTAAGCCCATATTCACAATCCTCGGCGCTTTTCGCCAGACAACCAATTTGATCCAGAGATGATCCATAAGCAACCAAACCATAACGGGAAACGGTGCCATAGGTTGGTTTAATCCCAGTGACTCCACAAAATGCAGCAGGTTGACGAATGGAACCACCAGTATCTGATCCCAATGCCAGGAGTGCCATTCGTGCTGCTATCGAAACAGCAGCTCCACCACTGCTACCACCAGGAACTCGTTCAAAATCCCAGGGATTTTTTGTGGTCTTGAATGCAGAATTTTCTGTGGAAGAACCCATGGCGTATTCATCCATGTTCGTTTTTCCAATGATAATGGCATCTTCTTGAATGAGCTTTTCTACAACGGTTGCGTGGTAAGGCGAATAAAAATTTTCCAGTATTTGGGAACCACACATTGTTTTTAATTGAGGGTCCTGGATACAAATGTTGTCTTTAATCGATACGGGAATACCTGCTAACTTTCCTAATGTCTCTCCGTTTTTTGCTTTCTCGTCGATAGCTGTTGCTAATTCAATGGCTCTCGCTTTATCCATGAGAGAACAGTAAACCTGCAACTGATCTTCGTACAATTCTATATTTTTGTAAACTGCAGCCATTACAGATTGAGCACTAATGTGCTGACTCTTGATTTGCTGTACAAGTTCTTCTAATGCTAAGTCAAACATGGTTGTTTTTCCAAACAGTTTCTAAATTCCCCCTCAAACAAGGTTAGCAAAATAGCAAAGCAAGAAAAACTTGCAATATAAAGTTCGGCTCACCTGACCAGTGCTGTTGCAACTGAACATGGTATTGTCTTGAAAGTAACACAAAAAAATGGTGGTTTTAGAGGTTAATTTATTAAATTCATTGGAGTAAATAGAATGGAAAACTTGGATCAGAACTCTCATTTGCATAAAATCAGACACTCACTAGCACACATTTTAGCTCAATCTGTCTTGGAAATTCGTCCCAATGCCAAGTTAGGCTTCGGTCCTGCGACCAATACAGGCTTTTATTATGATTTTGATTTGGAAGAAGCCCTGGCTCCTGAAGATTTGAAGGTGCTGGAAAAAAAGATGAAAAAAATTATTAAATCCAATCAAAAATTTTATCGTGAAGAATTGTCGTTTGATGATTTGAAGCACCGTCTTAACGAGTCTCAACAAACGTATAAGACAGAGTGGGCAGAAGATCTCAAGACAGAAGGGGAAGAGGTCTGGAGTGTTTATACCAATGGTCCATTTTGGGACATGTGTGAGGGGCCACATGTTGAATCAACAAAAGATATTCCTTTGAACTGTTTTTCTCTGGACTCATTGGCAGGTGCTTATTGGCGGGGGTCTGAAGAAAATAAAATGATGCAGAGGGTTTATGGGCTGGCCTTTGAAAATGGAGAACAGCTACAAGATTTCAAGAAAAAACGAAAATTAGCGATGGAACGTGATCATCGCAAATTGAATGCCCAGATGCAGTACTTTATTATTGAAGAGGACGTGGGGAAAGGTTTACCCCTTTGGTTGCCAAACGGCACCATCTTGCGTGAAGAATTGGAAAAGCTTGCCAAAGAAAAGGAATTTTCTGCAGGATACCAAAGAGTGGCAACACCTCACATCACCAAAGAGAATCTCTATTTAACTTCAGGCCATCTGCCTTATTATGCGGAGAGCATGTTTCCTCCGATGGATGTGGATGGAGAGAAAATGTATCTGAAGCCAATGAATTGTCCTCACCATCATTTGATTTACAAATCATCGCCCAGGAGTTATCGAGAATTACCATTGCGTTTGGCAGAATATGGGACCTGTTATCGCTATGAACAATCTGGAGAATTGGCAGGTTTATTACGAGTTCGAGGGTTGACCATGAATGATGCGCACATTTATTGCACACCTGAACAAACCAAGGAAGAATTCATTAATGTCATTCAACTGCACCTGGAATATTACCAAATGTTTGGTCTAGCTGATTATTGGATGCGTTTGTCGTTGCCGGATGAAGACAATAAGAAATTTGTGTCAGATCCTGAACTTTGGCAGCGTGCTAGTAGTGTGGTCACAGAAGCCATGGATGAGGTCGGCGTTCCTTATGAAGCTGTTGAGGGAGAAGCTGCATTTTATGGCCCAAAAATTGATTTCCAGATTGTCAATGTAGTCGGGAGAGAAGAAACGGCTTCTACCAATCAATTGGATTTGATCATGGCAGAACGTTTTGATCTCTATTATATTGGAGCTGATAATGAACACCATCGCCCGTTTATTATTCACCGTGCTCCACTGGGAACCCATGAGCGTTTTTGTGCATTTTTGATTGAACATTATGGCGGAGCATTTCCGACTTGGCTCGCTCCTGTCCAGGTCCGCATACTCCCGGTGGCGTCAGCATTTTATGAGTATGCCTTTCAGTTGAAAAATCAACTGCAAACACAATTCATTCGTGTTGAAGTTGATGATTCTCATGACTCTTTTGGTAAAAAAATTCGTAATGGTGCCACGTCAAAGATTCCCAATTTACTGATTCTTGGTGAAAAAGAACAGTCTGACCAGGCAGTAACCTGGAAAAAGTATGGTCAACAGGAACAACAAACACTTTCTTTCGAATCGTTCCAAAGTATACTTTTGAAAAACATCAACAGTCGTTCTGATGAAGTTTAGGAAATTTTTCATGTCACACATTTCCTGAAGGAGAGCTTATGGAAGCAGCACAAGCAATGGATGTCGGGGGACAAGGGGTTGAAGTTCCTGAGGATTTTGCAGAACAATTGGCAGGCCGGATTATTGTTTTGCATGAAAAAGAACTGGATCCTGCGGTCAGTAGTGCCAATATTGCTCAATTTATCTACGATACTACCAAAGATCCCGCATTGATGCAGTATTTCATTGATGCCCTGGAAATTCTGATTGATGATGATGGTACCAGTAAATTTGCTGCCATTGCATGGGCCGCATTGATCATGCAAAGTGACATTGTCGAAGAATATGTGAGTTATATTGCTGAAGTGATTGCGTTTATGCTGGAGAGCTATTACAGCATGAGTAAACCGGAAGTCGAATATGAAGGGAAAAAATTTTCGGCTTATGCTCATATCCTGGGGTCTGTTTTTATTCGAATGATCGAAATCAATCAGGCTTTGTATGAAACGATCCAGGAAATTTACAGTACGGCTATTCGCCAAGAAATGGAACTGGATGGCGAGCAAACGCAAAAAGAAAAAGAAAAACCTCAGATTTTCTTGAAGAAGGCGACCAAAAAGCAAACTATTTCTAAAAAGCTATATGACGATATTATTGATTTTTTAGGAGCACGAGGTGATTTTAAATCCACGTCTTTGAATCAGGAAAACCCCAACGAGCACATTGCTGTTTTAGCCGATCGGATGCGTGGAACACGTCGTTACGTTATCCAGGATATTATGAACAAACGGGCGTTGGAACGTAAAAAACGCCTGGAAAAAGAACTGAGTGAGCGCCTGGCTTCTGCAGAAGAAGTGATCCTGGCGGCTGAGCCCTTTCGAGATGGCTTGGCCCTGTTCTGGAGGGAAAAACGGTATAACTATAAATTCCTGGCAGTCGAAAAAATACGAGTAGCCCTGCAAATCATAGGAATCATTGCAGGCGTTATTTATTTCATGGCAGGTTATCTGGGCATGTGGGGAGTTGGCAGTATTGATGGCATTCTGGTTTGTTTGAGTATGTGGGCCTTTGCTAAGTTTGCAGGATCTCGAAAAAACTTTAAATCCTTCTATCCCTATGATGTCAGTAAAGAACTCGAAAATTGTGTGAATAACTTTGGCAATGTCATGCGCCGTATGTCCAAAGAACAATTGGATCAATTTCTGAATCGGCAAATCAAAGCGAAGTATAATGAATCAGTGGTTCAAATCATTCCTGAATTTATTAAATACCTGTATGCAGTGATGCCTGATCGTAAAAATATGATTTTGACAGTTGAGGAATTGTCAGATTTGATGGAAAATATGGAAGTCGATATTGCCAAGCACCTCCGTGCTCGTATGTAAAACAAAATAAGGAAACGATGCTCAAACGAACTAAAATTGCCAGGTTAACCAAAGAATTGTGTGATCAACAAGTTTGTGTGAAAGGTTGGGTGAGAACCAAACGTGGTTCTAAAAAGTTTGCATTCATTAATTTGAATGATGGCTCCAATCAGGTTGGTATTCAAATTATTGTTGATGCAGAATTGGAAAACTATGAAGATATTGCCCATCTGAACACAGGAGCTGCCATTGAAGTGCACGGGAAATTGGTTGAATCTCCAGGGAAAGGGCAAGATTATGAAATTCAGGCTCAGCAAATCAAGATTTATGGCAATGCACCTGGAGATAGTTATCCATTACAGAAAAAAGGGCATACGTTGGAGTTTTTGCGGGAAATCGCTCACCTGCGTCCCCGCACCAATACGTTGGGTTGTGTGTTTCGCATCCGCAATCGTTTAGCTGATGCCGTACATCGTTTTTTTCAGGAACACGATTTCATCTACGTCCAAACGCCAATCATCACAGCCAGTGATGCCGAAGGAGTGGGAGAAATGTTCCGAGTCACTTCTTTCGACATCAACCATCCCCCAAAACATGAGAACGGCACTATTGATTTTTCCAGGGATTTTTTTGGTCAACCAGTTTACCTGACCGTATCCGGGCAGTTGGAGGCAGAAATTTTTGCAACAGCTTTTAGTGATATTTACACATTTGGTCCCACTTTTCGTGCTGAAAACTCGAATACCTCCCGACATCTTGCTGAATTTTGGATGATTGAACCAGAAATGGCTTTTTGCGACTTACAAGGCAATGCCGAGTTAGCAGAAGCGTTTCTCAAATATTTGATTCGCGACTGCTTGGAGCACCATCATAGTGATTTGGCATTCTTGCAAAAGTTTTATAATAAAGAACTCCTGGCTACCCTGGAAGGGATTGTCAATTCTTCTTTTACGACCATTACTTATACAGAAGCGATTGAAATCCTTAAAAACTCAGGATGTTCCTTTGAATTTCCAGTGAAATGGGGAGAAGATTTACAATCAGAACATGAACGCTTCCTGACAGAGCAACATTGTCAATGTCCTGTGGTAGTTATTGACTATCCAAAAGACATTAAAGCATTTTATATGCGTCAAAATGATGATGGAAAAACAGTCGCCGCCATGGATATTTTATTTCCCAAGTTAGGAGAAGTCGTGGGAGGCTCGCAACGGGAAGAGCGTTACGAGAACTTAAAAAATCGCCTGAATGAATTAGGACTTCAAGAAAAGGATTATTGGTGGTATCTTGATTTGCGGCGTTTTGGTACCGTACCCCATTCGGGCTTTGGATTGGGATTTGAAAGATTGGTCCAATTTGTGACAGGAATGGGAAATATTCGAGATGTGATACCCTTACCTCGTGTTCCAAACAATGCGGCATTTTAATTTTTTAAAAATCTGTGATATAGGTAAATAATACAAATTAGCTGTGCTTTTGATAATTTTTTCATGACTCAGAAATCGTTCTGAGTGTTTAGCACACACTTTCCAGTAAAACCACGTTCGTTATTGTTTCAATAATAGGAGTCCTATGCAACAGTTTGGCGTCATTCAAACCCTGTATGAAGACAGAGAGAAAAAAGGGATTACGATTAAATTCAACCCAGAAGCGGCTACTGAGATTGAGACATACATGACAGGTCTGGAAGGAATGTTGGATGCTTATCAAGGCAATGAAGAAATTGTTAAGGGTTTGAATGAGGTGAAGATTAAGGCAAATGCCTTGTTGATTTCCCATTTATCTGAAGAAGAAATTATCAAAGGCATTCGTGACATGACAACCATCAAGGGTCCAGATGGTAAGAAAATGAATATTGCCGGTTTTGCCAAGGCAAAAACAGAGCAGATTCAGGATGCCGATGTTTTTAAAGAAAGGACGATCAAACGTCTCAATCAGACTGTTCAAAATACACTGGCCCTCATGCAGTGGAAACAAAGTCCAGAATTGGGAAGCTTTATCAATGAATTGAAAGGACTGGATCAAAATGTCTCTGGACAGGCATTAGATGCGGCCATTCGAGAAGTGATGAAATTGGGAGGATTTAAAGTTTATCAAGCAGTCAAAGAGGAATATTTAAAAGAATGGTTGAAGCCTTTTCAAAAAGAATTGGGCAAGCCGATTGAGGCATTGACCCAGGCGGAACTTCAAGATGCAATGAAACACATGAAAATTGTGATGAAACAACGGCTCAATGAAGGCAATCTGGTGATCTATCCTGATTCAGACAAAATGAAAGATTATAACTTAAAAGATCATGATATGGTCAATGGGCATGAAATGACATTTTGGCTCAATAATCCGCTGATTGATGAGTTTGTCACCTTCACCCAGGCGGTTTTGACACGCTTTACTTTTATGCTGGATAAGCAATTTTTAGTTTTTCGATTTCGCAGTGAGCCTTATCTCTATTTGATTGGATTTTCCAATGAGGCATTTTTAAAAGCAGAAAAGGGAGAAGACAGTTCTTTGATTGTTTCCCCTCATATCAAAGCTATTGTACAGGGAAAAGATAAGAATTTTCGTGAGTTGAACAACACTAACTTTCCTTCCGTAGGGATGTATATTGATGTGTTGAAAGACACCATCAAACCGTTTTTGCTTGCCTTGGCAGAAAAAATAGAGTTTGAGTTTTCACAAGATTTTAAAAAACATTTTAGAATGTAATCTTCCATAGGGGTTCTCTCCATTTTTCCTTCCTGTTGTGAATGTCCTTAACGATTTTAATTGGAAGCAATGTGCATTGGTGGAATGCAGAAGCGGCCTATGCCGCCATTACTGCAGAATTGCTTCAAAAGGCAGGGCATCGGGTTTTTGTGCTGACTCGACCAAATACGTTGAATGCCAAACATTTACAACAACGTGGGTTGACGCTGATTACCGATGTCGATCTCAATACATACAACCCCCTCCGTTTGTATCAATCGTATCAACGTCTGAAAAAATTCTTGCGAGAGCATGGTGTTCAGATTGTCAATCCTCATCGTTCCGAAGGGTTCTTCATTTACATTCTGTTGAAGTTTTCCCTCAAAACCTTCAAACTGATACGTACTCGTGGAACGACACGTACTGTGCGGAACAACTGGTTCAACCGCAAAATTTATTGTGACTGGGTGGATGCTCATATTTTTGCTGGACAGATTGTATTGGAGCGGGTTTCACGGGTAATCCTGTTGCCTCACCATAAAACCCATGTGATTTATTATCCAACCGATGCTCTTCTCCCTGTTTCTTTTCAACCTCACCAGTATTATCAAGAATTTCAAATTCCCCCTGAATGCAAAACTATGGCAATCGTAGGCAGAATCAGCCCGGTTAAAGGACATGACTTGCTCTTAGCGGGATTTCGGAAACTTTTAGAAAATTGCCCCAAGACAGTACTGCTCATCCTATACAAGCATCCAGATCCACAGCGACCTGAATTACGGGCCCTTCAAGAGCAGTGCAGAAACATGCAAATTGAGCAGCAGGTGCGTTTTATAGGACCCCGCCAGGACATTCAAGCAATCATGAAATTTGTGGATGTGGGTGTGGTCAGCTCTATCGATTCTGAAGTCATCTGCCGGGTTGCTGTCGAATTTCTTTCTGTGGGAACTCCTGTTGTTGCCTTTCCTACCGGATGCTTACCAGAAATTATCCATTCCAATATCAATGGAATGCTGACCAAAAATCAAGATTCCGATTCTCTGGCTGTGGCACTTGAAAAAATACTGAGTAATCCAGAATTATTGCACCAGCTCAGTGAAAATGCTCACCAAAAGGCTCAAGATCGCTTTTCCCAGGCATTATTTTTGGAAAAAACATTGAATGTTTTTGAGTCGGTATAAATTAAATACGCCTTAAAATTAAGATATAGGTACTTTTGATTTTACTTTTCCCAAGTATGGTTTTACTAATGTTTCATGGGTAGGTTATATTTTCGGCCAGTTATGCAGAAACGATTTCCCCTCCTTCTTGATCATGACACTACTGAAAGGGCTTCTATGAAACAAATTTTGCTCGTTTTTATGCTTATTTTCAGCTTTGGAATCGCATGGGCGCAAACTGATGAGGGACATAGCTTTAAAAATCAATATGGACAAAACCGTGTTGCTTTAGTGATTGGAAATGCTGAGTATGAAGGCACTTTAAGATTGAGAAATCCCAAAAATGACGCCCGGGCTATGGAGGAAATTTTAAAGACCAAAGGCTTTGAAGTCGACTTGGTGCTAAACGCTGAATTGGACGCCATGACAAATGCTATTGAACGTTTCTCCACAAAATTAACAAAAAACACAATTGGCCTTTTCTATTATGCGGGCCATGCCGTTGAGTTTAAAGGAACCAATTATCTCATTCCCCTCAATGATGGGATCAGGAAAGAAGGAGATTTTAAACGCAAGGCCGTATCGGTTCAGGAAGATGTTTTAGGCGAGTTTGCGTACTCAGAGGACAGTGGGACGAATATTGTCATATTAGACGCCTGCCGTGAGAATCCGTTTAAGACCCGTTCTTGGTTTAAGAAATCCCGTGGTATGAGTTCCAGAGGACTGGCTCGCATCAAAGAGCCTCCCCGAGGAACACTGATCGCTTATGCGGCTGCCCCTGGACAAGCTGCTGAGGATGGCGACGGGAATAATGGAGTCTTTACCAAGCATCTGCTACACTTCATTAACGAGCCAGGGATCACGATCAATGAGATGTTCATCCATGTACGCCAGGCGGTTTATGAGGAAACCGTGGGAGAACAACTGCCTGCAGTGGAGGATTTATTGCTAGGCAAGTTTTATTTTACCCCCACTCAGAGTATTATCCCAACAACAATGATTCCTCCTTCCACATCAGGAAGCATAAGACCCCCTCCCGATTTGGTGATGTGGGAGCAGATCGAAAATTCCCAGGTAAAAGAGGATTTTGAATTTTTTATGAGCGAGTATCCCAACAGTCCCTACCTCCCAACGGCTCGACTCAAATTAATGCAATTGGAACGCCAGCAACAAACAAGCACAACAACGATAATGACGACAACGTCAACATCGACGACTGCTCCACAGTATGAAACCCGTTCAGCCGATGGTCGCTATATTGACAAGGGTAATGGTGTGATCGAAGACATTCGAACAGGTTTAATGTGGACCAAAAAAGACAGTTATGCGGATTTGGGAGAATGCCTGAATTGGAATGCTTCCGAGCGATATGTTGCTGGTCTGAGACCAGGCGGTTATAGTGACTGGCGTCTCCCGACTGTGGAAGAATTACAAGGAATTTATGAAGAGTCAAAATCAAATAAGACTTATACCGGTAGTAATATCAGATTAGACCCTATTTTTGCTCCTGGTGGAGCATGGTGGTACTGGTCATCTGAGGAGACGGGTTCTTGTTGCGTTCGCGGCGTGTTCTTCAGTGGTGGTGGCGTCGTCGGCGAGGATGACTGGAGCTACTGCGACGGCGGAGGTGTGCGTGCGGTGCGTCCCTGACATTGATCTTTTGATTATTTGAGTTATTGGGTTATTTAAAACAGGAGTTACAGGGGCTTGCTCCTGTCGAAAAAAATTTTCTATGCGGTTATCTCCCGTTTACTTTAGTTAATCTTCATCAAATTCAGCAATTATTTTATCAAGGTGTTTTAAGTAGTCATCTGCTTTGAGGGGGGTATCAAAAACAAGTTCATTTTTTGAAGACAATATCTCTTCTTCATCAGCAATGGTAATTCCATTTTCACTTAAGACCCTCTTTTTTCTCTCTTCTTGGGAGAGGGGGTTTAATGTTTCCGCAATACTATCTGCCACGGTTATAGTTTGCATGAGAGACTCCTTCATAAAAGTAACTGTGAGAATTTGCAACAAACCATCTTTTCCAAACACGTTCTAAAATACCATCCCTTTTTGATCAGATAGGCATACAATTTGGATATCAATTGCTATCTTAGTACAAGTATTCACAATAAAATACACAAATTCTTAATCATGCTCTCTGAATTTCTAAAGATTAAGAGTAAGATTAGGATTAAGAATAAGACTGTCACAATAAGAATTTGATCGCCTATGCCCAGATTCAGTATGCAAACTGCGTTGGATGTTCGTGAACGCATTGAGAAATTAAAGCAAAAAGAATTTGGAGAACAATTGCAGATTGCTCAAGAAATTAAAAGTCGCATTGTCGAATCCCAAGAACAAATCCAACAAAGCCATGTTCATACCAATCAACTAAAAAATGAGGGATTTACAATTGCTCAATTACAATTTCATCAACACTTTTGCCGGCGCATGGAGCAACAAATTCATGTTTTGGAACAGCAACTCAAGGAACAAAATGAGGAGGTCGGTCGGGCACAACAGAGTTTGTTGAAGGCGACACAAAATCGGAGGGTTTTAGAAATTCTCAAAGAAAAAGAGTTACAGCGTTATCGTAAGCATCAAGATCGTTTAGAAAGATTGGAAATGGATGAAATTGCCCAGAATTTTTCTCTACAACAACGATCAAAGTGATATAATTTACCTACTTTTTGTTTCCAGACTATATTCAAAAATCTATGTAATATTACTTAGAGGCCTCCTATGTTATTGAAAATAAAAACTTTATTAAAAAAGAAGACATGGTTGATAATAGGGTGCGGCATGTTTTTTGCTGACTTTGCTTATGCTGCCTTGCCATTGCCAGCATTTGTTGAGTCTTTTTGTAAAGACTATGGCATTGATATATGTGCTGGAGAGGCAACGCCTGAAGAAGATCAGAAAAAGAAGAAGCGCACTTTTACAGAAAGTGAACAGCAAGTCTTAACACGATTGTTCGAGAAGGAACAGCAAATCAAGGCTAGAGAGGTTGCGCTCAATCGTCGTGAAAGGCAGTTGAAGGCACTGGAAGAAGACCTGCAAGGCCAAATTGCTCAGTTGGAAAAACTACAGCAAGAGGTCGAAAAAGATATTAACAGAAAGAAAGTGCAGGATCGGGAGCAACTGAATAAAGCCGTTGACTTTTATGCCAAAATGGAGCCAGGCAGAGCAGCAGCGTCTATTGCTCAACTAAACACGAAAATTGCTGTACAAATCCTGCTCAAGATCAAAGGGAAGCAGGCTTCTGCAGTCTTAGCTCAAATGGAGCCAGAGCAGTCAGCTCGGCTGGTTGAAGAAATTGCACGGAAGAAGTAATCGATCAACTCTAGGTATGGAGAATGTCAATGATTATTAGTTCATCAACCCCTGTTATCCCACAGGGAACAGAAGAACTTCAGGGACTGGAAGAAAATTCAGAGGCTCTCATCGGCCAGGAATTTTCCTTTGAAAATGCCCTTTTTGCCATGGAAGAAGGGAATGCGGAGGAAGAAGGAATCTTCCTGGCAGATGAAGAACAGATGATAGAAGAATCGCCCATCGCATTCAGTGATGTGAAAGCCAATCCTGCTGTTATTCCTGCTGCTTTAGAAGAAGCGCAGATAGAATCTGATGAATCATCTATTGAAATTGTACAGGTGGACCCAACGGTGAATCAGGCCAGTTCTCATTATCTGCCCCAGGGAGACAATGCAGCCCAACTGACAGAGCAGGTAGCCAACATGAGTCAGCCTGCTGAAGTGAAAGCCACCACATCGGGGCAGCAAGGAAATGCTAATTTTCCTTCTGATGATCTAAAATCCACTTTGGATCATGTTCCTGCAAACTCTGCAAATAATGTGGAAGAGCAGGTTTTAGAAAAATTTTCAGAGGGTTTCGAGAAACAAATACAGCCAGATACCAGTAAAAATTCATCGGCAAGCATAGATC
>JANQHV010000329.1 GCA_028282505.1 SAR324 cluster bacterium | reverse complement strand
AAGGCGAATAGCGAGCGAGCCTATTTAACGAAAATTTTCTCAAAACAGACGCCAATGAGGCGGTTTTGCAGCAGAATTGTTTTTTTCAAACAGGTTCTTAATTCAACTTTAAATATAGATATCTGCTTACTTAATTTTTTTTCTTTTCCAAAAAAGGATAGGATGATTTTCAATAAAAAGCAACAAAAAGCAAACAAAAAAGAAAAAAAATCTTAAATCATCTATGCAAGAAGATGGATAGCCCGTTCGAATGGTTCGTTGATGCGGTGACAGGCAAAATATTCAAAGTCCAATTGAAGTAACACTTGAAAAATAAAGATCAATTGCGATTGCTTGACTATTGTCCGACAAATGTAGTAAATATTTGTCGGACAAATATTTAACAACCATTAACGGTGGTGAAACACTTTGCTTCAAAGAGAAACGTTGTATTACATAAGCAATGCTTGAGAATGGAGATAGATGGCAAAAAGGAAAAGAAGTCCTGTAATGGGCAGGCCCCCCAAATATGGCAAAACCATGGGAAGACGAGTGACCATTCGCCTATCAGAAGAAGTTTTAGAGAAAATTGAGGAATGTTGTGAGAGCAAAGATATCAGCAAATCGGAATTCATCCAACAGTTGATTGAAAATTCGATAATGGGAACGGAAAACACTCCACAAGATATTTCAAACGATACGACTGAAAGATCATTTGAAAAAAACTTTGACATCCCTGCAGCGTCTTCAAGCAAACAATTTGACAAAGCCGAGCCTGTGTTTGTGGGAAACCGCAAAATGGTCGATATCAATCAACAGCTCTTGCAGCAAAGTAAACAGATGATGGCATACACCATGGAGTTGCTGGAAGGCAGCAGTCGTCTGGTAGATAATCGCAATAAAGAGTCGTTTTGGTTTGAGAAAAAGAATATTGCATAATAAAACAGGGGATGATTATGAGTGAACAAACAGTGAGAGAAATCGAGCAGCCTAAACTGATCAAACGGGCAGCTAATGAGCCATCTCATTATGTAGGGATTGGTGCATCAGCAGGAGGATTGGAAGCCATTGAAGAATTTTTCAAGGACATGCCCACCGACAGTGGATTAGCCTTCATTGTAATCCAGCACCTTTCGCCAGATTACAAAAGCTTGATGAAAGAACTTTTGTCCAAGCGTACCGAGTTGACTGTTTATCGGGCAGAAGAAGGAATGCCCGTCGAGGCCAACGGAATTTATTTGATTCCCCCCAAGAAGAATTTGAAAATCTTCCATGGCAAGTTACTTTTGAGCGACCAGGATCATTCTCAGGGCTTGAACCTACCCATTGATGTTTTTTTACGTTCTCTGGCAGAAGATCAAGGAGAGAGAGCCATCGGCATTATCCTGTCTGGGACAGGCAGTGACGGGACACGTGGAACCAGAGCCATCAAAGAATCAGGAGGGATGGTGATGGTGCAGAATGAGGAGTCCGCCAAGTTTGATGGCATGCCACGCAGTGCAATTGCAACAGGGCTGGCCGATTTCATTCTTTCTCCTGGTGAGATGCCCAAACAATTGTTGTCTTTCATCAAGCATCCCTATGCCACCAAATCGGAGTTTTCAGAAGGGTTGCTGACCAATGAAGATGGGTTGACACGCATTTTCTCGTTGTTGCGAGAAAAGCACAAAGTTGATTTCACTTACTACAAGCCCTCAACCATCATCCGGCGCATTGAGCGACGCATGAGTGTCAATCAAATTCATGAACTGCGGGATTATGTCAAGTACATGGAAAGTTATACCAGAGAAATCACTAGTCTTTATCGTGAGCTACTGATTGGTGTGACTAACTTTTTTCGTGATGCAGAAGCCTTTGATACCTTGGGAGAGAGATGGCTGCCGGAATTATTGGAAAGAGGAGAGAACCGGGAGATTCGTCTTTGGGTTGCCGGATGTTCGACAGGAGAAGAAGCTTATTCTTTAGCAATTCTCTGCCGGGAATGTATGGAAGACATGGGGCGATCATTCGATGTGAAGATCTTTGCCACTGATGTGGATCGTGATGCCATTCAACAATCCAGTGGTGGCGCCTATCCTGAAAGTATTGCCGCTGATCTCTCACCTAAATTGTTGTCCAAGTATTTCCACCGCAAAGACGACAATTTTCATATCGCACGCAGTATCCGAGAGATGGTGGTTTTTGCTCAACACAATCTTGTCAAAGATCCTCCCTTTACGAATATTGATCTGGTCAGTTGTCGTAATTTGCTCATTTACCTACAGCCCGTTCTGCAGAAAAAAGCTCTGGAATTATTCAATTTTGCTCTTAATCCACAAGGAGTCTTATTGTTGGGAACGAGTGAAACGACGGGAGAAATGGCTGAGTATTTTGAAGCCCTGGACCATAAATGGAAAATCTACCTTTGCAAAGGCAGACGTCGTATTGCTGCTGGTGACCAGGCTGTTGCTGCTCCACTGGATACCAGAAACCGTATGGAATATGTTCGCTATCCCCATCGTCAGCAAATATTGCGCCTGCACGAAGAAGAGCGATTGCTGGAACGTTTACTGCAAGGGGTTTCTCAAGAATATTTACCCCTGACCCTGGTGGCCAATGAGCAAATGGAACTGCTGCATACGGTAGGAGACACGGCCGATTATTTCAAATTACCCTCTGGCAAAATGCACAATGATATTTCCAAAATGGCCCTCAAGGAGTTAACCATTCCTCTGGCAACCGGGATTCAAAAAGTGTTTAAAACCAGGGAAGAAGCCAACTATTCCAATATTCGCATCAAAATCGATGATGAGGTAAAAATTGTTAAAATGAGAATTGCTCCATTGCCTGAAAAAAAAGGACAGGACCCTTTGGCAGCAATCTTTATTAAGGAAGTCAAACGTCAACAAGTCAGTGGCATTGACCTGGAAACTGGGGGGGCTTATGATGTGACCAAAGAAGCCGAACAGCGCATTCAAGACTTGGAGCAGGAATTGCAATTCAACCGGGAAAACTTGCAGGCGACTATTGAGGAACTGGAAACTTCCAATGAAGAGTTGCAAGCCACCAATGAAGAACTACTGGCCAGCAATGAAGAATTGCAAAGTACCAATGAGGAATTGCAATCAGTCAATGAAGAATTGTACACGGTCAATGCCGAACATCAACGAAAAATCATGGAGCTTTCGGAGTTGAATCATGATGTGGACAATCTGCTCAAAGGCACACAAATCGCTTCCCTGTTTTTGGATGAAAACCTGGAAGTGCGCAAATTCACGCCTCAGTTGACCGAGTTGTATCAGATCATTGACAGTGACGTCGGGCGTCCTTTCCATCACCTGACACACAATCTCATCGACGCCGATCCTCTCAGCATGGTGCATGCTGTCCAACGCTCTTCAGAAGCTTTGAAAAAAGAAGTACAGAATATAGAAAAACGCTGGTTTTTGATGAGGGTGTTGCCGTATTATGTGGCTCCGAAGACCTATTCCGGGATTGTGCTGACCTTTGTGGAGATTACGGATCGCAAACGGGCAGAAGAAGATCTTTATTTAGCCAACGTTGCTTTTGAATCACAAGAAGCCAGCATGATTACCGATAAAGATGCCACGATAGTTCGGGTCAATCAGGCATTTGTTAAATTGAGTGGCTACTCCGCCCAAGAACTGGTGGGAAGAAATCCCAGAATCCTCAAGTCAGGACGTCATGATGAAACGTTTTACCAGCAAATTTGGGAAGCCTTGGAAGAGCATCAAGAATGGGAAGGCCAAATCTGGAACCGTCATAAAAATGGAGAAGTGCATTTAGAACACCTCCGCATCACAACTGTTCTGAATGGTAACAATGAACTCACCCATTATGTGGGGCATTTTCAAAAGGTTTTGGGGGCTTGATGATATTTTCACCCACCTAAAATTATTCCTTCACTTACCAAGAGGGTGGGGAAACCGTTTTTGCACAACTGACCGAAAATATCACTAACCCTAGTTTTGGAAAAGGAAAAAATAACTGATGAGGCAAGAAGTTAATATCTTGGTGGTAGATGATGCATCAGCCAATCTATTTGCGCTGGAGAAAATTTTAGAGACAGAAGGTTATCATGTAATTTCAGTGAAGTCTGGTCAGGAAGCCCTGGAAAAACTCCAGCAAGAACAAGACATTGCTGTCATTTTGATGGATGTGCACATGCCGGAAATGGATGGTTTTGAAACGACACAAAAAATCAAACAGCTTGAAAAAAGCAGACACATCCCCATCATATTTGTTTCTGCTGCGTTTATTGATGATGACAGTGTTTTTCACGGCTATGAGGTCGGTGGTTTTGATTATTTGACCAAACCTTTTTCTGCCAAGCTATTGCGCTCCAAAGTCCGGGTTTTTGTCAACTTGTTTAAAAAGGAAAAACAGATTCTAGAAATCAGCAATAAGTTACGACAACTGGAGCAGAGAGTCAAAAAAACCGAAGATCAAATTGCTACATTGGAAGAAAATCGCAAACAACTGCTCAGCCAGGTTGTCAAATTTTCCTTCCACAATTCAGAACTTTCCCAATCGCATGCCAAGATGTTGAAACGCTATGAACAAATGGAAAATGAAAATGAACTTCTCCAAAAACAACTTTCAGAATTTTTGAAGGATCTCAATACGGCCAATCAGAGTATTGCAGTCTTACAGGGACAATTACCTAAATAAAAGTAAAAATAAACAATGGGAAAATTAGAACACACGGAACGATTCGCTGAGTTACGGAAAAAGGCAGAAAAGATTGCCCAACAACAATTAGTAACTACCGATAAACGCATTTTTAAAGAAACCAAGGAAATTTTGCATGATTTACAGGTACACCAGATTGAATTGGAAATGCAGAACGAAGAATTACGCGAGGTTCAGGAAGAACTGGAAGCATCACGAGATCGCTTTTCTCTCTTGTATCATAAATCCCCGACAGGTTATGTTACCATAGATAGTCATGGAATCATTCTGGAAGCCAATCAGACCATGGAGGACATGCTCAATGTGGAAATGAAAAAAATGATTGGACGGCCCCTGATAGACTTCATTGCCAAAGATGATCAGGAAATATTCTTTGCCCGCTTCAATGCCTTTTTCAAAGTGCCGGAAAAAAAGCACTTGGAAGTTCGATTGAATCCTCAGAACAAACCACTATTTCATACCAGCCTGATGGGACGGATCATTCCCTGGAAAAAGCTACAAAAATCTGGGGAAAGTTCGCAGCAATTGCTGGTCAGTGTCAGCGATATCACTCCACAGAAAGAAGCAGAAGCCGCGCGTTTAAAGTTAGAAGGACAATTGCACCAAGCCCAAAAAATGGAAGCGGTAGGGGTTCTTTCTGGAGGAATTGCCCATGAATTTAACAATATCCTTTATGCGATTTTGGGCTATACCGAAATGCTATTGGAAGACATGCCCGATTTGTCTCCAGACGAACAGAAAGAATATCTGAACAACGTCTATACCGCAGGAACTCGTGCCAAGAAGCTGGTCAAACAAATTCTAACCTACAGTCGTCCACAGTTGCACCAATTGGAACCTATTTATGTGGCTCCTCTCATTGGAGAAGTGTTGCAACTGATCAGAGCTACTTTGCCTACCACCATTGACATTCGCCAAAATCTTGATCCCAACTGCCGTCCGATTCTGGCAGATCCCACTCAGATTCATCAAGTCATCATGAACCTTTGTACCAATGCCCAACAGGCCATGATCAATGACCAGGGAACTCTGGAAGTATCTTTGCAAGAACGCTTGTTCGAGAGAACACCATTGCCTCTGCCCAATATGAAAAAAGTTCCTTATGCTCAATTGACCATCCGTGATACCGGTTGTGGGATTCCTCCAGAGACGAGAGAACGCATCTTTGATCCTTTTTTTACGACAAAAGATACGGGAAAAGGGACTGGTTTGGGACTTTCTGTCGTACATGGTATCGTCAAAAACCATCAGGGTGCCATTGGGGTAGAAAGTGCAATTGGAAAAGGAACGACCTTTACCGTCTATTTCCCTCTTATTGAAGAATCGGTCACAGAAAAATCTGTAGCAAGTGATGTGGATTATCGTGGCAAAGAGCGTATTTTGATGGTCGATGACGAAATCATTTTGTGTCAGTTCTACAAATCGGCCTTCAAAAAGTATGGTTATCAGATCACTGTAACCCACAATAGTTTGGAAGCTGCAGAAATATTCTGTAACAACCCGGACCAGTTTGACATGCTCATCACCGATCAAACCATGCCCAATCTGACAGGAGAGCAACTTAGTAAAAAGTGTTTGTCCTACAAGCCTCAACTCCCTATTATCTTGATAACAGGCCACAGTGATATTTTTCCAAAAGAGAAAGCCAAGCAACTGGGTATTCTCAAATATATGATGAAACCTGTTGCCATTCATAAGCTGCTTGGAGCCGTGCGAGAAATATTCGATCAAAAGCAATTCAACTACAAAACTAAATTTTATGGAAACGAAAGCAAGCAGTAAATTCAATGAGCTGCGTCAAAAGGCCGAACAAATTGCCCAAAGAAAGTCTGAAGAATTACATAAATTATCACCAGATGAGACCCAAAGCATCATCCATGATTTGCAAGTTCATCAAATTGAGTTGGAAATCCAAAATGAAGAATTAAGGCAAACTCAAATAGGGCTGGCTGAATCTAGAGATCGCTACCTTGAATTATACCATCAGGCTCCTGTAGGGTTCATGACGGTTGATCACCTGGGCATGATTCAGAAGGCCAATCAAACTCTGGCGGATATATTAAATCGGGAAGTATCTTCCCTCCTAAACCGAGCTTTTGCTGATTTTATTGTTCCAGAAGATAAAACTATATTTTTGAATCGTTTCAAAGCATTTTACCAAAATCCTCAGGGGAAAAACATTGAAGTTCAACTCTTAAGCCGAAACGATTCCACCGTTTTTGTGAATCTGGAAGGACGTATCGCCACAAGCTCTCAGGAGAGCGATGAGAAGTTGCTACTCCTGGTGGTCAGTGATATTACCAAAAAGAAACAATTGGAAGCACAATTGAGGCAATCTCAAAAAATGGAAGCCATTGGTGCCCTGGCAGGAGGAATCGCCCATGAATTCAATAACTTGCTGGTTCCTATTCTTGGATTTACAGAAATGCTCATGGTTGATAAGTCCCAGGGTGATCCAGACCGGGATAGCTTAGAGCAGATACTATTAGCTGGAAAACGAGCCAAGAGTTTAGTCCGTCAGATGTTGGCTTATGGACAGCAATCCATGTCCCAGAAAAAATTGGTGCACCTGGATACGGTAGTGGAAGATACCATTAAATTGCTCAAAAATATTATTTTTCCTAACATTTCGATTAAAAAAGAAATGGACGTCGACGTTCAACCAGTCCTGGGAATGCCCAACGAACTGCATCAAGTCCTGCTCAATCTCTGCATCAATGCCAACCATGCGATGATAGAAGGCGGAGAGCTGACAATCCGTTTGAAAAACGAGGGATTTCGTAAATTCACTACTTCGGAGGGGCTGCAACGAGAAGGAAAATTTGTCAGTTTAAGTGTCCAGGATACAGGCACTGGAATGGATCAAACCACCTTAACACGGATCTTTGATCCTTTCTTTACCACCAAAGAAGTGGGACAAGGCTCAGGGTTGGGGCTATCGGTCGTACAAGGCATTGTTGAGCAGCATGGAGGACTTATTGAAGTAGAAAGCAAGATCGGAGAAGGTACCTCAGTTCATGTGTACCTGCCACCCACCCGTGAAGAAGCGACATTGTCCGAACCCACAACAGAACTCCGTTCTACCAGAAAAGAAAGAGTGTTGCTGGTTGATGATGAACCGATGGTTATTCATTTCACTCAGCGTATGCTGGAGAATTTTGGATACAAAGTCACTAAATTTCTAGATTGTGTCGAAGCATTGAAGGCTTTTACCGACCATCCTCAAGATTTTGATCTGGTGTTGACCGATTATGGAATGCCCAACATGAACGGAAAACAACTGGGAGAAAAAATAAAAGAAATTCGCCCGGAGATTCCGATTATTCTGTTTACCGGTTATAGTGATTTGGTCGCCAAGGACAACATCCAAATGTGGGGAATCGATGATTTAATCATGAAACCCTTTGCTTCAGAAGAACTGGGCGAGGTTGTCAAAAATGTACTGGATAATTCTTCTACCTTCTAAACTTTGAATCATTGGTCTTTAGAACCTGTTTGAAAAACCTGATTCTGCTGCAAAACCGCCTCATTGGCGTCTGTTTTGAGAAAATTTTTGTTAAATAGGCTGGCTATTCGCCTCAAATT
>JANQHV010000529.1 GCA_028282505.1 SAR324 cluster bacterium | reverse complement strand
CTACACCAAGTTGATCTGTGAAGTGGCCTACCTGGACCTTCAGGAACAGGATGACTATGCCTTGCTCGTCCACAGAATAGAAGATGAAAAATATAATTTTTCAGTAGCTGCTGAAATATCCCTTTCCTCCGCCATCACCATGATGAGGTTATTTTCGAGATCACCGTTCAATCCAATTGAGGTTCGTTTTCGGCATGCGGCGCCTGAGCATGTGACAGAATATCAACGGATTTTCCAGTCTCCCATCTTGTTTGATCGACCAGAAAATGGAATTTTATTCGAAAAGAAATACCTGGACTGCCAACACCCTGCCCACAATTCTTATTTGCAGGAAGTCTTGACCAAACACGCCGACTCTTTGTTGAGCCAGTTGACCGCGGGGAAATCGCTGCAAGACCAAGTGAGAAAATACATTTTTGACCAGCTTCCAACCGGAGAGGTGGACATTGAAATGGTGGCTTTGCATTTGAACATGAGCCGATGGACGCTGACACGAAAGTTGAAAGAAGAAGGCACCTCATTTCAGGAGTTGTTCAAACAAATGAGAAAAAAGCTGGCCATGAATTATCTGCAGAAAAAGAAATTTTCGATCAGTGAAGTGGCTTTTTTATTGGGGTTTTCAGAACCAAGTGCCTTTCACCGAGCCTTCAAAAGTTGGGTTGGCAAGAGCCCGGGGGAATATCGAAACTCCGCTCTGTCAGTGTCAACGGTGTCTTAAGTGACTTGCAAAAAAGGAAATACCGCATATCCTCTTTCGAGCAGGTTATTCTGAGGGCAGACACGCAGGTCTGCCCCTACTTAACCCAAACCTTTATTAGAATAGAACATGATAAAAATCTCCTCCTGTAAATACACCATTGGTCAAGTCATCCATCACCGTCTGTTTGATTATCGAGGGGTAGTCTTTGATGTCGATGCCACCTTTCAAGGCACGGAAGAATGGTATGAACAAATGGCCAGAAGCCGACCCCCGAAAGACGAACCCTGGTACCATGTCATGGTCCACGGAGCCTTTCACACCACTTACGTGGCCGAACAAAACCTGAAAAAGGATCTCACCGGTTTGCCCATCGAACACCCCATGCTGACCCATTTTTTTGAGCACTTCCGGAATGGTCAGTACATCCCGATTGTCAATTAATATCTGATCATGTCATAACCAAAAAATATTTGCCACAGAGCCACAGAGGACACAGAGAAAAAATGGCTACCAAACTGAGAGAAATCAGTCAAAACGAACTCCAGGAAATCCTGAAACAGCATCAGAGGTGGGTGGAGTCTGCCTATAAAGAAGGCGAACGAGCTGATCTCTCTGGAGCCGATCTCTCTGGAGCCGATCTTAGTTTAGAAGCCGATCTCAGTTATGCTAATCTCTTTGAAGCCAATCTTTTTAAAGCTAAACTCAGTGACGCCGATCTCACCGGAGCCAATCTTACTGGAACCAACCTCACTGGAGCCAATCTCATGCGAGCTGATCTCAGTGGTGCCGATTTCAGCAACGCCAAGCTCAGTGACACCGATCTCACTGGAGCCGATTTCAGTAATGCTAATCTCACTGGAGCCGATCTCTTTGAAGCCAATCTCACTGGGGCCAATCTCTTTGAAGCCAATCTCGAAAAGTCAGATATTTATGGAGTAAATTTTACACGGGCAAGATTACAAAGAACCAATTTATTGTTTGCCAAATCAGTTAATAGTACAGGAGATGGACCACCCGTTTGGAAAGAAGCCTATCTGGAGGGAGCCATCATGGATGGTTATACTTACAAAACCATCCCTAATGATCTGAAAGAGAAGTACAAAGACACCCTGGTGATAAGCAATGTGATTGAGTCGGAGCAAGATCCAAATTCGATTATTCGGAGTATTGAGTTTCCACCAGAACATCACGCCGCAGGCATGACAATTTTGCAGAATTTTGGAAAACTGTTGCGAGACAAATACCCTGATCAAGACGTGGGGGTGACGATCAAACAAGAAGGTTTGAAAGTGACTATGGTGATTACATCTCCTGAAGGACAAAAAGAAGAAATCGAAGAGTATCTGGATCGGTATGGTTTGGTGGTCAAAGGAGATTTGTCGCCAGAAGAATTTGTGACTGATCCCATTCAGGTTTTGGAGTTGAAAAGCCAGTTGCGCATCGCAAAAGTGCAATTGGAAGAAAAACAAGCTTTGTTGCAATATACTGAGAAACAGCACGAGCAAAGAATCACGACGCTGGAAGACCAGTTGAAGCTCATGCAAACATTGGTTTCTGAGGGGGTATCCAGTCAGAGAGAAATCATGAATCGTTTCTTCTCTCTCCTGGAAAGCCAGCAAGGGGCAGGACAAACTTTGAAAGAAGAATTACAAAAGAAGCCAACAGAAAAAGGAGAACGACAGGTAAAACAAACTGTAGCAGAGATGCAAACAACAAATCCTGATCTGCACAGTCAGATTGGTGAATTTGTGATGAATACAGTGGCCAGTGCTGGAGCCAACGCTCCGGGCTGGATCAGTTTTCTGGCAAAATTGTTTTGAATTCGGCCCCGTGCTCAGTTTTGAAGCAACAACAAGAACAGGCCCTTGTCACAACAACGGAAATAGGAATGAATTTGAGGAAATGGAACAAATGGCTTAAGCAAGACCAATAGAGATATGCGAGTAGGATTCTTCCAATTTGATGTGGTTTTCGGTGATAAACAAGCCAATCTCCAGAAAGTCCATCATACCCTGTTGCAAAGTGATTTTGACCTGGTTCTCTTGCCAGAACTGTTCAGCACGGGCTGCCTTTTCACTTCTCAACAGCAGGTCCATGACTTGGCAGAGTTTGTGCCTGACGCTGAGACGACCCAACTGCTGCTGGCGGTTGCCACAACCAAGAAAGCCTGTATTGTTGGAGGAATCGTAGAAAAGGAAGGCAATCACCTGTACAACACGGCTGTCATTGTGGGGCCGCAAGGATTTGTGGGCAAACACCGGAAAGTTCATCTGCCGATATTTGATAGCGGAATCTATAGCCCCGGAATTGGTTTTGAGGTGTTTGAAGTCCTTGGCATACGGCTCGGAATTTTACTGTGTTACGACTGTTGGCTGCCTGAAGCAGGCAAAGCATTAGTGGCCAAAAACGTAGACCTGATCTGCATTCCCGTGAATTTTTGTGGCGAAGACGGTTCAGAAATGACTCGCCAGACCTCCCAGGATTTGTCGGTACATACGATTACGGCCAATCGCCTGGGGATGGATCATGAAATAACGACAAACGTGGCTTTCATTGGAGCCAGTCAAATCGTGAATCCTGATGGGGTGATCATCCATCGTGCTGGTGATGAAGAAGCATTCGCTGTGAGAGATATTGACCTTTTTTCTTCTCCCCCAACCCATTGAAATCATTAACATATCAATTCTCCCCGGAAAAATAGGTATTCCTTCCCCATAGACAATCCACTTTCTTTCTGATAGCAGAAAGCTAATAATCATTCTATCAAACGAGGAACTAATATGCCAATTATGAGGACAACCATTGTGACTTCTGGGAAACCTACCTCTACAGCCAGGTGGGCAGCTCCTCAGAGAAAGCCAATGCCATTGAAACCTTCTTCAAGAAGAAAGCCAAGGATCTGGAAACTATGGAATAAATGAAAGGCACTATGAAGCAACTGACCATCCTCCATCTGTCCGATTTGCAGTTTGGCAAGCACCATCTGTTTGGCAGTCTGGAATTACCAGAACCTGAACAACGTTTTGACACTTTGATCAAAAGATTGACCGACGATTTGAGGCAATTGCAAAAAGACAATGGTCTTTCTCCAGATTTGATTGTCGTCACAGGCGATCTGGCAGAATGGGGGATGGGCTCGGAGTTTGTGGAAGTGTCTACCTTTCTCAAAGAGCTGGTGGGTTTTCTAAAGCTCGATCCAGTGCATGTGGCCATCATTCCCGGCAATCATGATATCAATCGCAAAAAATGCCAGGCTTATTTCCTAAACTGCGAGGGTGATGGGAAAACGCCTGTTGCGCCGTACTGGCCCAAGTGGGTTTGTTTTGAAAAGCTTTTTTATGATTTCTACAAGGACACCCACTTTGCGT
>JANQHV010000265.1 GCA_028282505.1 SAR324 cluster bacterium | reverse complement strand
CGATCTCATTGAGCGGATTTTTGAGAAAATTTAAGGCGAATAGCCGGCCTATTTAACGAAAATTTTCTCAAAATAGACGCCAATGAGGCGGTTTTGCAGCAGAATCAGGTTTTTCAAACAGGTTCTTACTTTTACATTAATAAATAGATTGCTCAGTTTTGGGATCAAAAACATGTAGATTTTCTAAATTGAAAACCAGTTGTGCTTTCTCTCCTCGCTTTGGCACGTTGTGCCCTCCCACCTTGGCTACCAAATCATGATTATTCACTAAAATCTCCAGCAAAGACTCTCCTCCTAAAGTTTCTGTAACCAACACATCACCTGCAAACTTCCAGGAATCAGGATAAGCGCCATCCGTTTTTGCCAGTTCAATGTCCTCAGGACGAATCCCCATTAAAACTTCAGAGTTGGGCTGTAGTTTGTGTCCGTTTTTTTCTGGAACAGGTATGTTCCAACCGTTGATATCCAGACACAATCCATCCCCACTTTGCTTGACTTTGGCAACAAGAAAATTCATGGATGGATTCCCGATAAAAGAAGCAACAAACTTATTAGCAGGTCTTTCATACACTTCGATGGGAGACCCGACTTGCATGATGTTGCCGTCTTTTAAGATGACAATACGATCTGCCAATGTCATTGCTTCTATTTGGTCATGCGTGACATAGATGGTTGTTGTTTCCAATTTCAAATGGAGTTTATTGATTTCCATCCGCATCTGTGTCCGCAATTGTGCGTCTAAATTCGACAAGGGTTCGTCGAATAAAAATACTTTAGGATTCCGAACGATCGCACGACCCATCGCGACACGTTGACGTTGTCCTCCAGAAAGGGCTACTGGTTTGCGTTCAAGCAATTGAGTTAACCCTAAAATTTCAGCGGCTTCTGCTACCAAAGTTTCGATTTCTCCTTTGGGCGTTCCTTTCAATTTCAAACTAAAGGCCATATTTTCATAAACGGACATGTGTGGATAAAGCGCATAATTTTGAAAGACCATCGCAATATCACGAGCCTTTGGTTGAACATCATTAACGACTCTGTCGCCAATTTGAATGGTTCCCTCACTGATTTTTTCCAAGCCTGCGATCATGCGAAGAATTGTCGATTTTCCACAACCAGAAGGCCCCACTAAAACCGTAAATTCATTGTCGGCTATTTCCAAATCAATTCCATGAACAATCTCGACTTTTCCATAACGCTTAAATACTTTTTTAAGAGTGACTGAGGACATGGTTTCCTTTCGTAAATCTTCGGCATTATCAAACAGGAATTTACCTTCCAAATGCGTTTTGCATTTGGAGAGTATCTTCGGGTTTAAAGGGATACTTCATTTATATCTTTTTGTTCATTCATTCCTATTTCCTTTGAAATGGAATTCAGATAGTGATCTCAATTTTTCAGCGGCCTGTTCAGAAGTCAGATCGCGCTGCGGTTCAGCCATAGTCTCAAACCCAACCATGAATTTTCTAACTGTGGCTGAACGAAGTAGAGGAGGATAAATATGAGCATGTAATTGCCAATGATCATAATCAGCATCACCCGAAGGTGCCCCATGCCAACCCATAGAATAAGGAAAAGAGACGTTAAACAGGTTGTCATAACGCGTCAGCAACTTTTTTAACAAACTGGCTAAAGAGTTTTTTTCCTGAGAATTCAGATCTGGTAGATGCAATACATGCCGTTTGGGCAGAATCATTGATTCAAATGGCCAAATGGCCCAGAAGGGAACCACAGCCAACCAGTGATCATTTTCGAGAATGACTCTTTCCCTTTTTTCCGTTTCCAGTTGCTGATAATCCAATAACAAGTTGGAACCGTTTTTTTGCTGATAATTCATCAATGAATCATTCTCCTTTGAGGGTTCATTCGGTATGCTGTCCATTGCCCAAATCTGACAATGAGGATGAGGATTGGAACATCCCATTAACTCCCCTTTGTTCTCAAACACCTGGACCCATTGATACCTTTTCCCCAATTCCGTTACCTGATCCGACCAGACATCAATAACCAGTCTGATTTCTTTTTCTTCAAGTTCTGGTAACGTCAAATCATGCCTGGGAGAAAAACAAACAACCTTGCATAAGCCACGTGGAGCATCAAAACGCAACAAAGAATGACTCTCTCCTATAAAATCATACTCCAAATCCAGGAGGGCTGAAAAATCATTGTTGAATACAAAGGTATGCTCATACTTGGGATTAAAATCTCCGTTAGCCCTTTGATTTCCAGGACACAGATAACAATCAGAATCATATGCGGGAAGATGCTGCAAAGGAACATTTTCTTGTTTTCCAAGCCAGGGACGCTTGTTTCGATGAGGGGAGTTCAAAACCCATTCATTGATCAAAGGGTTGTAACGGCGATGCGGATGGTCGAAAAATGAAAATTGTGTCATGAGTCGATATGGATCGGGTTAACATTAATGAAATTAAATTGAACACGTGTTCATTCAACATTACATAAAATCATTTTGCTAAAATAATTCGAGCTTATATTTTCAGCCATTCTGCTTGCTGAGCTTGTCGAAACAAAACCAGTGTATTCTCTTCGACAGGCTCAGAGAGCATTTCTATCAAAAATAAAAAGCGTTTATTAGACGAAAATATGATTATGTTCAACAATTCTTAAATGAAGAAAATGAACACGTGTTCATTAACACTTATAATCTATAACTTTGATTGTCAAGTTTTTTTAAAAAATTTATTTTGATCTGGGAAATTTATTTTGGAAAGCAGTCATTTTCTCAAATTAATCCACGCTGAGTTAAATTGCGGAAGAACTCTGTAATGCCAAATTTCCACGGTGGTAGTTCATGACAATACCCAACACGATTCACTAAAGCACCTAATTTTGGTGAGGCAATCCTGACCACATCCTCCAATTTATGAGTAAATCCTTCCCCCGGTTGATCACGATCTTTTTTAGGGGCAAATAGAGTACCCGTAAATAACATTAGACCATCAGGATATTGTTGATGCTGGCCAATGGTTTGGGAAACCAAAATTTCGATATCTCTACTGATCTTCTCCATAATGCTTGCATCTTGTAACAAAAAACCATCCTGGCCACTGACTTCAATGGTGATTTCTGCATTACGAACATCATCTAGTGTGAAAGATTCATTAAATAGTCGAATAAAGGGTCCGATGCCACAAGAAGCGTTATTCTCTTTTGCTTTTCCTAACAGTAGGGAGCTACGCCCTTCAAAATCACGGAGGTTCACATCATTGCCCAAAGTTGCGCCAATGATATTTCCTCTAGCATTCACAACCAAAACCATCTCGGGTTCTGGATTATTCCATTTCGAATCAGCACGCACACCTAAACTTTCTCCTGTCCCAATGGCTGCCAGTGGCTGCGCTTTAGTAAAAACTTGTGATTCTGGGCCAATGCCCACTTCTAAATATTGAGACCATAGCTTTTTTTGCTGTAATACCTGTTTCACAGCAGCTGCCTTTTGGCTACCTGGTTCAATCTTGCCTAAGTCAAAATTTAATTCTTGCTCCAGTTCATCTCGAAATTGTTTTGCTTTTTTGGGATCTCCCTTGGCTTGTTCTTCTACTAAACGTTCCAGCAACGAATCAGCAAACGTCACTCCACAGGCTTTCACAGCTTGTAAATCACAAGGAGCCAGAAAAAATGGCAACTCTGTATCTCTTGATTCTGGATCTGTATTCTCCAAAATAGAATAAACATTTCCTATTTTTTCTTTTTCAACTTCCTCCAGAGAAGCCTGAGGATTTTCTTCATTCAATAACTCGGCAATGATAGGAAACGAATAAGAAATGTCATAAACACTTTCATTTTCTATGAGAACAATGCAGGGTCCTCCATTATTCCCACCTTGCCATACTCTACCAAGCAGTAAAGCATTTTGGTCATCTGTCGGAAAACATTGTTTGAGATCTATTTTCATACAAGCCTTTTCTTAACTGATTTTTTTCAACAGTTCATACAATTTTAGAACCTGTTTGAAAAACCTGATTCTACTGCAAAACCGCCTCATTGGCGTCTGTTTTGAGAAAATTTTCCTTAAATAGGCCAGCTATTCGCCTTAAATTTTCTCAAAAATCCGCTCAACGAGATCGATTTTTCGCCACGAACCATCTTTTCCAAACAGGTTCTTACCGGGACACAGCTCATCATGATCAAAAAGCTTTAGAACCTACCTGATTCAGGTTATCACATGTGTTTCTACCAGATTTCAGGCAAACTCAAAAGGCATACGTTGCTTTCATTTCTAATTTATTCTGGGCAAGACTTTCTCCATATTGAGTATGGTCCTCTCCTGAAAAATGTTGCCAGGAAACCAGAAAAGTCCAGTTGTTTGCGGGAGCATAATTCAGCTGAGTGATTGTATTGTAGCTGTGATCATCCTGATTATGGAGCAAAGCCAATGATGGAGTGAAATAAAGCCACTCAAACGGTTCTTTGGCACTCGCTTGGAGATACCCATAGTTTTGACTGATGGTTTTTTGTTTCTGGATTTGACTGAGGAGTGGCTTTGCTTTCAGAGGAGACTTATTCTCTATTTGTTCATAGCGTTCAGCCGACTCTTCTGCGGTCCAACCAGAAGAATCATGATAAACTTCCACAATCCAGGTAACGTCATTTTCCGTTAAATAACGGAGTCCTAACAATGCTTGCAGCTCATCATAGTCACTATCAATCTTTCTGGCATATTCTCCATGTATTTCAAAATTAACGGTGATATTAGAAGCAAAGTCAACACCCCAGTTGATTTCGTCTTTTTCTTCCGACTGGACAAAATACAAATCAATATCCGTCGTATCAATCAATGCATATAATTTCAATCCCCATACATTTTCATGAGGAATATGGGATTGATAATCCTCATTGATGTCTTGACGAAGAGGAAGATAGACAGCAGTGACCGAGGTATTGTCCAGTCCAGAAAACGCACCAGGAATCCAGAGTCCTTGTACCATCCATAGCCCCTCTCTGCTGGCTTCTGGGTCTTCTGGATTTTTAGGACGTTCCAGAAAGGCAACAGGATTGAAGGCATATCCTTTTCCCCAGCGCAGCAAACGCTTTCCAATTTCCAGCACACTTGGATCAAATTTAGACAATTGCCAATATCCTTCCCGTAAGAAAGCATCCTCTGCATTAACATCAGGAATTGTGGAATATAGTGTACTGGCTTCTCCCATGACATATAACCGGGACCAGTCCCAATCCCAGCGGCTTTCCAGCACTATCTGTATTTCCCGCTCTTCTGCCTGAATCGCTTCGTTCTCAAACTTCAAAGGAAATGCGACGGCATCCTGATTAAAAAATTTGGTGGTACTAATCGCAGAAATTTCCCCTTTCCATTCCCAAGTTTTTTTCGTAAATTCTTCTACCTCAAATGAATACAAATCGTCTTCCTGAGCTATGGTCAGAGAAGGATACAAAGCAACACACATTAAAAAAGCAACTATTGTGATTCTCCATAACAATCTTTTCAATCTCATCATTTTTCTTTATCGTAGTGTTTCGATTCTACCCATATAATCGGTAGTGAATACTTCCTCAGCCAGAGTTCTCGGTTTGAGTTTTGCAAAAATCATTACGGATTTATAACCTTGATAAAGAGGGCTGTCTGTCTCTACCACAGCTGGTCTTTTGATGCCCTCACCAAAATCTTTAATGTTTTTGAAATAGATCGTTTTGATCAACATGCCAGAAGCAGCAACCGCACGAATCAAGACAGGGGATTCCAAATCGGGATCAATCATCATTTCCAGTTTGTCATAAGCCACTGCATTGGTTTTTGCCTTCAAATTCAATTGTAGTAAATTCTTACCAGATTTCCCGGTTTCCTGAGATTCTTGCAGACTGATGGCATCGTATTCAGCTTGATAATCCACTCGCAAGATATCCGCATTATTGAAAACACCTCCAGTGACAGATTGCAGAGAGGCAATGCGCAAAGGCCGCCCAACATTTGGAATATAAAGCCACATATTATCCCCCACACGTAATGTGGCGCGACCTTTTTCAGAAACAGGAGAAAGGAACAAGGCTGCTACTTTTTCTTTGCCCTGTTTGAGCGTATACAAGACAAATTCTTTTCTACTGCCATCAGGTTCCACATTGATCAACTTACGATAGGCCTCATATTGAGGAGGATTCAAATTACGATCAATGGTGACTAACCACTCTTGAGGAGTTTTTTGCGCAAAAATTTCAGGGACTATCCCTGTAAAAATGAAAAAGCAGATAAATCCAAATATGATCTTAATGAAATGTTTCATGGTAATGCTCCATATGAATTGATGTTACGTGATCAGTTTTTCAATAGAGACTATCTTGTCAACTGAACTCCTGGTTTCCTTACTTTGTGCCTTACGTAAAGGAGCGATCCTTAATTATAAAGGCCAACCCTCTTTAGCAAGATTCGCACACGTAATTTGAAACATTAAAAATGACGCAATGCTTCAACAGGCTCCAGCCTGGATGCCTTTACAGCCGGTTGCAGACTTGCCAGCGTAGAAATAACAATTACAATAAGTGCGGTCCCAATGATTTCCGACATCGCAATGACAGGGCTCAGAACGAGAGCATCCTGCCTTCCAAACGAAAAAGTCAGCTGTTGCCAGTTCAGATATTGGATAATTGCCAAACTGATCAAACTACCGGTTACTGCACCAAAAATCCCTAAAAACAGTCCTTCCATTAAAAACAAAGACCATATTTTTCGGGGTGTTGTGCCAATTGCGGCAATGGTCCCAATTTCCTTAATCCTTTCATAAACTGCCATCAGCATGACGTTCATGATCGAAACCAACACAATGGCAATCAGGATAATTTTGACAAAGATGGTCAACAAATCGATAATTTTGGCTATATTGGAAAATGGAGAAAGCTTTTGCCATGTATGGACTTCAAAAATGGGTTTGTCTTTTTTATTCTTGATCTCAGAAAGCTTCTGTTTCAGCACCTCAAAACTTGTTTCAAGCTTGTCAAAATTATTCAAACGCAACGCAATTTCATTGACTTCATTGCCTTTGATACGGAGTAACTGATAAGCATCCTTCAGGTTCAGGTACCCATCCCGTCCACCAGGGCCTGTCATGGAACCCACAATACCACTGATGACCAACGACGAGCCATTAACAGAACCATCTTGATTGGTAGCCACCAAAACCACTTGATCTCCTACTTTGAGCTTCATCCCTTTAGCCAGGTTTTCAGGCACCCATATCTCCCCCTGTTTGAGAGTAGGAGGGTTGGTCGATTTTCCATTTCCTGTAGAAACTCGTTGTTGTAACAAGGGAACAGTTTTTAATTCCTGTACCGGGTTGATTCCATTTAGCCGGATGTTGGCTGTTTCTGAAAAATTGCTCAGCATTCCTCCAAATTTGAGCCGCATGGAATAAGAAGTGATTTCTGGCTGCTGCTCAAGAATGTTTTCCACTTTCTTGACTTGCTTGGGATTCAAGTTCAAATTCAAAGGAGAATTATCAATAGAGGCCACGTACCCTTTACGATGAATCTGAAGATGTCCCAACATGGAGTCCGTGATTTGTCCCACCATTAATTGTTTGAAAGAGCCCGCTACCGCAATAAAGACCAGCACTGCAACAATACCAATCGTCACCAAAACCGAGGTCAAGAGCGTTCTGCGTGTGTAGCGCAAGAGATTTCGATATGCGATTTTTGCGATTTTAAACATGGTTCCTCCTGTCTTCTTGATTTTTGATGGTGCCGTCTTCTAAGGTATAAATGATCTCGGCTTCTCCAATGATTTTCGGATCATGAGTGGAAAAGATGAAGGTCGTCTCACTTTTATCCTTCATCGTTTTCATCAAGTTGATGATCTTATAGGCAGTATCGTGATCCAGATTTGCCGTGGGTTCATCTGCAATCACCAGTTCTGGCTGGGTCACCAATGCCCTGGCGACGGCAACCCGTTGCATCTGTCCTCCAGAAATTTGGTGGGGATACTTTGCCTGTTGTTCCAATACGCCCACAGCATCCAGTAGTGCTAAAATGCGTTCTCTCTGATATTGGTTATTCCCAGCCTTGACCATCAACAAGGGATACTCCACATTTTCATATACCGTCAGGACAGGAATTAAGTTGAAGTGCTGGAAGACAAACCCCAGATGCTCACCACGAAATTTTGCCCGTTGTCTGCTATCTAATTTGCTGATTTCCTGGTGGGCCATCTGAATCGATCCAGAACTGGGCTGATCCAAACAACCAATCAAATTCAGAAGTGTGGATTTGCCACTACCAGAAGGACCAATCACAGAAACAAATGTTCCTTTTTCAATCTCCAAGTTCACCTCGCTCAATGCCGCAATAGAGACATCTCCCATTTGATAATTTTTTGACAGATTCCTCGTTGTTAATAATCCCATCTTACCCTCATTTTTTCTGATGCTTAAAAATAAATCAGTTTATATATTCATATATTCTAATTAATTATTCATAATGATACCAGATTGTATCTTTCCCCTCACCCTAGCCTTCTTCCCAGGGAGAGGGAATCCTTTTCAGTTACTTATGAGAATAGCAGCCAATTTTGGAGAAAGAATGGAGAGATTATGAGGAAATTGTGGAGATTATCGGATTTGGAAAGAACATCTTTATTATTTTTTAAATAGTTAAAATTATTACCTAAAAAATCTTTCAAGAAAACCGGAGCCCTCATCCCCAGAGATAAAGATTCTCTTTTTTATCAAAAATGTGAAAATTTTTATTCAAAATTTATTTTTTTGCCGTCTAACTAGTATAGTGTAATTTTCTATTTTTTCATTCCAGTGGTCTGATATCTCGACTTACCTGGAATTCAGGAGCATGAAAAAACGTTGAAAATTTGGATACTAGACAAGCGGTCGGCGTCTTTATCCTCTATGACAACTATTTGAAATAATTATATTTTTTAAAAAAAGAAAAAATCACAGGGATCGTGTTGGATCTTTGAATATGAGTTTGATCAATTTTTCAACATCCTCTCTTCGAATTATTAAGCTATTTTGTGAAAGGCGCTAAAAATAGAATATTTTAAGAAACTGTTTAATCGTCATTTATGCAATAAAATGAGGGAGATACGTTTTTTTATTCAGTAAAAAAAGATAAAAAATTACCACTGACATTATTGATATTTTTCTTGAAATTTTACCATTTGGAATCTTATATTTCCTTTCCGAAAAAATGGATACCTCTTCTCCTATAGACAAGATTGCTTTCTCCAAAAAAATGTAAAGCATGCAATGAAACTGATTACAGCAGATCCGGGGAGAGGTGCTAATGAATTAGGTGATTCCCAAAAAAGAATTTACCCAGATTGTTAATACGGCCATCCGCTAACAAAATGGGGCAATTCCTTGCTGGAAAGCACCTTAAGTCCTGATTTAAAAAAATAATGAAGTTAGTACTTCGAATTCTGATTACCTTATTGTGTTGCTATTACTCCTCGTTTTCCTGGGCAATCGACTGTGCCAGCATTGGTGATGGTACTCTTTTAGGAGGCATTGCATTTGATCAAGGAAGTGCCTGTGGGAATACGGCTAACTACTTCATTGCAGGAACCAATACCATTACCTGGGATGGCACGGGTGGCCCGATTACAGGAAATATTGAAATTCAAAATGCAGGAACCAATACAGGAACACTACGAATCACAGGAGCTGGTGGAACTTTGTCAGGAGCCCTTGCTTTATCTGGAGGAACATTGGATGTAGATTTCACGACCACTTTAGCGGGTACCCTCATCATCAACACCAATTCAGCGTTCGATCTTTCCTCGACCCTGGCTTATGACGGGCCTAATATTAGTGTCAGTACCTATACTTTTACCATCAGTGGGACTGGCCACTTTGCCAATACCAATGATATCATTTTGGATGAAACAGACAGCTCATTGAAACTGACGGGAAACGGAATAATCGACAAAGTCACCATTGGAGCAACCAGCAATGTGGATAAAGGATTGAATATTGATGGTACTCCGACCATCAATACCTTCACCCACAGCCAAAGTGCCAGAGTGGATATTGCCAATGCTCTGACCGTTGATCAATCTTTCAGTATTGCTGCCGGCCAAACTTTCACCCTGGCCAGTACTGGCAAGTTGATCTTGCACAACGGAATGGTTTTGGCAGGAAGTCTGGCCATTGAGCAGCCGATGGCGCTGGCGGGAACTATCTCAATTGTCGAAGACGCTATCTTTGATTTGGCCGCTGATTTGACTTATACCACCAACTCGATCACTATTGGCAGCAGCACGCTCACCATCGGTGGAACAGGCTCTCTAGTTAATAGCAGTGACATTATCCTGGATAATGCAGATAGTCTTTTGAAACTGACAGGCAGTGGGACCATCAACAAAGTTACCATTAGCGCAACTGGTAATATGAGCAAGGGATTGGATATTGATGGTTATCCCTTCATCAATACCTTTGCTCACAACCAAAGCACCCGGGTGGATATTGCCAATAGCCTGACCATTGAGCAGTCCTTCAGTCTTGCTTCCGGCCAAACTTTCACTCTGACCAATACTGGTAATCTGATCTTGAATAATGGAGTGGTTTTGGCCGGGACTCTGGCCATTGAGCAGCCAATGACATTGTCAGGCACCATCTCAATTATCGAAGATACCATCTTTGATTTGGCCGCTGATCTGACCTACACCACCAATTCCATCAGCATTGGCAGCAGCACCCTCACCATCAATGGGACAGGTTCCTTTGTCAATAGCAATGAGCTTCTCCTGAATACGACAAACAGTCTTTTAAAACTGACCGGAAGCGGGACAATCAATAGCGTGACCATCGGTGCAACTAGCAACGCTGGCAAAGGATTGGACATTGATGGCACTCCAACAATCACCACCCTGGCTCACAGTCAAAGTGCCAGAGTAGATATCGCCAATGCCCTGACCATTGATCAATCCTTGAGCATTACTCCTGGCCAAACTTTCACTCTGACCAATACCGGCAATCTGATCTTGAACAATGGGTTGGTTTTGGCGGGAACACTGGCTATCGATCAGCCGATGACTCTGGCGGGAACCTTTTCTATTATTGAAGATTCCATCTTCGATCTGGCAGCCAATCTGACTTACACCACCAATTCCATCAGCATTGGCAGCAGCACTCTCACCATCAGCGGGACCGGTTCCCTGGTCAATAGTAATGAAATTATTTTGGATAATGGAAACAGTGTATTGAAATTGACTGGCAGCGGAACAATCAACAAAGTGACCATTGACGCAGCCAGTAATGTGGGTAAGGGATTGGACATTGTTGGTTCTCCCTCCATCAATACCCTTACCCACAATCAAAATGCCCGGGTAGATATTGCCAGTGCTCTGACCATTGACCAATCCTTGAGTATTGCTTCTACCCAAACCTTTACTCTGACCAACACCGGCAGTCTGACTCTGAACAATGGAGTGGTTTTAGCAGGAACTTTGGTCATTGATCAACCAATGACCCTGTCAGGAACCTTTTCTATCACGGGGAATAGTCTCTTTGATCTGGCTGCCGATCTAACCTACAACACCAATTCCATCAGCATTGGCAACAATAGTCTCACTATCAGTGGGACGGGTTCCCTGGTCAATAGCAATGAGCTTATCCTGGACAACGGAGACAGTCTGTTGAAACTGACCGGAAGCGGGACGGTCAACAGTGTGACCATCAGCGCAACCAGCAACGCTGGTAAAGGATTGGACATTGATGGATCTCCAACAATCACCACCCTGGCCCATAGTCAAAGTGCCAAGGTGGATATTGCCAATGCCCTGACCATTGACCAATCGTTGCGCATTGCTGCTGGCCAAACTTTCACTCTGGCCAATACCGGTTATTTGATCCTGAACAATGGAATGGTTTTGGCCGGAAGCTTGGCTATTGAGCAGCCGATGACCTTGTCGGGAACGATTTCAATTATCGAAGATGCCCTCTTTGATCTGGCTGCTGATCTGACCTACACCACCAATTCCATCAGCATTGGCAGCAGTACTCTTACCATCAGCGGGACCGGTTCCCTGGTCAATAGTAATGACATTATCCTGAATAACGTTGATAGTCTTTTGAAACTGACTGGCAGCGGAACAATCAACAAAGTGACCATTGACGCAACCAGCAATGTCGGCAAAGGATTGGACATTGATAGTCCGTTGACCATCAATACTCTCACCCATAACCAGAATGCCAGGGTCGATCTTGCCGATACCTTGACCTTGGCCAACTCCTTAACCATTGGTGCCAGTCAGACTTTCACCCTGACCAACACCGGCAATCTGGTCTTGAGCAATGGCATGGTCTTGAATGGAGGAACCTTGGTAGTGGACAAAGCTATGGCCAGCACAGGTGCCCTGAGCATCGGTGCCAACTCTGTCTTTGATCTATCTTCGACTC
>JANQHV010000254.1 GCA_028282505.1 SAR324 cluster bacterium | reverse complement strand
TGCTGCAATAAACAGTAGTCGTGAATTTTTACCACCAGTCCCAGAAAAACCACCCGGTTTTGTGAAAGATGTCCTGGGAGAAATCATTGGTGGACGTGGCGATAGTTTGCCCGTCAGTGCCATGCCAATAGATGGGACGTATCCGACTGCGACGGCAAAGTGGGAGAAGCGAAGCATTGCCCTGGAGATTCCTGTTTGGGATGAGAAAATTTGTATCCAATGTGGAAAATGCGCGTTTGTTTGTCCACATGCTTCGATCCGTACCAATGCTTACGAAGAAAAGCATTTAGACGGTGCACCGGCCACCTTCAAATCGGCAGCAGCCAGAGATCGTATCTGGAAAGGGTGGAGCTTCACCGTTCAAGTCGCTCCGGAAGATTGTACGGGTTGTGGAATTTGTGTGGATATCTGTCCGGTGAAGAATAAAACAGAAACTCGGCTAAAAGCCATCAATATGATGCCACAGCCTCCATTGCGAGAACAAGAGAGCGAAAACTGGGATTTCTTTGCAAAAATACCAACTCCGGATCGGCGTACATTGAATAGTCGTCGTATCGGCCAGCAACAAGTACAGGAAACCTTGTTTGAATTTTCTGGTGCTTGTGAAGGATGTGGAGAAACACCTTATGTCAAATTGTTATCTCAATTGTTTGGAGATCGTGCCCTGATTGCTAACGCCACTGGATGTAGCTCCATTTATGGTGGAAACTTGCCCACGACACCATGGGCCGTCAATGAAGAAGGCCGAGGACCAACCTGGTCGAATTCATTATTTGAGGACAATGCTGAGTTTGGTTTGGGATTTCGACTGTCTCTTGATAAACAAAAAGAATTTGCTGAAGAGTTGGTCAGAAAACTGTCTAGTCAAATTGGTGACAATCTGGCAACAGAGCTTTTGGAAGCCGATCAAACAGATGAACCTGGTATTTTTGACCAGAGAGAAAGAGTGACTGCTTTGAAAGAAAAATTGGCTTCCGACGATAGTTCAGAATCCAAGTTGTTGCTCAACGTGGCCGATTCACTGGTGAAAAAGAGTGTCTGGATTCTTGGTGGTGATGGATGGGCTTACGACATTGGTTTTGGTGGACTGGATCATACCTTGGCCAGTGGCAGGGATGTCAACATCCTGGTGATGGACACAGAAGTTTATTCCAACACTGGAGGACAGACCTCCAAAGCTACACCTCCTGGAGCTGTGGCTAAATTCGCAGCGGGAGGAAAAGCCTCTCCGAAAAAAGACCTTGGCATGATTGCCATGAGTTACGGGAATGTCTATGTTGGTAGTGTTGCAATGGGAGCAAAAGACGAGCACACCTTGCGTACTTTCCTGGAAGCAGAATCTTATCCAGGGCCATCGATTATCCTGGCCTACAGCCACTGTATTGCTCATGGGATTGACATGAGTCGAGGCATGCAGAATCAAAAAGCGGCTGTGCTCTCTGGACATTGGCTGCTCTATCGCTATAACCCCAGACTCAAGGATCAAGGCAAGAATCCGCTAACCTTCGATTCTCCTGCACAAAAAATGCGTTTGGAGGAGTATATCTATGCGGAAAACCGATACAAGATGTTGACAAAGAGTCACCCAAAAGTGGCTGCAGAGTTATTAAAGTTCTCTGAACAACAAATTAAAGAACGACGAGAGTTGTTTGAATTTTTGGCGTCTCGTGACTATTCTGCAGAATAACCAGGTTATTCTTTTTGTCTTGTTTAACAGTAAAATCCATTCAGTTGGTGATGTTGCCAGGCAGCATCACCAAACGTTTATACTGAATCTTGTTTAACTAATTTATATAGATCGCAAAATCTGTTGTTTTTATTCGGAGGTTATCATGGACTTGAGTACAAATTATCTGGGGATGACACTTCACAATCCACTGGTTATTTCATCTTCCAGCATTTCTAAAAACATTGACAATATCCGTCAAGTGGAAGACCTGGGGGCTTCTGCTGTAGTTCTTTTTTCACTGTTTGAAGAGGACATCCTGCAATCCAATCAGGAACTGGACTATCACATGAATCGTGGGACCGATAGTTTTGCAGAAGCGCTGAATTACTTTCCAGACCATCATTCATTCAATACCGGACCTGAAGAATATCTGGAACATCTGAGAAATGCCAAGGCTGCCGTCGATATTCCTGTGATTGCCAGTCTCAATGGTTCCACTGAGGGAGGTTGGGTCGAGTATGCCAAAAAGCTGGAAGAAGCCGGAGCCAATGCGTTGGAATTGAATATTTATTATATTCCTTCAGATCCTACTATTTCTGGAGCAGAAGTTGAGCAAACCTATATCAATATTTTGAAATCCGTGAAAGACGTCATCAACATTCCAGTGGCCATCAAGCTCAGCCCATTTTTCAGTAATTTAGCCAACATGGCCAAGCAGTTTGAAGAAGCCGGAGCCAATGGACTGGTCTTGTTCAACCGTTTTTATCGGCCTGATATTGATTTGGAAAACCTGGAAGTATCATCCAGCGTTTTGTTCAGTACGCCACAGGCGATGAGAATCCCTCTGTGCTGGATTGGACTGCTGTATGGTCGCATGAGTGTTGATTTTGCCGCAACCAGTGGAATTTTGAGTACCGAAGATGTACTAAAAATGTTAATGGTCGGTGCTAATGTCACCATGCTGTGCTCGACCTTGTACCGTCATGGTCTCCATCATATTCAGATCCTTGAACAGGAAATGCGGCAATGGATGGAAGAGCACGAATACGAGTCAGTCAAGCAGATGCAGGGTAGCATGAGCCAGATCAAATGTGACAGCCCCAGTGCTTTTGAGCGTGCCCATTATATCCAATCCATTAGCAGTATCCCGACGCTGCAAGCTTAATAGCTTAGATCATCGTTCCGTCGCTCTGTGCGTGTGCGGATCAGGCGGAATGTCAAACAGGATGCAGAGCGTCCTGTTTGACCGTAGATCTGTTGTTGCGTTATTTTTTGATTTTGAGTCTGGTAATAAACACCATAAAGACACCAACAATAAAGAGCGTAACGCCTGGTGGTGCATCTGAGATATCACTCTCCA
>JANQHV010000201.1 GCA_028282505.1 SAR324 cluster bacterium | reverse complement strand
CAGAATGATGAGGAAGAGAATGATTGAGCTCCAGGCAAAAAATTCACCAACCCGACTCACCCATTTTTCAATCCATTCTGCCATTGGAATCAGAGCTTTACTCATAGATCTTCTCCTTTTTTATGTCTTTTCTCCAACAGAGAAATACGATGACAGACCCTAATCAACATTGGTAAATATTAATCATTCGGTAATACTCCATACATTGATATTGTCAATGCTTTTTAAAATAAACACCTCAACTGCATTCCATAAATTTTGGAATCTTTTCATTAGTTTGCCACCAATGTTTTAGCAAGCAGATTACAAATCAAATGTTCTACGATTGATGCCATTAAATGCGGCAACTTGATACACTTGATCCAAGGTGGGATAATTGAAAACCGAATTTATAAAATACTTAATGGTCCCCCCATAATAAAGTACGGATTGGCCAAGATGGATCATTTCTGGTGCCCGAGGACCAATAATATGCACCCCCAGGAGTTTGAGAGTTTCTGGATCAAACAAGAGTTTCAAAATACCTCGACTCTCCCCCATAATTCGCGCACGAGCCACTTCTTTAAAATGCCCAATTCCGATTTCATAAGGAATTTTTTCTTCCGTTAACTCTTTCTCTGTTTTTCCCACCATCCCAATTGGAGGAATCGTCCAAATTCCAAACGCCAAATCTGTCGGAAGTTGTTCGTTTTCCAATTCTCCAAAAGCATGTAAAATGGCAATACGCGCCTGAAGCATTGCTGTTGAGGCCAGACCAGGAAAACCAATCACATCTCCAACCGCATAAATATTTTCAACGGAGGTTTGATAAGTATTTCGATTCACTTCAATCAGTCCACGATTTCCTAATGTTACCCCAATATTTTCCAAACCCAATCCCTGTGTATTGGAATTACGACCTGCAGCCACCATAACTGTCGAGCAAGGAAGAATTTTTCCACTTTCCAAATGGACTTCTACTTTCCCTTTTTCAACCACTTTTACTGCGGACACTTCTTCTCCAAAACGCAGGGCAATGCGCGATTGCCTCATCTGTTCTTTCAAGATATCTGCAATTTCATGGTCCAGAAAATTCAATGTTTGGTAATCTCTGGCTACCAGATTGACCCGGATACCAAGTTTGGCAAAAATACAGGCATATTCACAACCAATCACCCCAGAACCGATAATGGTCAATTTTTTTGGTAAACGTTTGATATTCAGAATAGTGTCTGAATCAAATACATGCTCTCCATCAAACTCTGCCCATTCAGGATGTCGAGGACGAGAGCCTGTTGCGATGACCACATAGTTTGTTTGAATTGGTATCGGATTCTCTTTGCCCACATCCACTTCCAAAAAAATAGGAGTTTGCTTATTAGCAACATCAGGAGTTTGCTCCACAGATTTCTTTTTTGATTTGCTTGATTTCGTTTTGGATGTTTTATGGGTTGCCGTATTTTCTCCTATCTGCTTAATCATAGGAGTCCCATGAATCAGATCAACATTGGTTTTGCTTAGATTACGACGAAATGAACTCTCCTGTTCTTCAATGACCAGTTCCTTATGGGCCATTAGCTCACTTGCCGTAATATTTTCCTTAAAAGAAATATTGACGCCATGAGCACGTTGTCTCAACAATTCCAGGTATACTACAGTTTCTCGAAGAGATTTCGAAGGAATTGTTCCTGTGTGCAGGCTGCTTCCTCCAATACGTTCCGTATCTTTTTCAATGAGAGCCACCCGCTTTCTTAATTTACTGGCCTGCATTGCAGCTTTTTCTCCTGCTGGTCCAGAACCAATAATCACAATGTCATAATGTTTTATCTTCTTCATAAATCGCCCATCTCCATGTAAATCTAGAAACTAGAATTAAATATCTGATTGACAAATACCAAAATGTTCATACCATAAAAGCAAGTACTTCAAAGTGCTTATCATTTACTCAGAAAATTCGCTAATCAAAAAGAACATTGCAAAGAAAGTAAAAACATAATACATTTTTTGCTTTGTCAATTACAGTGTATAATGGTGTGATTTTGGTCTGTCCAGGTATTATTTTTACGTTGTTTGATAAATTCTCTTAAATCTGAGCAGCCTGCTGTCCCAGTCTAATCCTAATCCTAGTTTTAATCCTTAATGTTTGAGTAAGATTATGATTAAGATAAGACATCAAGACATACCTGAGTTACGGTATTATATAATTCAAATTAATTTAGACTAATATGAATTGGAGTTCTATGAATGTTCCTTATCTTCCCCCTAATCTAACTCCCTTATCCGATATTTTGCCACCTGAACCACTATTGTTGATGGGAGCTGGCCCTGTGCCCATTCCTCATTCAGTTGCGCGTGCCAATGGCGTCATTATCAATCACCTCGGAGATACTATGGATGAGGTTATCAGTGGAGTCAAAACCATGGCACAATACGCCTTCCAAACCAAATCCGATAAAATTATTGGAGTGGCGGGTGCATCTTCTGCGTCTATGGAAATGGCCATTGCCAATCTGCTCTGGCCAGGAAGAAAAGCTTTGGTTTTTAAAATGGGAACATTTAGTGGAAGGTTTGGAGAAATGGCCCAAGGTGTTGGTGCAGATGTGACCATTGTTGAACCACCTGTGGCCCATCCAGTCACTACAGAAATGGCAGCAGAAGCTTTGCAGAAAGGTCACTATGATGTGGTCACCCTCGTGCAGGGAGAAACGTCATGTGGAGTTTTCAATAGAGAGTTGCCTGAAATCATTCGACTTTCTAAAGAACATGGCGCGTTAGTGGTAGTAGATGCTGTATGCACACTGACTACCATGCCAATGTATATGGACCATTGGGGGGTTGATGCTCTGATTACAGGAGGACAAAAAGGGCTCTCTTCCATTCCCGGTGTTTCATTGATTGCCTTTTCTCAAGAAGCCTGGCGTTTGATTGAAAAGAGACCCGTCATGCAACCACACTGGTGTCTCAATGCTCTGCTTGCACAAAAATTCTGGGGGCATCAACAATATCACTATACGGCACCTGTTCCTGGAATTCTGGCACTCCACGAAGCATTGCGTTTGATTTGTGAAGAAACTTTAGAAAAGCGGTTTGAACGGCATTTTCTGAGTTCGATAGCCTTGCAGGCCGGAATTGAGGCAATGGGGTTGAAGCTATACATTTCCAAAGCACATCGCTTGAACTCAGTGGTTGCAATTGATTTACCACCTGGAATCGATAGTCACCGCTTGCGCAAATACATGTCTGATGTATTTCATGTCGAAATTTCTGGGGCATTTGGCTTAAACATTGTGCGTATTGGACAAATGGGAGAACAATGTCGTTCCCATAACCTCTTTAAAGTCTTGTATGCCTTGGGCATGAGTTTTAAACACGAAGGGTTGGAATTGAAAGTCAGTCATGGAATGGCGGCTTTAGAAGAACACCTGGTACAGGATTCAGAACATTTTGTAGACTGAAATCACAGACAGTGGAAACGGTAGAATTACATTTTGACAAAGGAACACTCGTCCTCAAAAACACTCCGGACCATATCATTTCTGCTCTTCCTGGAGTGAAATGGGATGAACGTATCCATAGTCATCGAGCACCTGCTTATTACTATCGGAGTATTGTCCTCACCCTCAGGCACCATAAAATCGACTATAACGACCATGCTCGTCAATTTCAGCCATGCCCGTTTCCACTGCAAAATAAAATCATTCCCCGTCCTTACCAACAACAAGCTATCGAAGCATGGTCTGAGTCTGGTTCCTTAGGCATCGTCGCTTTGCCAACAGGTGCGGGTAAAACCATTGTAGGCATCCTCTTGATTGAAAAAACCCAGCGTCCGACATTGATCCATGTTCCCACCATCGATCTCATGCATCAATGGTATGCTGTACTCAAACAGTATTTTGATACAGAAATCGGCTTATTGGGAGGAGGCTATCACGAAATAGAAAAACTGACAGTCGCCACTTATGATTCAGCACTGTTGCATGTTCCCCATAAAGGCAATCGCTTTGGCTTCATTATTTTCGACGAGTGTCATCATTTGCCTGGAGAACAGTACCAATATACGGCCATTAGTTCATTGGCACCATTTCGATTAGGATTGACTGCCACTCCAGAAAGAAATGATGGCCGCGAATCGTTATTGTATGCACTTTGTGGAAAACTGTGCTATCAAGCACACATTCATGAATTGAAGGGCGAAACCTTGGCTCCTTATTCCGTCGTCACCATGGAAGTCGAAATGGGAGAAGAGGAACGAGCAGAATATGAAGTCGCTCGTCAATGTTACACGGATTTTTTAAAAAAAGAACAGATCGATTTTCGTCATCCCAGAGGGTGGAATAACTTTCTGTGGAAGTCCAGTAGAACGCCTGAAGGCCGACAAGCTTTCAAAGCATACCGGATGCAAAAACAACTCAGCCAGGCATCTCGTGCAAAAATCGAAATAATCTGGGAACTCATTCAGCAACATCAAGGCGACCGCATCATCATTTTTACCCAGGATAATGAAATGGCTTACCGTATTGGTAAACAATTTTTTCTGCCAGTCCTGACCCATCATACCAAATTAAAGGAGAGAGAAAGCTTTCTAGAAGCGTTTCGAAATGGTATTTATTCTATAATGATCACATCCAAAGTACTCAATGAAGGTGTGGACGTGCCTGAAGCGAATGTCGCCATCATTGTATCTGGCAGTGGCAGTGTTCGAGAACATGTGCAACGCCTCGGCAGAATCTTACGCGCTCGTCCTGAAAAGCAGGCCTATTTATACGAATTGATTTCCAAAAGTACTGGTGAGTATTTTGTGAATAAACGTCGCAGACAACACAATGCCTATCAAAAATCAACAGCTGATTCTTATGTCAGTTCTTAACCATTCACCCTTTTGCATAAAGGAATCATGAGATATATCATACGCCTCAGTACCCATCACCGTGAAGAGTTAGTTGATATCACCGAAGAAGTCCGCAAATATGCGAGAAAGAGTGGAATCCAGAATGGAATCGTCGCCTTGTTTGCCCAGGGAGCAACGGCTGCTTTGATGATTCAGGAAAATTGGGATGCCAGTGTACGAACGGATGTTGTCAACTTGCTACAGAAGCTCATTCCCAGAGGAGTGTGGCTGCATGACCGGCAAGATGGAAATGGGGATTCTCATTTAAAATCAGGGTTGGTGGGGCCATCAGAAACAATCCCTCTGATTGATGGACAGCTGGGGCTTTCTACCTGGCAAAACATTTGTTTTTGTGAGTTTGATGGTCCACGAAGCCAACGAACTGTCGTGTGCACGATCATCGAAGATCGTTAATGTTCAACATCCTCCTCTTTGTTGAGCCCACTGGAGATATTGACAGTTTCGCAATTGGCAGGCTTGTTTCCAATCCGAACAAGCCTTCACTCTGTCTTGAAAAGCATTCCAGTACACAACCCCCCGTTGGCCATAGATTTCGGCAGCACCGGAATCATGGTGCAATGCCTGTGTGAAGTCATCAAGGGCTTGTTGATGCTCCTGAAGTCGCACATGAGCAATACCACGATTATAATAAGCATTGATAGAGGCCGGCTCCAATGCAAGTGCTTTTGTAAAATCCTGGATGGCCAAATGGTACTGTTGCATTTTCAAATAAACCGCTCCCCGGTCATTGTAGGTCTTCATGGAGTCAGGATTCCATTGAATAACCTGCGTAAAATCTCGAATCGCTTCTTGAAATTGTTTCAATTGCAAATGAGCCAGTCCACGTAAACGATAGGATTCGGTTGTGCGGATTTTTGTAAAATCTTCAATGGCCTTTTCATACTGTTTCAATTCCATATAAAGCCTGCCACGATTGATGTAGATTTTCAGATACGTAGGATCTAGCCGCACTGCGTGAACAAAGTCCCGCAATGCCATATCATATTTTTTTAAATGGAAGTACGCCAATGCCCTTCCTGTATAAGATTCTACTGAGTTTGGATTACTGGCAATGGCCTCATCAAAACTATACAAAGCCAGGTCATTTTTGTCCTGATCCAAATAGATAATGCCAAGATTGTTATGGGCAAGCCAGGATTTTGGGTTGTGCTGCAAAGTGTCTTTCCAGAGAGTTTCCAAATTTTGATACACACCACTTTGTTGCCAGGTCAGGCTTCCCAATGTAACAAAAACCACCATACCCATTCCCCATTGCCATCTATACAGAACTTTTTGTTTCTGTTGACCTCGTCTTTCTTCCTTTCCAGTCAGCCTTATTTTTGCCTCAACAAAACCGACACTCCAGCAGGCCAGTTGTACCAGTATCACCAGAATCCCCAAGCTGGCTAAGTATTGAAAATGATCTGCCACAAAAGAGTAACGGAAAGGATAAACATTGAAAAAGCCCAATGCTGGAAAAAGCGTGATGGCGTAATAGAGAATAGCGCAAACCATCCCCCGGTATTGTTGCTTCCAAAGCATAGCCAGTCCTGCTGCTGAAAGCACAATAACCAATAGAGGCCAAAGAGCTAATAAGTTGTCCGTGTCCAACTCCCAACGTGGATAGTTGAATACAAGTGGATAAGGAATCACTATTTTTTGAGCATAGAACAACAGTGCCTTGCTGGCAATCAAACAGCGCTGCAACCAGGAAAGATCATATTCGCTCCCAATAGCCCCAACCTGATGCATTTCTAGCCATACGGTGATACCCCCCATCAAAACCGCAACACAAAAAAATGGCAATAATTTTAAGATGTCTTTTAAAGCAAGGGTTCCTTTCTGATAATAGAGCATCAAAAGGATAATAACCGGCAATGTGGCAGTTACCGTTTTACTGAATAAAGCACCGATAAAAAGGATACAGGCCATCCAGTAAAAACGTTTTTTTGCCAGGGATTCAAATTGGAAATAGCAAAGAAAACTGAGCAGATAAAAAAAAGCAGACAAGACATTCTTCCTCTCTGTAACCCAGGCAACGGATTCCACATGAACAGGATGAATGGCAAATAAAAGTGCTACCCACCAGGCCCCTCTCACCTTCACAGCACGTAAAACCAATCCGACTAATATTGCATTGATTCCATGAAGTACGATATTCACCACATGGTAACCTGTGGGATGTAATCCCCAAAGTTGGTATTCTATCCAAAACGTTGTAAAAACCAGAGGATAGTATTGTGGGGTTTCTGTGGTTGTCCAAATGCGCCATAGCCCATCAAGCGTGAGTAATAATGGATTTTCTGTCACATAGTCATTATCATCCCAAATGAAACCCGCTTGCATTGCCGGATAATAAACGACCAGTGTGATCAACAGGATGCCAAAGCCAATAAAAAAAGGGGAGGTTGGGGATAAAAGGGGGCTATGGCGCAGAGGCCCTAAATGTAAATTACTACGATCCTGAGAAGAAAATATGGCCATTTGCTATGAACAACAAAAAGATGCCGTTAAAGAGATGCCTCGTGGCAAAATTCGCACACGTAACTTCAGTTATGAAATACTGTCCGGGTCAATCGGTTCTAAAAACTCCAACAGACGAACGAACTTAAGAGGAATTATCTTTTGCAAGGAGCGGGCTGTCTGGAGGAATACATTTTTTTGAAAAGCAATGCGTGTCGGACAGCCAAAGAGTATCACATTTCCCATGATCGGAACAGGAGCCTGAAAAACTGTGGCAAATGCATCCTGCCAAATTTGTATCTGATCTTGCAAATTGATATTGGACGTCCAAACATTGCCAACAAGCCACCCATCGGGTTTGAGACCATTGTGAAGGAGATGAAAAAATTCATCAGTTGTCAAATGAGCTGGAGACCCGGTGGCTTCAAATGCGTCTAAAAAAATCATGTCATATTGCTTGTTCAAACCCGTCATGATCTCCAACCCATCTCCCACATAAAAATGCAGTTGTTCATCCTGGGGAAATCTAAAATATTGCTGTGCGATTGAAATGACCTCTGGACTCAGCTCAATGATATCCTGGTGGATATGGGGAAAATATTTATAAAGAAAGCGCGGTAAATTGCCGGCCCCCAACCCAATGTGTAAAATGTTTTGCATTTCTGGATACAACACAACACCCAACATCATGTGCCTGGTGTACGACAGCAACAAGTAATCAGGACAGGTTTTGGAAATAGCACTCTGCACCACATGGTTCCCGAACCTCAATTCGCGACGTTCCATTTTATCGACCACCTGGACTTGCATGCCCAGGGACTCTGTTTCAAACACGATTTTTTCTTTTGTAAACCACATTGTGATTTTGCTTATTTGCTTCTTTTCATAAAAACTAAAAAGCTTTCCTTTCGAAACATTGAACAACTCAATGAAGGAGATCTTCTTATGAACTCGACAGTCATAAGTTCTCAGCTTTCAGCTATCAGTTTCTTAAGAAGAGCATATCAAACCAACTTGATTTACTAAAGTCCTTTGATTTCAATGCATTACAGGAAGCTGAAAACTGATGACTGAAAACTTACAGCTCTTGAGTTATGAATAGTTATGAGAATAAACGATATAACTGTATAAAGTCTAGTCGAGATAACTGGAAAATGAGAGCGAGGGGAGATCCTTTGGCCACCGGAGGCCACCGTCTCCCCTTAATAATCATTTTGAAATGGTTAAGATGTGGGAATCAAAAACCTTCATTTCATGACGTAGATGGGGCTTGGTGATCTACTATTTTCTCTGGTTTTGGCATTAGAGATACGGCAAGGAAGATTAAAAAGGCTGCTGCTGATAGCAGTCCAAAAAGTGTATTGAATCCCCATGTTCCATGAACCCAGGCAATCAGCGGTACCGCCGTTGCTGTCACCGAAAAGGTCACGATGTACCGTAGAGCAAAAATACGGCTGCGCCATTCACTGTGTGTCATACGCCCAACTAAAACATCGTTGATGGGAATCTGGCCAAATACCACCAGCATAAAAGCGATAGCAACGACAAGTGCTGCCACCCCGCTGAGATTCATCATAATGAAGAAAAACACCGATTGCAGGATAGCAACCATAGCGAATACGAGGCGTACCGAATAGTTATCAACAAGATATCCCACCACGAGCTGTGCAAAAGCGGCCACAGAAAACACCAAAAATGCATACCAGCCGACCATAGTCGCTGTCTCTGCAAGGTCAGTTAGCCTTTCTTCAAATACTTTAGGAAGTGCAAAAGTGGTACTTTGAAAAATCAATCCGCCTATTGCAGTCGTGAAAAAGATCACTCCAAAAACTTTTATCAATATTTCTCTTTTAATAGACACGGATTCCATTTTTCGATGTGCAGAATGTGTTTCCTGGACTCCTATTTGCTGTTGAGTGCGAATAAACCACAGATAGGACAAGCCAATTAAAATTGACACAACACCTGGAATGATGAATGTGCTGCGCCAGCCCGATGTATCAATGAGCAATCCCGTCAGGAGGGGGGCACTTGCTACGCCCATATTGCCAAAAACACCGTTGATTGCAAGTGGAACCCCTATTTTCTCACGCCCTTGTACAACCATAGCAAGACCGACAGGATGGTAGATTGCCGCAAATATTCCAATGAAAGTAAGCCCGACTGCAATTTGCAAGGGGCTGTTGGTCATGGCAGTAAATACTGAGCTTACACCAATTCCGATGAAGAAAACCACCATCATTCCATCTCGGCTCCACTTGTCGGCAATCCATCCGGCTGGAATAGCACAGATCGCAAAAGCAACAAATCCTGGTGTGGCGTAAGGGATTAGTGAGGCATAGCTCATGTCCCATTCGGTAGCGAGCCGGAGGGCTGCAGCAGTTGCGAAAATCAGCATGAACAGATGATCCAGGTAATGACCAACATTGAGGAAAAGAAACTTTATCGAGGTTTCTGTAAATTGTTTAGTCATACAAAACTCCTCATTTGATTAGAACAAAACGGGCATGATCATATTTTCGGCCACCTGAAATTGTTCCTCCCCTTACCAAGGCATTGATGTCAGTTAAGCCTGTTCCCCCTTTGACAAAGGGGGCTAGGGGGATTTACAGGAACGGATTTTCAACCAAATCCCCCCGGCCCCCTTTGCTAAAGGGGGAGGAC
>JANQHV010000197.1 GCA_028282505.1 SAR324 cluster bacterium | reverse complement strand
CAGAATGATGAGGAAGAGAATGATTGAGCTCCAGGCAAAAAATTCACCAACCCGACTCACCCATTTTTCAATCCATTCTGCCATTGGAATCAGAGCTTTGCTCATAGATCCTCTCCTTTTTTATATTCCTTCCCTCCTAGCAAGAGGGAAGGAAAAACATTAATTTATTGAGCTTTTGCTCTTGGTAAGAAGGCATTGGATTCCCAAAGATCATAACCTTTGCGGAATGCAGTCAGGTCTTCATACACTTTCTTAAAATGAGCGTCTTTACCGGCTTCTTCTGCAGCAACCTCTTCCCAGGTTTTCTTAAAAAGTGCGAGCATGTCATCAGACCAGTATTTAATCTGAACATTTCGCTCTGCCACATTTTTCTTCAAAGAATCAAACTGAATGGCTTCGCCTTCGGCAATCGCATTGAAAGAGGCATCATTACAGGACATTTCCAACAACATTTGCTGTCCTTTACTCATTTTGTTCCAGGTATCTTTGTTAACTAACAATTCAAAAGCTGTGGCTTGCTGGTGCCATCCTGGAAAATAGTTATACTTGGCAATCTTATAAAATCCCAACTTCTCATCAATAGCTGGCATGGAAAATTCTGTTGCGTCAATCGCTCCTTTATCCAAGGCAGGAAAAATTTCTCCACCTGGCAGTAAATTGACAGAAACTCCCAATTTACCCATGACTTTGCCGCCTAAACCAAAGAAACGCATCTTCAATCCTTTTAAATCTTCTGCGCTTTTGATCTCTTTTTTGAACCAACCGGAAGTCTCAGGAGCAATGATACCACAGAGCAGCACTTTGACATTGTAGCCGCCTTTGTCATACATTTCCTGATAGAGCTTCATACCATTGCCATATAAGAACCAGGCAGCATATTCAGCAGCTTCTGGACCAAAAGGAACTGCTGAGAACAGAGGGGCTGCTGGCATTTTACCTGCCCAATAGCCTGCTGTTGTATAACCGGCCCCGATTTTGCCAGTTGATACCGCATCCAAAATTTCAAAAGGAGCCACCAATTTGTTGGGCTCATACACCTTGAGCACTATATCACCATCACTGGCCACTTTAATCCGATCCGAAACATACTGGATGGTTGTTCCCAGACCAGGAAGCCTCGTAGCAAAAGCAATTGGAGTCTTCAACAGTATTTTTTTCGCATGAGCGGTTCCACCTAAAATACTAACTCCTATAATGGTAACAAATAGTGCTTTCAAGATTCTATTTCTCATAGTTTTACCTTCCTCCTAGAGTTATTAAAAATGGAGTTTGCTGCTTGATTGCAACAGCCCCCGGACAAAGCATCCGTTTCACCATTGATCGGGATACTAATCATTGCGGATCTCATTAATTTTTAAAAATCCAAGATCCTCAATAAAATTTTCTTATACTTTATCTATGAACTAATAAAACAATGACCATCAAGTTAGAATATATTTTTTAGCAATCGTATCAAAATAAGAACGTTCTGAAATAGAGCCCCAGATACCCACCTGATCTTGAAACAGGTTGAATGATTGGTGAACTTTTTTAGCCATCGCATCTTTTGCTGCTTCTTCAGCACGAACTTCCATCGCATGTTTGCGTAATATTTTTAAAACGGCAGGTGGAAAGCTGCTCACCTTAATTTTATGTTTGGTAATTAATGTTTCCAACGCCGTTCCGTTTAACGTATCGGACTCTGCCAACATCCAGACATTGGATTCTGCGGCAGCGATATCTAAAATCATTTGGAGATTCTTGGGTAATTTTTGATAGCTTTTCTTATTGAAAATGATTTCCAAGGCTGAACCGGGTTCTTGCCAACCAGGAGTGTAGTAGTATTTAGCCACTTTGTATAATTCCAGTTTCAAGTCATGCTCTGGACCAACCCATTCAGCCGCATCAACGGTACCATTTTTTAAGGCGCCAAAGATTTCACTAGCGGGCAATAAAACGGGAATGCTGCCGACCTTTGCCAGGACTTTTGCTCCCAGACCAGGCATGCGCATACGCAATCCCTGGTAATCTTCAATCGAATTAATTTCTTTGTTGAACCATCCACCCATTTGAACACCAGAATTTCCATAGGGCCTTGGAATTATATCAAAAGGAGCATAAGTTTCTTCCCATAGCTGGAGACCATCACCGGCATATAGCCAGGCATTCATCCCCTGAGCATTCATCCCAAAGGGAACAGACGTGAACCATTGGGCTGCTGGTGTTTTTTTTTCCCAATAAAACGAGGCACTTCCTCCCGCTTCCACGGTGCCTTTAGAGACAGCATCAAAAGTAGCCAGGGGAGGAACCAACTCGCCACCCCCAAAGACTTGAATGTTGAGCTGTCCATTACTCAATGCTTTCACTCTTTTTGCATAACGCACCAGTCCTGTTTGAAAAAGAGGGAGGTTCAATGGCCAGGTACTCACCATTCTCCAATGGTATTTAGGTGCTGCCATCACATAGGGTGCTGCTACGGTAGCAGTTCCGGCTGCCGTTGCTGCCATTGTTGCTTTTTTCAGGAAATCTCGCCGTTTCACTTTTCCTCTTTTCTATTAGGGATGAAGAAATAAATAAAATACCATCGTTATTCAGGTACTTTGTTTTCTTTTTCCTCCCTAAATTCATTTGACAAAGAAATGGGTTCATCCGTCTCTACTAAAAGAGCTTCCATGTTTTGTCGGTATGCTACTGCATATTTTTCAATCCACTCTAATATACGTTGGTCTTTTTCTTCTGGTGGAAACTGACTGATGTAATTATTAATTTCCTGGCACTGTCGCAGGAGCAACTGATTGGTCGATTCTTTTTTATCCTGCATCGTATAGTACATATTGAGTCAGAATGATACATTTTCTGGATTAGGGAGGAAGAAGTAAATAACCTACTTCCCCTCCCTAGAGGATAAATATGAGTAAACACAAATTTAGTGTAAGCTCACTCTCCAACGTTTGCAAGGACATTGTCTTCAACAACACAGCCAATGCAGTGAACAACACGAATCACTCATATGTAACTATTTGAAATTAAAAAAATTATTTAATTGACAGATCGTGTGGGAATGTCCCCAGTAGCATGCAAGAACATCGCTAAACAACACAAAAAAATGGATAATCAGGAGGAATTTTGACCGCAAATTTTACGAATTTTTTCAATATATAGACGCCCTACAGGAACACAAACATCAGCATGTTGTAAATTCCGCAGCACGATTTCGTAAGTGGAGGAGGGTTTTCTGCGCATCGAAACAATTTTTTGAGGATTGATGAGATAAGATCGATGCACTTGCAGGAGGGAGTCTTCCCCAAAATATGTTGTCAAGTTTTGCAGAGTCAATCGAAATTCGATCACATCTTTGCTTTGTGAATCCAGGGTCACCAGACAATAAGGAGACTGTGCATGAATATAAAGAACCCTTTTTAAAATTTGATTGACCTGATTGACAGAAGAGAGCAATTTGTCATCTGAAATAAAAGTTTGAATATTGCCCCGTGTCACCTTGATTTGATTGATGATATTTCTGATATATTCTATATCCGCACTATTAAAAATCATGCTGTTTGGCGAACGAAACAAGCAGATTAAATAATTTTCTAAATTGGCAATACGAATCAAAATGATATGGGCTCCAGTCAGATTTTTTTCTTTAAAAATTCTGTAAAGAGGATTGCTTTCCTCAATGGTATTAAAAACCAGAATTTCCTTTTTCTCCAAAGAGAGGAATTGCTCAACCAGTTTCTCATCAATCAAGAGAGAAGTATGCGAACCTTTCTGAGGATGGACATTGAGCAATTTTTCTTCCTGATATAAGATGGCGTCATCGGTATAGACATGGTGGCATAATTCCTCAAACGCACTTTCCATGATTTGAGTGGTATTTTTGAATTCGGCAATGCGATTGGAAAAATTTCTGAGGGAAATCAATTGATCTTTGGCTTGAAGGAGTTGAATCTGATTATGTATGCGGGCCAACAATTCGTCTTTCGAAAAAGGTTTTGCCAAATAGTCATTTCCTCCCAGAGCAAATCCTTGCACCAAATCAGAAACCTGATTTTTTGCCGTAAGAAAGATAATCGGGACTTCATGAGCAGGGAATCTTTCGCGTACTTTCTGACAGAGTTCAAAACCCGACATGTGTGGCATCATCACATCCAAAAGAATCAAATCAGGCAATCTGGAGGTACGGATGATCTCTAAGGCCTCGACTCCATCAGTGGCCTGGGTGATCACATAATTTTTGCCAGCCAGGTAATTCATCATCACCTGGAGATTAACGGGATCGTCATCCACCACCAAGACATGAAAATTTTTTTCTGTGGATGGGGGATAATTGACGGGAGTGTTCGAAAGTTCAACAGGTGGGTTTCCTGGATAGTGCACGACCTGTGAAATGACAGGACCTGGTTTGATGTTTTTCTCGCAAAGGGGCAAGGTAAAAGCAAAAACCGCTCCTTTGCCCTCCTCAGAATCAACACGGATTGTGCCACAATGCAGTTCCAGCAGTTGTTTGGTAATAGCCAACCCTAACCCACTGCCACCATATTTCCTGGAGATCGATCCATCCGCCTGAATAAAAAACTCAAAAATATTGGCCTGTTTTTCTAGAGAAATACCAATTCCTGTGTCGGAAACACATATTTCCAGATGTTTTTCTTGGGCTACGGCCGATATCTCGATGGAGCCTGACTCTGTAAATTTAATCGCATTGCCTACCAGATTGTGCATAATTTGCTGGACACGGTTTTCATCAGCATCAACCGCAGGAACACCATCGGGAATGGCGTTAACCAACTTTACATCTTTTTTGCCAATCATATACTGGAACAGACTCAAAACCACATTCGTGACTTCGTGCATGTTGACGGATGTTTTTTGCAATTTCAACTTCCGGTGCTTGAGCATGGAAGAATCCAGGATATCGTTCACAAGATTGTTCAAACGACGGGCACTGGACACAACAATAGAAAGATTATCCTGTTGGTGAGGAGTGAGATGAGCCGGCACATCACTGATCATGGATTCTGTAATTCCAATGATGCCATGAAGAGGAGTTCGCAACTCATGTGAAATATTAGCTAAAAATTCATCTTTCAGGCGATTGGCACTGGTGAGATCTTCGTTTAATTTGTTCAGTGCATCAATATGTTCTGAAATTTTTCTATCACGTTCAATAATTTCTTTACCCAGTTTTTGGAAGGCAACATTCAATACACCGATTTCATCGTTTCCCAGCTCAGCAGTAAAAAATTGTTGTTCCGGCAAGTTAGAGAGTCCATCTGGTGATGCGGTCAGTGAAGAAAATTTTTGAACCTGCTCCGTCAGTTTTCGTACAGGAGAGGTTAAGCTTGTGGCAATGATAAAAACTCCAAAGAGGCTGATCACCGAGATAAAAGTTCCCCATAAAACGGAGGTGACGATGATACGAAAGACAGGGTCCTTGACATCATTCAAAGAGGCCACTCCGATGATACCAAAAGGGTACTGGGCAATCTTCCGCTGATCCAGCAAAATGGAATTATAACGATCTGGAATGTTCGATAAATTTTCCCATTGCGGACTGATCTCAAAAAAATCAGATTTTTCAGCTCCTTCCACTTCTAACTCAGGGATGAACAACTTTCCAGAAGCTGTGAAGCTGATCAGGGAAAAAAAGCCATGCTTGCCAACTCCTCTCCCTTCAAACAGCCATTCGTTTACTTTTTGAAAATTCAGCAATAAGATAATATAGTTTCCTTCTACGGGAACACCATTTCTCGAAAGCTGCCGCTTCAACAGCAGCACATCTCTATCTTTTGCATCATGGGAAGTGATCAGTTTAACAGGAGAAAAATCAGAAAGGGGTTGTTTGAGCAGATCAATCAAGCCAATCGGGCCTGTGTAGTCATCCTTTGTGGAATCAAATGTCCCTGAACTGCTATAAATGAGGTTGCCTGGTTTGATAAAAAAAATATCTTCAATCCAGGGTTCTTTTTGTTTGATATTCGAGAAGTAAACCACCGTTGCCAGCCCTGGATAACTGGTACTGATATCATCCAAAAACTTTGAAGCCCATAAATCGACATTGGTTTTTCGTGTATTCATGAAGTTGGCAACAATTTCGACATTCTGGTCCAGTTGCTGTGCCAACTGCCTCTTGGATTGATCTTCCCACAAATTCGTCGCATTTTGTGCAATAATGAAGGTCAAAACACCAATGATGAGGAGCACACTGCCCATCATTGAAACAACTAGCTTGACCAGGATTGAATTAAATAATTTTTGATAGTAATTCATACACTTCGTCTATTGCAGGAAAGGTTTTATTCCTGATTTCAACTTGAAGATACTTCAATTTGTGAGCAATGTCACTCTATTAGCGAACTAAGATAGGGAATTGAATGAGGAGAAGTTTGTCTGAAATGAGGAAGGTTTTTGGGTAAAATGCTTTCTGGCTATGGGAAAAAATGCTGAAAAGATAAGAAAAACGCTGGTTAAAAATCGTCGTCCAATTCAAAAGACTCGTTTAATCGGTTGATAAGCGATTCTCTTGAGTGGAGGTATTTTTGATAACGAATCGTATTCTTACGTCTGGCGACTTGATCAAATGCGGTTTTTCGTTCGCGTATACTCCTGCCTTTGCGTGCCTTGACTTCATCTGCGGATGTGAAGATGCCAAGGGACCGACGAAACGCCTGCAAACGAATCGCTTTGTCTTTATTTCGAATGGCTTGCCAACGCTGGTTGACCTGAGTGATATCTTCCATATATCCTTGATAAATGGGCTCTCTTTCCTCACCCGTCTGCATCCAGGCTTTTTCCTGTTTTAAATATTCGTCAGAACGTTTCTTTTTCTGACCTTGTTCTGTGATCCACTCCTGGTATTCTCGTTGGGCTCTTGGATCGGCATAAGGATTATTGTAGTATTGGGGAGCACTGCTACAACCACCACCCAGAAAGATACCGATCATCATCAATACAATGATTCCTTGAGATACTTGTAAATTTTTCTTGAAAACGTTCACGCTTGAATCCAGCTATAGAATTAGTTGCTAAATTTACTCTCCTGTATTCTTCATCGGCCATTTCTTGAAATACTTTAGCATTGTATATGAATTTTATGAAAAATTCTTGGCTATTTACTTGGTACTGCTAATCAGAAATAAGTATAGTTCGCCAGAAAAGTTTTTTCCTATGGCACATTTTTTGTGGGTTATCAACAGACCGATTGTTGGCCACTAAAACCACTAAAACCCACTAAAAAGGATTTTTTTTCGTGTTTTTTGTGGGGGGCCGACCTTTCGATTTCGTGGCCATCAGCAAAAAGAATGCCTTTGGACAAAACTTATCTGTACATCTATATTCAAATTCGTGTTATTACTAAATGTTTATGGTAGCGCAGCATCGGCTGACCGCGCCTTACATGGCGGCAAAGCACCTGGAAGTTTGGCCGGCACGTAGACCGGCACTACCATACATGATCAATACTTTAAAGAGCACGAATTTGTACACTTTATTGTGAATACCTATACTAAGCAGATCCAGCTTTGCCATAAGAACGTGTTGATTTATCTATATCTGTATTGGTCCATTTTCATATTTTACAAATAATTTGATGATGCCTGATATAATCACCCCAGTCTATACTCGATAAACATTGAGAAGATTTTTCCAGCAATGAGTCTCTGGTGGTGTGCATACTCCAGTACCCCGTGATCAATAATACAATAAAGCTGACCGTTGCTAATGTCAGTATCAACTCTGGTCGCCATTTCATTTCTTCCATAAAATCTCCATTAATACGTCATGTTGGTTGTCATATTGTTCTAATTTACTTTTGTTGCAATTTTAATTTTCCGAATATTCATATAATTTACTTAGTAATATATTTGATGCCGTGTGTAACTTTTAGGCTTGATCACATTTTCGGCCATTCTGTTTGCTGAGCTTGTCGAAGCAAAACCGGTATCCTCTTCGACAAGCTCAGAGAACACTTCTATCAAATATATTTGATGGACATGGAGCAGACTTGTGTTGCAGTAAACATTGTACCATGCCTCGCCCATTGTTCATTTTTTTCTCAACAGCCTCAGTATAGTTAATGTTGTCTACGCAATCTGCATTGCATAAGCGGCTGAAATCATGATCGTTTGAAAATCACTATAAACAGACCGGGGTAGACGAAATACAAACAGAAGGTAGACTTTGCATCAGGAGAGGGTAGAGGGAACAAAAAATAGATTTTCTTGTAGATGCCTGCAATAGCTTGTACACTTTAAATTCACTATTCGAAAAAAGTATGACTGCTCAAGGAATTGAGATGCTTGAATTATTGAAAACAAAAGACATTGATCAACACAACGCAATAGAGGCTGTTAGGCGATTGAATGAGGTGATTTTTACCAGATTTTATCAGAAATCAAAGATAATTTTATCCAGGAACAAAAGGAAACCAACCAATTGCTCCGGGAATTGATTGCTAAGAAATAAGTATGGAGAAAGTCTGGTTTTTATTAAAATACATTCGTGCCCACACCTTATCCTATGCTCTCGGAGTATTTTTTATTGTGGCCACCAACTGGGTGGCTGTTACCATTCCAGAATATATCCAAAAGAGCATGGATCTTCTTTCCGATCAATTGGCTCATCATGAAGAACAACTGACCGAATACATCATGATCATCATGGGCTTGGCCATCAGCATGATCGTCATTCGCACCCTATCCCGTGTCTTCTTTTTCACACCAGGACGTGCTATCGAGTGTGACATCAAAAATGACATGTTTGCCAAATTGATGGAGCTACAAAAGGATTATCACGACAAAAACCCATCTGGCGCTGTCATTTCAAAACTCAATAATGATGTCAATGGCATTCGGCTCCTTTGTGGTTTTGGTATGATGCAAGCGTTCAACATTGTCTCAGCCCTGTCACTGACTCCGTTCATGATGTGGCAACTTTCGCCCCGACTGACCCTCTATTGTGTCCTTCCCATTCTATGTGTCTTTACTATCGTGCGCATCGGGATGCGCTATTTGGTCAAAAATATGCGTGAGAGGATGGTATTATTGCAGGATCTTTCAGGGTTTACGGTCTCTTCTCTCTCGGGAGTTGATGTGATTAAAAGCTTTGGAATGGCCAGGTGGGTGGAGGAATCCTTTGATCATGAAAATCAAGCAATGTTGCAACGCTCTTTAAATATTTCCTGGGTTCGCTCTTTCCTGCTCTCGGTGCTGAACAATATGGAAAACATTCTCAAAACTCTGATTTTGCTGGTTGGTGGAGTTTTTGTGATTGAAGAGCAATTTACGATTGGGGAATTGACGGCTTTCATCACATATGCGGGCTTGTTGACCCTGCCTTTGATGGGATTGGGCTGGGTGACCACCATGTTTCAGCAGGGGATGGTGGGATTGGAAAGTGTGCAGACCATCATGAAAGAAGAAAACTCGTTTAAC
>JANQHV010000192.1 GCA_028282505.1 SAR324 cluster bacterium | reverse complement strand
TCCCCAGTTGCAGTGATGCTTTTCAAAAATTAGAAAAAGCCCGAAAAAAATTGAAAAAAGCCCGAAAAAATTTACTCAGCTACGAAATCTACCAGGGCTCCTGCCCAGCATGCCGTTTGTTTGGATCTCTGGCGATGGGAGGACGCTTTAATATCAGTGATGCTTATTTGGATGCCGACGAAAATCCACCTCAACCAGAATATCGGGATGGAGTGGGAATAGACCGGTTTACGGGAGGTGCGGTCAACAAGGCCAAATTTGATTACGAAGTGATCACACAGGGTGAATTTTTCGCAACCTTGCGTATTACCAACTTTGAATTGTGGCAGTTGTCCCTGATCAGTTATGTGCTGCAAGACTTGAAAGATCGCATGGTCGGTATTGGCATGGGCACATCTCGTGGATTGGGAACCATCAAAGCGGAAATTCATCAGATTGAAGTCGATGTAATTTCTGTTCAAGAGCCACAAGGTTTGGATGGGATTGGAGCATTATATCATGGAGAGCATAAAACCGATTATGGTTTTGCTCACGAGGAAGCAGCAACCTTGCCTGAAGGATTGAGTTTTTCCAGGCAAGGTGTCCGTCAAAGAGTGACGGTTGGTTCTAACGAACAGCAACAAGCATTCTTTGAATCTATTCAAGACTATTTTCCCAAATTCATTGACCAATTTAAAAGTCTGGAAACCTGGCGAAAACAACATGAACTTTCTATCTAAAGAAACAGCATGAATTACCAATTACAGGGAACCCATCTTTCGGTTGAAACAGAAAATCCTCCCGCTCTATTTTTAGAATTATGGGAACAGGTTCCAGATAACGCTATTGGCTATTTTGAGGCATTAAAAAAAGCAGATTTTTGTCAGAAGATCAATTTATCAAAACCTCTCAACTCCCTGCGAGAAGGACGTTTTTTTTGGCACGACCAGGAAACTGAAGCAGAACTCCGTTGGAAACAATCCCGTACCTTCAAGGGAACAATGCAATGGCAGATTGTGGTGGCGGGTAATGTGTTCAATTTAGAGGACTCAGACATGACTCCCGCCAATGGTGTGGAGCGATCTGAGGAAACAACAACAGCACTCCTCTGGAAAAAAGGAGATCAACCGGGGAGTTTGCACTATCCCAATGCAACGGATAACAAGCAGATGCAACTGCTCCAGCGCATCTGGGAGAAAGAGGGAGCACCTTTTTATTATCAATGGCTGGAGATTGTACCAGCAAATTCATGAGTCAGGAGGCTGATATGCCACAAAATTTAAAGATTCCATCTCCCTTTGATTTTGTCCCGTTCCTGGACAGAAAAGTAGAGCGCGGCGATTTGAAAACTTATCAACACCAGCGTTTTACGGAAGGGTTACGCAGTGGGGAACTACAATTTCGCCTGGAGAACCTGAAACTTCTTTTGATTGCTTCTGGCAGGGATGAGCAGGGATTTCCCAAAGAAAGGAATGCCAAAAAGGAATTTGTTCATTCTCAAGGTAAACCGATCATTCCTGGTTCGAGCCTCAAAGGAATGTTTCGTTCGGTTTATGAGTTAGTGACCCACTCTTGTCTCTGGATGATCAGCGATTTTTACAGGCAGACCGGACTTGACCCTCAACAGCACGAACCACTCCGTTCCAACGAAATTGGAATCAAACGCTGTGAGGACATTGAGAAACTTTGCCCTGCCTGTCGCTTGTTTGGTTTCATGAGTCGCACAGACTCCTGGAAAGGGCGGATCAATATTGGTGATGGAATCCTCCAGGGGGAACCTCGGTATGAAAAACACAAAGCCATTCCTGTCCAGGGACAACCACGCCCCAAAGCCCGCCCCAATAGTGATAAATACATGGATTATCTGCCCAAAGATTGCCTGGCAGGTCGCAAGCTGTATTACCACTGGTCTGCCCCTGAAAAAACAGTCAGTGTGCCCAAAGACGCAGGACGAACAGGACAACGCCCCATTGCGGCAGAACCTTTAGCCCCGGGGAATACTTTCGAGTTTACTCTTAAATACACGAATCTGGAAGAAGTAGAACTGGCTGTTCTTCTCGAATCGATCCTCTTAAGGTCCGGTTGGGCCCATCACCTGGGGACTGGTAAATCCTATGGCTGGGGTTCCTGTAAAATAGAGTTGATTGGCTGGAAAGAATTCAATCCCACGCAACGCTACCAACAAATCAATGCAGGGTTGCAAACGCTCAATGAAGCAGAGAGAGTTGCTCGCCGTCACGAACTCGCCCAATATCTTCCCCAGGAGACATTTGACTCTCTTGAACCTTTTATGAAATGGGATGATCGCGAAAACAAAAATTATGGGTTTTACAATCCTTATTAGAATTTAGTTTAGCCACGAAATGACACGAAAAAACACTAAATTTAAAAAAATTCTTGTGGAATTAAGAAGTATTCCGAAAGTTAACACCTGATGTTACGTGAGCAATCTTTGCAAGAGTATGTTTTCTAGGTTCAGTACAAAGTTTAATAAACGCTGTCACTGTTTGATATTTAGGGCAAATCATGAAAATAATCAATTTGACCATCACTTTCATTTTTCTCTGTTTTTCAGCAATTCATGCACAGGCCACAGATGATTTTTCTGTCTTAGAAAAGCGAATCACAACACTGGAACAAAATCAAAGTGATCGCATGATTCAATTAGGATTAGCCGAACTGAAACAGCAGATTAATCAAGAATTATTTGAGAAAAGAAATACACTCCAGGATGAAATAAAGAGTACAAAAAATGACCTTGAAGGAGAGATTAAAAGATCAAAAGATCAATTAGAAGAAGATATTAAAAAACTGAAAGATCAATATGATCTGATTCTCTCGATAGGTTCTGTGACGATCCTAAGTTTAGTACCAATAATATTTTCGATTTTCAGATGGACTCATAAAGAGATTACCCGTCGGATAGCTAATGTTGTTGAAGAAAATGAAACCAAAATTATTGCTCTTATTAAATCTCAAGAGTTAGAAAATCGTATCAAGCAAGACGACAAAATTGGACTACTCAGTTTAACTGAAAGCGCATCAAATGATTTAAGAGAATTATTTGGAAGTTTTGGTTTTCAACAACTCCAATCTAAAGTTATTAATGACTATGAAGACATAAAGAATGTTGATTTGCTTGTTTTTAATGATCTTGGTGAAAGCTTGATCAATCAATATTTGAAAAACAGTGCACCCGAAAGTGTTTTTGTCGCATTTAGCAATAAAAGATTACAAGTCTTCGATACTCGCATCAATTTTGCCAATTCGAAATTTACCTTGTACACACAAGTGCTCAATACTCTTAAATTTCAGAGATTGTTCGAGTGATCTTATTGAGAATAACAAAAAGTGACCACTCTTATGATCATGTTCATTTTGTGTTGTTTAGTGTCATTTCGTGGCTAAGTCATTCTCTCATCTTTTACGTTCTGTATAAGGAATGATGCCGTTGCCTCCAAATTTTTCCAGGCGATCACATTCATCTCTCACACAGCGAGGTGCTAAAGGATTTTCTCGTGGTGCCAAAACCGAGTTAGGACCATAGTCGGTGAACCGCTCACATTCTTTGCCAATACAACGTTCTCCAAAGGTAAATGCTCCTTCTGGAGGCTGATAGTGAGGAGTGCGTCCGTATTGTTCCAGTTTTTCACAATCGTCACCATAGCACCTTTCCAGATTCTCTATCCTGAAAGGTTCCCTGTATTGATTGGGGCCAAACTCATTCAAAAAAATACAACTTTCTTGGGTCGCACACTTTTCCCAGAGGATATACTTGGATTTGGAACGTTTGAGAGGATCCCATGCTTTTCTGGAGAATTTGATGCGATCATCCCACACAGCAAACTCGTTTTGCTGCCCGGGTTTCCCTCCAGAACATCCAAGCAGCAAAACGATTGCGACGGTGGTCGCAAAGAAGAGTATCACAGCAACAACGCTGTATCTTTTTTTGGGGTAGGTCATTTTGAATTCCTTAGGCAAATTGAAATGAATTTGCCTTTAAGAAATGCAAGATAGGTTCCTGCAAGCAATGGAGATCCTACTCTTCCACACCAACAACAAAGGCCCCACGAAAATTCTTATCTTTTTTCAGCAAAATTCGTTGCAATTGAACCGCTTCCTGACGGTTTTTAAAACCTCCAGATCTCATTTTGGAGTACCGTATTACTTGTTCTGCACGTTTTGCTTCAAATACCAACTGTTTGGCATAGAGTTGGTTCAGGTACACTTTCACCCGTGCGGCTGTATCCAAATCAGGAAACAATCCCAAAGAAACTCGATACTGGCTGCCTGCCCGTTTACGATGTGCTTCGCCTGGCAATTGATTTTCCTGATTGATGCGATTCACCCATCGGGCTGCTTCTTCTTCTCCAACAACCTGACGAGAAATGACTTCGGTCATGGGAGTTTTTTCTTCCTGGACCACAATTTTACTTTGGTAACCATAACGCTTCAATAAGAATCTAAAATCATCCACACACTCTTTGTAAATACAGTTAGCCACTTGCACATAATAAACCAGCTCTTTTGGAGGCGGCGGTGGTTTTGGAGGCGGCAATGTGGTGGTCGTTGTCACAATGATGGTCACAGGAGGCATTGTCGTCATTGGGACTGTTGTCACAGGAGGCATTGTCGTTGGCGGAGGAGGTGGTAGTTCTTCCGGCCTTGCTAAAAACCACCACACAGCAATGGTAATCGCACCGAGTACCATACCGACAACAGCCGCAATAATCGCAGGGATCAAGATGGGTTTCTTCTCAGCAGGCTCTTCTTCGGGTTCTTCTTCAGGCTCCTCCTCTGGTTCATCCAATTCAGGTTCTTCTTCAGGCTCCTCCTCTGGTTCATCCTCCTTTACTTCCAAATCATCAATCGTGGAGAGATCTTCAAAGAACGAGTCCAGTTCGCTGTCACCATCAACAGCACCATCGCCTGCGTCCCCATCCATGAAGTCGTCTAGCTGGTCTCCGAAATCGTCTGAACCGAAATCATCCAAACCTTCCATATCCATATCTTCGTCTGCCATGTGTCCCTTCCCTGCTTACATTTGAATCAATTCATAAATTT
>JANQHV010000171.1 GCA_028282505.1 SAR324 cluster bacterium | reverse complement strand
AATTTGAGGCGAATATCGGGAATATTTAACAAAAATTTCCCAAAAAATGAGCCGTTTTGACGGATTTGCAGTAGGATCAATATTTTTAACACAGCTTCTCAATCAATTTGACGATTTGATTGCTCGAAAAGGGTATCAGAATCGTTCAGAGGCGATTCGAGACAGCATTCGCAATACTTTGGTCGAAGAGGAGTGGGAAGAAGGAACTTATACAGTAAGTTGACGGCAGCTACGGCTGGTCGAAAATTTTAAAAATTCAAACACAGTTGTTTCTCAAGCATAGGAGAGTGCCATGTTTAATAAGTTTACAGGTTTAGTCATCGTGTTTTTGTTCGGTATGTGGACAATTGCTTTTGCTCATACAGGTCAAGGTCATATTGATGGTTTTATTAGCGGATTCACCCATCCAATTTTTGGTTGGGACCATGTTGTGGCAATGGTAGCGGTTGGAATGTGGGGGGCTTTTCTGGGAAAACCTGCCATTTGGAAACTCCCCATTGTATTTCCTTTGGTAATGGCATTTGGAGGTGTATTGGGAGTTTTAAGCTTCCCCATACCAGCCGTTGAAACAGGAATTGCAGTATCGGCAATCATTTTAGGGGGAGTTGTTGCCGCAGCCGCACGCTTTCCTCTCTGGATTGCTACCCTCATCGTTGGTTTTTTTGCAATATTTCATGGACATGCTCACGGCACAGAACTTCCCCAAGCTGCCAATCCACTTGCTTACAGTGTGGGCTTTGTTCTCTCAACGGGGCTTTTACATCTGTTTGGAATTGCTTTTGGAGCTTTAGTTAAATGGCCTACGGGTCAATTAGTTGTAAGAGTTAGTGGAGGAGCCATTGCTATAGCAGGGGTGGGATTTCTGACTGGTCTGTTATGACAACCTTGAAAAAAGGATGGACATTATTTTTCGTATGCTGGGCAACAGATATTTATTCACATTCAGGTTCTCACGGAATTGAAGACCATCACAACTTATTGAATGAATTCTTTCCCTATTCTCATTTCCTTGTCATAGCAGCTTTCATTTTATTAATGTTGCTGAGAAATCAGCAACATTTTCGATGGGGAGGAATCTCCCTCACTATGGGAGTAGTGATCGGTATTATCTGCAAACAAATAGGGATACCTCCATTTTCATCAACCGTGATTTATTTGAATGCCATTATTATAGGGGGAGTTGTAGCCACGGATTTTAATGTACCTGTCTTTTTAACAGGCGTGTTTGCTTTTGTGAGTGGTTTCTCGCTAGGACTTGATTCCAATCCTGAGCAATATGCGATTTTATTTTGTTCAGCAATTCTGATTTCTGTCATCGTTATAAGTTCGTTAAGAGTTGCTGATGTCTTAAAACTTAAAGGATCAATTGAAATTAAACATCTTTGGCAGAGAATAGTGATTCGTGTTGTAGGTTCTTGGATTACGGCGATATCCCTACTGCTTATTGCTCTACGACTGTAATACTTCTGAAGTAAAAGATGAATAATTACACTAAATTTACAATCACCTTGATTTGTTCAATCGTTATCTGCTCAAAATTTTCACACGGACAGGAAGCCCATTTACTCCATTGGATAGAGTCAGTAACAGGATTATCTTTGTTTCAAAAAGACAATGATCAAATCACAATTACAATCGATCCGACGGAAATATACGAGAAATGTTTTTCATTGAATAATAAACAACTGGTAGATTACTCATTCAAGGCTAACCAAGCGATTTCTTTTAACATTCATTATCATTTGGGAGAACAAATCAAATATCCTGTTTCTGAACGAGTGATTGCCTCTGTCTCTAGCGTGTTCAACCCCAAATCGACGCGATTCTATTGTTTTATGTGGGAGAATAATAGTAAGGTTTCTACAAATCTTGATTTTGAATATCACATTAGAATGGATCTCAGGGCACAAGATAACCGAATACCAGTATATTTTCGACTTGATAAAGGTAAGAGAAATATTTCAATTGTAGACCAATCTGGAAAAAATTTAGGGGAAGTCAAGGTGGGGGATTTGATTCATAATTTTGCTTTTGATCCTAAACACAAGTATTTAGTTATCCTGACATCTAATGCTGCTAGAGCGGTTCAGATCTATGCTTTGGCAACACTCAGATTGAAAAAAATCATTGTGGCTGAACAAGCTCCACGGTTTTTAGCATTTTCAAAAGAAGGAGAATTTTTCGCTTTAGCCAATGAACATTCAGATGTAATTGATTTTATTGATATGAAACACTTCAATCCAGTAGGCTCACTTGCCATTCCCTTCAAACCTATCGCATTGAGTTCTTCAGATGTGGAAAATCAACTGTTGATAAGAACAGAGAAAGAAATTTTAAATGTCCAATTTAATCCAATCAAACTACTTAAGCGACGTGAAAAGATTCCTGTCAAGTTTGGAGATGAAACTTTACTGATTGACCCCACCGAGTGGTGTTTTGCTCATGGAATACCACATCCTTTGTATTCTCCCCCTTTAGAATTCATGAATGAAAAAGGTCTTTTAGTGACCTTGCCTCTTGCTAACGAGCAATCGGATTTACGTGAGTAGGTTTCTGTTCAAATGCTCCCGCTAGTCCAAACAGGTTATAAAAAATACTTGATATTTATAGACGACCGGTCTATTTTAAAAACTATGGACTCAAAAATAAAGAAACGGCCAGGACGTCCTCCAAAAAGTGGACTGTCTGCTAAAGATACAAGGGAAAAACTATTAAAAGTAGGAGTGGAAATCCTAACGCTGAAAGGTTTTTTTGCCATTGGTTTGGAAGAAATTCTCTCTTCTGCAGGCGTTCCCAAAGGATCATTTTATCACTATTTCAAGAGTAAAGAAGACTTTGGATTGCAGGTGATTGATGCCTATGATTTGTATTTTCAAAAACGTTTACAACAAACCTTAGGGCAAAAAAATTTATCTCCTTTATCTCGCATTGAAGCTTTTGTGGAGAAGGGGAAGGAAGGGATGGAACGTCATGGATTTACACGTGGATGTCTGGCCGGAAATTTAGGACAAGAGATGGGCAGTCTCAATCAAAATTATCGTAATCGAATTGAGAAACTTTTTGAAGATTGGCAAAATGCCTTTGCCGATTGTTTTTCAGATGCCATTCAAGCCAAAGAACTGAGCAATCAAGCAGATCCTTCTGCACTTGCCTGGTTTTTTGTTACAGGCTGGGAAGGAGCGGTACTTCGTGCTAAACTTTGTCAATCTTCGGAACCTCTAGATTTTTTTCTCAAACAATGTTTACAGTTCTGGCCAAAGCCATAAATTTTACTTCAATCATCTAAAAAAGGAGAGCATCATGTCACAAAAAGAATTTCAGGCCATCGTCGTGGAGGAAGTCGAAGCAAAAAAATTTGTTAGAAGTATCAAAACCAGAACGGTTGTTGATTTACCAGAGGGGGATGTCCTGATACGGGTACAGTATTCTTCTTTAAATTACAAAGATGCCCTGTCTGCCTCAGGTAACAAAGGCGTAACTCGCAACTATCCACACACTCCTGGGATAGATGCGGCAGGAATTGTGGAAGAGAGCACAAGTGACGATTTTTCTGCAGGTG
>JANQHV010000135.1 GCA_028282505.1 SAR324 cluster bacterium | reverse complement strand
GATATATGATAGATTCTTCGCTATGCTCAGAATGACAAATCGTAAAAAAACGAATTCTCTAACAGGTTCTTAGCCACGATATTATAAGAAAAGTTTTTTCCAAATAAGCTTATCTTTGTTGTACCATTTGTTCCAGCCTGCAACTGGAGTTGTTGGAAACAAAATTTGAGAGGCGAGAGATGAATTTATCTGGACACCTATATCAAAAATTACATTTATTGCGGCAAGTCATATCTAATACAACCATTGTTCAATACCAAACCTGTTGGATAGTTGATAGGCATAGGTGCTGTTGCTTTCATGGTCCTGCCTTTCAACACAATCAGTGATGTTTTTCCTGGTAACTGTTTCTCGATGATTTGTAGATCATTTCTTAAATGATTGTTGAGCAACTTAAATTTAAGCTGTTTCTTTTTTGGCAAGCGTGGAATCATTCGTTTCATCTGAATGAACCCTTTTTGATAGCGTCTGAAAAACCATTGATAGCTTTGTTCTGTTTGTTTCATCAGTTTATTTTGTTGGGCCTGATTATAATAAAAACTGAGGAGGTAGCAATAGTCATACAACATCTCCTGCTCAGTATCTGCTTGTGGCAACTCTGGCAGTTTTTCCAAGGACTGTTGATAGGAATCAAATGTTTTGAGGAAAAGGGTGTGCAGTTCTCGTTTTATCTTTTGTTGGGCTCTTTCATCCATGCTATAAGGAGGATTCAATTTGAAAAAGTTTAGCAGAAGCTGGGTTTTGAGAATTCTTGCATTTAAAAACGCACCTCGTTCGTATTCTTCAATCTCAATCTGATAGGTGTTTACAATCTTTTCTGCAGTGGGTAGCAACACGGGGATATGACGCAGCAAAAGTGTGATCATATCGACTACCAAAAAAAGTTGCTCTTGTTTTCTCTTCAGTTCGTGAGAGGGTAAGGGAAGCATTCTTCCTGATAATTCTTGTCCCAATTCGGTTAACCCTTTGATGGACACAGAAACACTGGATTTGAATTTTTTTCTCCACCCATCATCCTCCCTCAGATTTTTCAAGGTTAATTCTAAATAGCGTGTCAGGAGCATTTCATTCACATCAAACTCATGAATGAGCTCTCTGATTTTATTGTTTTGTTGTGCATAAGAACTGCGATATTTTGGCAAGGCCAAGTGTTTCTGCAAAGCATCCTTGGTGTTTCTACATTCGAGGATCAACTTTTCAACATAGAGCTTTTGTGCCTTAAGGGTGAGCAATAGACCGAGGCTGGACCAATATCCCAAACATTGGACCGTACAAGCCTGTAAATAGATGTTTCGGTAGGTTGTGAGTGAATACTCATTCTCATTTTCCAACAAAGTATGCAAGAGTAAGATACGAGTATTGTAGGCCAAAGGATTCTTTTTCAGCTGCTCAATGTAATTCACCACTTTAGGTGTCATATGGGCCATGCCGATTTCTCTCCCAGTCACACGATCTGACAATTTGACGATTTTCGAAAATGCTTTTCTTCCCAGCTTGCTCGCATATTGTAACTCGTCACTCCTTTTTTGGATTTCATTGGTCCACTGTGGAATTCCTGTCGTTAAAGACGCTATGAATCGTGCTTTGCGCTTAATCTTGCCCAATCCCTGACTGATTTCGATGCTCTCCCAATTTTCTTTAAAGAGCCATGATTGCTTCTGTTTGAAAGATTTGTTTTGATCACGTGGCGAAACTTCCATAGTTGCATCCAATTTGAGAAGATTTTGTTCTCAACAGGCTCCTTACCCTTTAACAAGTAAAAGCCCTTCCTGTTATGATTGCTTGAACCGAACCTACCTGTATTCTCTTCTACTCTTTTTCTATAATAGAGGTTGGAAAGTTGCTGAAGGCTCATCAAACATTAAGATTATTCCAACAACAACCCATTTTTCATTCACCCGGCTTCAGTACATTAATGACCACAATTTCAATCTGTTTTCCCTGAGGGTGAAAATTATACCCAAGCCAAAATCGAAGATCAGGATCTGTGTAAATATATCTCATATTACATACATACCGACCCATAGATGGATTGCGTTCGATCCTTTTCACTGCTAACCGAATATCTCTTTCAAGCTTTGGATTTGTTTCTACTAATTCCAGCAGCGTTTCAATGGCCACATCGAACCAGTCAGCCATGCTTTTGTTCCTTAATCCTGGCAATCATAGCCTCGACTTCTTCTGTGGTATACTTCCTTTTTGAATTTGCCTCTGCTATATCCATCTGAAGCATCATCAACTCATCTTGCATCGCTTGAAATTGATCTTTGGGAACAATCATCACTGGATGAGTCGGGTGCTTGACTTCAACAATCTTACCCGATTTGAAGATCTTCGACAAATTTTCTCTAGTTTGGCGGACATTGAAAACTTCCATAACAACCTCTCTAAAAACCGTTAAATAGGCTGACTATTCGCCTTAAATTTTCTCAAAAATCCGCTCAACGAGATCGATTTTTCGCCACGAACTATCTTTTCCAAATAGATTCTAATCCTATGGTGAATTGATGTATATATGGACGATAACACGGGTGTGTACACAATGCAACTGTAACCCATGCTGTGAATGTTACCATTGTATTGAATAAATACGTGTATTGACAGTGAAGTACACAAATTCTTGATCCTAATCCTGCTCTTCATCCTAATATCCCTAAAATTAAGATTAGGATTAAGAGTAAGACTGCAACAATGAAAATTTGAGTACTTATTTCTGATTAGTGGTGCTAAAGACATGATTGACTTATTGTAAGCTTCCCATTAATCTTTGATCATAAAAGGACTATTAGCTTATTTCCCCATAAAGAGTCACCAAAAATAGACTGGAAGGACATATGCAGATATTATCCAGACTTCATCTGAAAAACGATACCACCAACGATGAAGAGGCCGAATTCAGCCGCCATTTTTCCCAACAACTCTTGTTGAGTGAAAAGTTACGAAGTAAGGTATTGATCATTTTATTCAGTAGTGTGTTTGTGCTCTTCTTGCTGTTTATTTTTATTTTTCCAGAACAGTTTGAAGAGATGTTTGAGGGAAATCTGCCCATACAATGGGTTGGAATCTTTTTTGCCGGAATCATCGCATACGAGTTGATTGCCAACTATTTTGTTCAAATGGCAATCCGTAAAGAAAAATGGGTTCCTTTGATGCGCTATGGAAATGCGTTAGAAGAAATCACTATTCCCACCATTGGCATATATTTAATGGCTCACGTTGTTGATCCTGTAGGGGCTTTGCTGGGCCCAGGAAGTTTTATCTATTTTGTATTTATCATTCTAGGAGCCTTGCGACTGGATTTTAAGTTATCAGTATTCACAGGGGCTGTTGCCGCGTTAGAATATGTCGCTTTGTCATGGTATTGGCTAGAAATGAGCCCTTCGTCTTCCTCCAGTATCATCTACTCCATGGGGTATCATGTAGACAGAGCACTGATCTTATTAATTGGTGGGGTCATGATTGGAATCGTCACCCTGGAAATACGCAAACGCATTCGTCAATCCTTTAAAATAGTGGAAGAAAAAAATAGAGTGCTCAATACGTTTGGTCAGCACGTATCTCCTGCCGTCGTCAATAAATTATTGGCACAAAAGGCTGAAATCGATTCGGAAGAACGCAATGTCTGTGTCATGTTTTTGGATATCAGGCAGTTTACCAAATTTTCGGAAAATAAAACCCCTGAAGAGGTTGTCAATTTTCTGAATGTCTTTTTTGAGGCCATGATTGAGGTTGTGAATCGCCACCACGGCATTATCAACAAATTCCTTGGAGATGGATTCATGGCCATTTTCGGGGCTCCCCTTTCCAATGAAAATGATAGTCTACATGCTGTTCAGGCTGGTATGGAGATGATTGAGAAAACCAAAGAACTCGTTGCCTCAGGCAAGATTCCTCCCACACGAATTGGTATTGGTCTGCATGTCGGCAATGCGATTACAGGGAATATCGGTTCTCCTCTGCGTAAAGAATATACCGTCATTGGGGATACGGTTAATCTGGCCTCCCGAGTGGAGCAACTCAACAAACAGTTTGATTCTCAATTCCTGGTCACCGAAGAAATTTTACACTCCATTGGCCAGCAAATTGAAGGGATGGTTCCCCTTGGAAAAACTCCAGTGAAAGGCCGCGTCGAACCCGCAAATATCTATCAATTGGCATGAAATCGTTGTAGTCACGGATTCATTGAGGTCTTCTCCTCTGATCCAGAATTTGCTTTTCTTCCTCTTTAGAGGGTTTCCAGCAAGTCATAGTCCGTGATCTCTTGTACTTGACCACTTCAAGGGGAGGGTAGTCCCAACAGCGACACAGAACCGAATATATCGATAGGAAGAGCTCAAGTATAAATTTGATCACGAAGAAAGAGAGGTTTTTGCTGTTGGTAAAGGCATTGTCGATTGCATGGACTTGGCTTGAGAACCTTGTTGAGGGTCCATATAAAGGAATTCGTATTCCATCAACGAAACCTGATGCTTCTCCAACAATTGCAAGATTTGGAGATTAATTTGTTCGGCAATGAACTGTGTTTTTTCCCAATCAGGGGAAGAATTGAAAAGGATTTGGATCACGCGTCCTCCCTCATCAAATCCAGCAAAACTGACATGCGTGGACTCAGGAATGACTCCCGGATTCTGAGCTAAGATCTTCCGAAAGCCTTCCACCAATACTTGAACCAAATCACTAGAAATCCGATTGATTTTGATGTTGTAGACTGTTTTTAAACTCTCGGCTCGGGAGAAGTTTTCGATCTTTGTCCCCATCACTCTAGAATTGGGCATTTGAACGATCTGTCCCGAGAGACATCGTAACGTGGTTGACCGCAATCCAATATTCAGCACAATTCCTTTGGGACCACCATCAATCGCCACTTTGTCGCCTTCTTTAAAGGGATTGTCTAAATACAGATGAATGCAAGCAATGATCTCCGAAAAGAAATCTCGAAACAATAAACCGGCTGCCAAACTGAATCCTCCCAACACTCCCAAAAAGGCAGTAGCCGACAAACCAAAAAAGAGTTCCCCTGCTTTCATAAAGATCAAAATCAAGCACACTCCTTTGATCACTTTGTCCACATAGGGAGCCACCATGTCATCCAATTCGGTGTCTGTACTTTCGGCCCATTTGACAAAATATTCACGACATAAATCACCGATACGATAGAAGCCACCGATTATAATGGTTAAAACAATCAAGAACTCCAAAATTTGGGCAAATAATTCATTACTCGACTCACTCATCAATTCCACCATATCTTGGTGAATGATCGTCAATCCCACTAAGAACACCAAAATGTACATAGGTACGTGAAGAATCGCCACCAATTTGTCATCAAAATCGGTTTTTGTCTTTTTTGATAGAAAATCTAAAGCCCTAAAAAACAAGAATACACCGAACAAGGTCCCGACAGTATTCAAAACTAGATAAAAGATGAGAAGATACCACTGGTTTTCGAAAATAAACCCCACCCCCTTTCTGGTGAGGCGAAAATTGTACCGAAACTCTGAATATTCAATGGAGGGAAATATTGTTCGGATGCTACCTAACGAGGATTCTATCACACTATTTTCATATACATTAATCGAGTCAATGGTCCGCTTTTGATTGGCTGGTAACACTTGTTTTTTTTGAACTTCTCGCAACAGGCTTTGAGGATTGTTCGTTCCCATTCCCACGCTATCGGGAATGAATAGAATCTGCTCACGTGGATAACGTGCGTGTCGGAAACGAAGCTCAAACAAGAAACGTCCCAATTTATCGGGATTGTTGTTGCGTCCTTGAAAGATACCGTTGACCTGAAACAACTGATAGTGATTCAATCCGTAACTTTCCTGTTGTATCGGCTCGAAACTCACCATTTCGATCAGGTCAGTGAACAGAATATCGTTGTGATCCATCCTTTCCTGGGACCGAAACCATAGTAAAAATTCAGCCTGGAAGGTCTTGTTCGTATAGTCAATATGTTTGATTTTTTTGAGTTGGATTCCCGAATAAACCACATTGGTTTTGAAAAAATAGAGATCATCGATCTGTACAATCTGCCCTTGCTCAATTTTGTCCTTTAGATCCACAACGGTTTCTGGTCGTGGAATTAGAAGAAATTGAATCAAAGCAGGAACAAAATCAGCCCCTCGATAGAATCCCATCGCCACGGGTTTGGGGGCATCGCCGACCTCATCAAAATAATTGGGGCCGGTCACTCCCATGACTGCATTGGACGTGCTGTCGAATGACGCAATAGTATCACGCAGCTTTTTCCTCGCTTCAGCAATCGAGAGATTTTCCGCTTTGGCAATACCCGAACGTCGAATTGCTTCTATAATAACGAGCGCGGCATCGTAAGCATAGACCGCCGCCCAGTCTGGCTCCGGTTCGAATTTCTTTCGATAATTCTCTCGATACTGATGTGCGAGATGACTGGCAGACTCAAAAATGAAAGGCGAGGTGCCATAAACATTTCGGGAGTAGGACCAAATTTGTTGAGGAGCTAACTTACGAATTTCTCCGATAAAAGCCTCCACCACCAGGGTGTCCCCTCCCATGATAATGTTTGAAAGTCCGGCATCGCGTATATGCATGACCAACTGAGCTGCGTCCAGGGAATACATTCCTAAGAAAATGATTCCTTGCTTCGGCAATTGTAGGAGGTCTTTGATAATCCGATCAAATTGAGCCTTCCTGTTCGGGGCCTTGTAATCAAATACATGATGATAGGCGATCTGCAGCCCCATGCTTTGAGTATTTTTTAAGAATTCATCTCCAAGAAATTTTCCAAACAGTTCATTATCCGAAATAATCGATACAGTATCCTCCTGGAAAACATCTTTGGCATACAAAGCTCCAAAACGTGCGGGAAGACGGTCGTTAAAAACGGTTCGAAAGTACCAGTCATTGTCAATGGTCACTTTCACGCTGGTGGATGTGGGAGTAATCGCCGGAATGCCTTTCGCTGCATACACTTTTCCAACAGGAAAGGAGATGGAACTATAATTATGGCCAATGACGGCTAAGTTTTTACCATTCGCCAAAACCTGCGCATTGGAGAGCGCACGATCCTTATCATTTTGCTCAATAAATTGGTTCAAGACCAGTTTTCGGCCCTCAATCCCTCCTTGTTCATTGACTTCCTCAAATGCCATTTTGACACTTTGGATCACATGTACGCTAGTCGATGGCCCGGCATAAGCGATTTCTAATGGATCTTGTTGCGCCCAAATTATCGAGGTGACGTTTATGACGAAGCCAATAATAGCGATGCTGAAAATAAATCGACTAATCAAGGTTATTGGTAAACTAATCATATCCGAATCCCTCAACGAAGCTTACGATTGATTAAATTTTTGCGTTGGGATATTCTTACCACAAGATTAGAGTAAAAAAAAGTGGTTTCCCTAAAAGAGAAGCTGAGGAAATTGTTAAAGCAAACCTAACAGAAGAACAAACCATCACCGATTCTATTTGAAAAGCGATAGGGCCAAACGACCTTCTAACCAAGCAAAGGTTCTTTCGACAATCCAATGTTTTTTGAGGATTGTCATGGAATCTTTAGTAGAGCACTGATATTATTGGTGTCTTCAGCGGACAACTCAAAATCAAAGATGCTGAGGTCTTCATTCATGTGTTGCTCTGAGCATGTGCCGGTGAGTGGAACAATGCCTATTTGGGTGAGATATCGAAAAAAGATTTGTGCCTGAGTTTTACTCAGCTTTTGAGCAATACTCTGGATAGTATTGCTAGCGAGGATATGAGAATTTGCGGTAAGAGTCCAAAAACTCTGGTAAGTCACCCCATGATTGGCGCACCAATTACGCAAATCGGCATCATAACTCGTTTTCTGATAAAAACGGTTTTGGACAATTGCAGGTTTGACACTGGAATCCATGTAAAGCGTTCGAATCACTTTGGTATCGTAACAATTACTGATTCCCAATTGACGAACTCCCCCCCTTTTTTGAATCTTTTCCATGGTACTCCAAGCTTTCATCAAGAGCGCATGGGGAGTTATAGGTGAATGGAGCACCAGAGAATCCAAATATTCAGTTTGCAGGTTTTTTTTCGATGCTTCAAAGGACTGTTCGACCTGTAACTCAAGAGGAGCCTTCTTATCGTAGGGCACTTGTTGTGGATCTTGACCGGGAAGTGGTGTGAATTTGGTCTGTAGAAACAAGGCTTCCCGTTCTATACCGTGAGCTTTCAGCCGTTGGAGCGCCTCTCCAACGAGAGGTTCGTTGTAGTGTTTCGGTTGACAGGCGGTATCAATTCCCCGAAATCCTGCCTGGACGGCTTGGACTACCAGGTCAGCAGTACGCTCTTTTTTCCAGGCTGTCCCATAAATGAGACATGGCATTTTTACATTGGCAGATGTGATTAGATAGTGTTGATCTTTCATGTTATGTCTTTATTTTAATTCATACTTTTGACTCTTCAAGACTTCATACAATTTTGAGATGCAGATTAACGCGGATTAAATAGATTTTAAAATCATTTTTTCAAAGCCTTCCACTCACATCGACAGTAGGTCACGAGCCAAAGAATGTCAACAACTCAATAAACAAACTATAAAAAAACACTATCAGGATAAGTACAAGATTCTTGCTGCCAGATCCATGAAACAGTCTCCCTGCATTTTTTTGTTAATATTTTTTTTGTGCCAGCTGTATAAAATTTTTTGGCTCCTCTTTCTGACGTGGAGTATCAAAAATTTTTGGCGCTTTTTTCTTGGGTTGGTCGCCTAAAAAATGAAGTGCTTCCATAGAAGTGGAGTAAAATGTGAGCAGACTGTCCAATCGAGTGAGAACAAAAACTTCATGCAAAGAACTGCTGACATGGCACAATACCAACTTTTTCTTTTGTCTTTTCAACCTGGCCAATTTGCCGCAAATAAATCCAACCCCCAAAGAGTCAATTGTCGAAACTCCTTTTAAATCAAGAATGATTCCATTTTTACGTTTCATATTTTCCAAAATTGGCTCTAGGTATTGATTACAGGTAAAAACGCTACTACTGGTTAAATCTCCCTGCAAAGACACGACATAAACATTATCTTGTTCGTAATGAGTGAGGTGCATTTTTTATCTCCTTATCAATTAGATTTTGTGGGTGTTTCAACTCTATTCTATCTCTTCCGGGGAGATCGATACATCCAGTCCTGCCTCAACACTCTGTATAGACATTTGTGAACTAAAAATAATACCAATTTCCTCGGCTGTCATAAACCGGTCATAGATTTTCACATCATCGATCTTTCCTAGGAATGTATGGTTTGTATTGGGGTAGTAGGAACCAATGACAAAAGTTTCCCCATCATACAGATCTGAGCATGTTTCCAGATTAGAAATGATTTTGAGTTCTCCATCAACATACAGTTTGCCATAAGAGCCATCATAGGTATAAACCACATGATGCCATTGGTTGTCATTGTAATTAATTTGAGAGTAGTCAACAGAAGCGATCCGTTTTCCAGTTATGGCACAGGCAGTCCAGGCTCGCAATGATCCGTCCCGGCCATAAGCGATGGCTGAACTGTGTTGATAGTGTCCGGAAGTATCAGACATTTCCACAATGCGGGGGTTCCCTTTGCCACCACCAGGAGACTGAAACCAGGCCGTCATCGTCAATTCAGAACTAAAAGGCTGATTCCAGGTTCCTTTGATCTGATCATCCACTCCATCAAATTGGTAAGCCTGTTGTTCCACGTTATTTCGATCACTGATTGGTGTTGCTCCTGACACCAAACCATCATTCTCAACTTCACTCAGATCATTGGCATTTCCGTTAAAAGAAAAATATGCTGATGATTCTCTTTCTGCTGAATAAGAATCAGTTTCTTCACTGGCACAGCCGGTAAAAACCAATACTCCTGTGAATAAAATGCTCAGGATTAAATTGAGATGGAGCACTTGTTTTTTCATAAATAACCTCAAAGGATAGATGTGAAACAATTTTTTCTAACCAAGTTTCGAAATGTGTTGAGTAAAATCTATCATTGAATTTCGTATATAAAAAGTACTATTTTTTCAACAATATAGTAAATAATTTTTACTATAATAATGATTATAGCCTTGACATTAAATTAATAATACCCTCTTATAAAACTTATAGTAAACATTTTTTACCATAAATGAGAGATGACACTAGAACAACTCAAATCATTGATTGCTGTTGCAGAAACAGGGAGTTTTCAAGCAGCTTCTGAAAAACTGTACAAAAGTAGACCTGCACTCAGTATTTCAATAAAGAACCTGGAAGAAGAAATTGGCTTTGAACTTTTTTCCAGAGATACTTATCGACCTGAACTAACCAGCAAAGGGAAGGCATTTTATGAAAAATCACAAAGAGTCCTTGAACAGGTCGATAATCTTTCAGTTCTTAGTGAACATCTTGCTTTAGGACATGAAGCAAAAATTAACATTGTTGTTAATGCTATCTGTCCTTTGATTTCAGTGATGACCATTATCCATCTTTTTCAGCACAGTCACCCTCATACCAAGTTGAATCTAAAAATTGAATATGGAGCTGGAGCATTGGAACGTTTGTATACAGGGGAAGCAGATTTAGCAGTAACTGAATTGAAGACTCCTGATCCCAATTTAGAAGCCATCAACTGGAGTACAATCCAATTTCTTCCAGTAGCTGCACCGGCATTTCCCCTGGCAGAATACAAACACGAATTGGATTATGAGGAACTTTCGAAATTTATTCGTATTATTGTAGGAGAAAGTACCGACGATTCCGCACAATTTCTTGACCAAGGAAAAGTGAAAGGCGAATACTGGACAGTTAGTGATTATTATGTTAAGAAGCAAATGTTATTATCCTCACTAGGATGGGGGATCATGCCTCTGCATATGATTCAGAAAGATCTGCACGCAGGCAGTCTGGTTCCACTTCAGATCAAAACACTAAAAGAAATTAGTATTGAAACATACTTATTGCGGAAAACAAACTTCGATGTCGGTCCTGTTGCTCAAGAAATCTGGGAAAGCCTGCAGTAGTTCTTATTTACGAAAAAGTATCAAAGTGATACTGAATTAAAATAGTCATCCCCTGCTACCTAACCGTTAATTTTATATAAATAAACCTTGTCAATCCTCTAAATTTCAGTATTAATGATAATGAATAAGCATATTTATTAAAGCCATTCGTAATCTTGCTAAAGAGAATATAAATAACAAAATCGTCAGCAGCTAAATCTCAAGGAGAAAAACCATGGGCATCCAAAGTTTAAGATTAAAAACTCAGCTATTCCTTTTGATAGGGACACTTCTTGCGTTAATGGGAATCACCGTAGGAATTGCTTTGTATCAAATGTCCAATATAGCAGATGAGATCAAAGAAATTGCTGAAGAGGACATGCCATTAACGCAAATAATCACCAAGATCACGCTGCATCAGTTGGAACAGGCTATTACATTTGAAAGAATGGTACGGTTTGTAGGCACCAGTGAAAAGGAGAGAGAGCGATTTTCTCAGCTCGAAGCTGCATTTCGGCATTTAGCAAAACAGGTTGATCAAGAAATCAAGGAAGGCGAAGAAATGGCAGAGCATGCCATAGAGCATGCATACTCGGCAGCCTCACGAAAAGAGTTTCAAAATATACTCCAGGAACTCAAAGTCATTGAAAAACAGCATGCTGATTATGATGATCATGTGTTTGAGGTGATCGAATTGTACAAACAGGGGAAGACTGAGGCAGCCAGAAAACTGGTTGAGCAGATTGAAAAAGAAGAAGATGAACTGGATCATCACCTGGAGGAGTTTCTTCACCATATCGAAAAATTTACCGCACAATCCCTCACTACAGTTGAGAATCATGAGGAAAATGCAATAGGGCTGTTGATTACAATTTCTCTGTTTTCAGCCGTAATAGGCGTATTCTCAGGTATCATATTGAGTAGGGGAGTTGTTAGGCAGGTGGGAGGAGATCCAGTAGTAATTGAGCAACTCGCGACAAGAGTTGCCGAGGGAGATCTGGATATAGTGTTCAATCAAACAAATGCCACTGGAATTTATGCAGCAATCCAAAAAGAAGTCACTGCTCTCAATACGATTTTCAGTCAGGTGAGAGGAGCAACAGAAGAATTGGATAAAGGGAGTGATCAAATTGCAAGCACCAGCCAATTGGTCGCACAGGGAGCCTCTGAGCAAGCTGCCTCGTTAGAACAAATTTCTGCGGCCATGCAAGAGGTCAATGCCCAAATTCAATTGAATGCCAAGAGTGCTACAGAAGCTCACAAGCTGGCAGCCAAGGCTTCTCAACAAGCAGAGCAGGGAAATACTCAAATGCAGCGCATGCTGGCAGCAATGGGAGACATTCACAAAGCCTCTGAAAACATTTCCAAGATTATTAAAAATATTGATGACATTGCCTTCCAGACCAATTTATTAGCCTTGAACGCAGCCGTTGAAGCCGCTCGTGCAGGTGTGCATGGAAAAGGTTTTGCTGTTGTTGCCGACGAAGTCCGTGATCTGGCTCAGCGTAGTGCTACTGCCGCCAGAGAAACCACTGCCATGATTGAAGACTCCATTGAAAAAATCAATTCAGGAGTCACGATTGCTGATGAAACGGCAAGCTCTTTGACACAAATTGTGACAGGAGTTGCCAAAGTGAATAATTTAATTGAAGAAATTACCAGTGCCAGTGGTGAACAATCAAAAGGTGTCAACGAAATCAATCTAGGGATTTCTCAATTAAACGAAGTGACCCAACAAAATGCGGCAGTTTCAGAGGAAACGGCGGCTGCCAGCGAAGAATTCAGGGGGCAATCCAATCATTTGGCATCCATGCTGGCTCACTTTAAGTTGCAACAATCAAACCAGGAAACTGATCAAATGGAGGATGTCATCTCCCAAGAATCTGATTTAATGACAACCCCTTCTCCTCAATTGCCACAAATCGCCTCCACTCCAGAAGAAGTGATTTCGATCAATCCAGGAGAGGAGAATTTTGACAAAAGCTGATTGACTGATGTCGAGCAGGTTCCTTAACCGTTTCAAGAAAGCATGAAAAAAATTTCTTTGAGTACTAAAGCAATCGTCTCTATTGCCCTCATTGCTATCAGCCTTGCCGATATTGGGATACTCAGTCTCTTCTTATTTTATGTTAACAGCCAGGTTTTGCACGAACAAATCAACAAATATTACGATACCTCTGCACGTTACATCAGTGACAAAATCTCATTACACTTGCATCTGTTTGAGGAAGAGACTTTGTTACTTTCAAAAAATAAGATTCTTATTAATTCCATCGTTGATGAATCGGGACGTATCGAATATCTTCCTCAATTTATGAAAAGCCTCCAGTTTCCTGGATTACAAAACTTGGTTCATGTCAGTCTTCATGATTTCGAATTCAATAAAATTGCAGAAACTCCAAAAAATACCGATATCCCGGATCCTCAGTTATTTCTGGATCAACAACAAATCATACAATCAGTCATTGAGCAGGAAACTCATTATAAAGCCTTCAAAAAAACCCCTGACTATCAAACCCTCTATGTCGTGGCCCTGCCGGTTAATTATGAAGGACGAGCAGAAGGGATTCTGCTGACAATTTTACAATGGGAATCCCTTTGGGACGACCTCTTTGGAGAAAGTGACATCGCCTTATCATTGCACTATCAAGATGATGAAATCATGCGCCTGGGTTCCATGGAAATTGAAGGGTATCTCAAAACCTTCCCTATTGTTGACTTTCCAGGCCTGGTTCTGCAAAGCAAAATTTCTAAGGATAAAATTGAAAATCCGATTTACGAAATGGAAAAGCGCATCTGGCTATTCAGTTTTATTCTGATCATCATCATGGTTTTGATCAGTATTCTGTTTGTTGCACGCTGGATTTCCAATCCAATCATTCAGTTGAAAGAGGCCGCTGCTAAAGTGGCCAAGGGTAATTGGTCCACCGTGGTGTTAGAAGGTGCCAGCAAAGAAATCATAGAACTGGCTGACACTTTCAACTTAATGACTAACCGCTTGCAGAGAAGTCAGATAGAGCTTGAGGAGTACCAGGCCTCTTTGGAAAAAAAGGTCATGGACAGAACAAAGGAGCTTGAAAAAACCACCAATGAATTAGAAAGAACCACTGCACAAAATCAGGCAATTGTGGATACGGCTCCCAACGGAATCATCACCATCAATGAACTGGGACAAATCCAATCATTCAATGCTGCTGCTGAACAGTTATTTGGTTATAGCACTGCTGAAGTACTTGGACAAAACGTTCGAATGCTGATGCCAGAACCCAATCGCAGTCAACACGACGGTTACATACAAAACTATCTACAAACCAGAGAAAAAAAAATCATCGGCATTGGCCGTGAAGTGGTCGGACTGCACAAAAATGGAATGGAATTTCCCATGTATCTCGCTATTGGTGAAGTAAAATTGGAAACAGAATCTTTATTCACAGGGATTGTGATCGATATCAGTGAAATCCACCAAGCAGAAAAATCCCTCGCAGCAGAGAGGCAGCGACTCGCTGATATTCTGGAAGGCACTAATGTCGGTACCTGGGAGTGGAATGTCCAGACAGGCGAGACTGTGTTCAATGAGCGCTGGGCTGAGATTATCGGATACACCCTGGAAGAGCTGGCTCCCATTAACATCGAAACCTGGATGAAATATGCCCATCCAGAGGATCTTAAATTGTCTGACAAGTTACTAGAGCAACATTTCAAGAGGGAGTTAGCTTATTATGAGTGTGAAGCACGCATGCAGCATAAAAATGGAGAGTGGGTCTGGTTGCTGGATCGAGGAAAAGTGATTGCATGGACTGAAGATGGTCAGCCCCTGATGATGTCTGGCACCCATCAGGACATCACAGTGCGTAAACAAAGGGAAGAAGAACTCAAAGAAACCAACCAGCGTATGTCTCTGGCAGCTGATGCGGCAAAGTTTGGCATTTGGGACTGGGACCTGGTCAAAAATGAATTGGTATGGGACGACTGGATGTACCGTCTTTATGGCGTTATCCCAAACGAATTTGCAGGAGCTTATGAAGCATGGACAAAAATTGTGCACCCTGAGGATCTGGCAAGAGCTAATGGGGAAGTGAATCAAGCGATTCGTGGAGAAAAAGCTTTTGATACAGTCTTCCGTGTTATTCACCCAAATGGTGATGTGAAGTATCTGAAAGGGACAGGGCTTGTTATACGCAACAGCAATGGGGCTCCTGTTCGCATGATCGGAATTAATTTTGATATTACTGAAACCATAGAAGCGGAACAGGAAATTCGCCAAGCCAAGGAAGCTGCTGAGAATTATGCTGAAGAGCTGAACCGCGCCAAAGAAGCTGCTGAGGAAAATGCGCAAAAAATCAACCAGTATGCGATGGATATGGAATTTAAAAATCTTGAACTGGATCATGCCCGTGCCATTGCGGAATCTGCCAATAAAGCAAAGAGCGAATTTTTGGCCAACATGAGTCATGAGATCCGCACCCCCATGAATGCGGTGATCGGGTTTAGTGAGCTGCTCTCCTCCCTGATTACAGATCCTAAACAAAAAAACTATATTGAGTCCATTCAAACTGCTGGAAAAAGTTTGCTGACTCTGATCAACGATATCCTGGATCTCTCCAAAATTGAAGCCGGTATGTTGGAGGTGCAGTATGAATCCATCTCCCTTTCTCAATTAATCCAGGAAATAGAACAGGTTTTTAAAGGCAAAATTCAGGAAAAAGATTTGCAATTTTTTGTAGAAATAGATCCCGAACTGCCAGGAGCTTTGATCCTCGATGAGGTACGGCTGCGACAAGCGTTGATCAACTTGATTGGCAATTCCATTAAATTTACTGAAACCGGTTACATCAAACTCTGTGTCAAGCAAGAATATCCTACGGGCGGTCACAGCAAACTGGATCTGGTGATTGCAGTGAAAGACACGGGAATCGGTATTCCAGAAAATCAACAGGATATGATTTTTGAATCATTTCGTCAGCAGGATGGGCAAAGTACCCGAAAATTTGGTGGAACAGGGCTGGGTTTGAGTTTGACTAAAAAACTGGTTGAATTGATGAATGGCCAAATATCTGTACAGAGTACTCCTAATCAAGGGAGCGTGTTCACAATTCAGCTCCGGGAAGTGGATGTTTCCTCTCTAATACCTTCTACTAGCGACAACAAAGGAGTCTTTGATCTGAATCAATACCATTTTGAGTCTGGCTGCGTTTTGGTCGTAGATGATATTCAATCCAACCGTAATCTCATTCGGGAAACATTAGTCCGTACTGGCCTGGAAGTTCTGGAAGCAGAGAATGGCAAAGTGGCCTTGGTTGTTGCTGAAGAATATCATCCTGACCTGATCCTAATGGACATTCGCATGCCTGTGATGGATGGATATGAGGCGACCGAACGATTGAGGGACAATCCCAAAACAGCCGATATTCCGATCATCGCTCTAACTGCGTCTGTGACCAAAGATAAAATTGCCATTATCAAAAATCATGCGTTTGATGGGTATCTCCCCAAGCCAGTTGATTTGCAGATACTTTTAGAAGAACTGTCCATGTACATCCAATCCAGTCAAGATGCATTGTCAAGGCAGAGTAGTCCAGGAGAATCTCAAGAAACCGCAGCAATTTCTTCAGAACAGTGGAGGGTACCAGCAGAACTGATGAGCCGTTTGGACAATGAAATTCGAAAAAAATGGGAAACGGTGAAAAAGGAAAATGTTTTCGATGCCATTGAAGATTTTGGCAAGCAATTGCAAGAATTGGGACAAAACCACCAGATCCCTCCTCTGCAAGATTTTGGGAAAACCTTGCAGTCCCAGGCAGAGATTTTTGATATTGAAGGGATGAATACCACCCTGGAGGCTTATCCCAAGTTATTGGAGCAGCTCAAATCAGGTCAATAGTCAATTTAGACAACAGCAGCATCGCCTCCTCGTCCGCTGATGACGATCTTTCCATCCTCTTCCAGTTTACGGATCATCTGGATGATTTTCTGCTGAGCCGCTTCCACATCGGACACCTTGACCGGCCCCATC
>JANQHV010000125.1 GCA_028282505.1 SAR324 cluster bacterium | reverse complement strand
TATATACTCGGTGGTTACCAGACCGATTTTATCAGAAATTGGAGTAAAGAAAACAAACACCTGATGGCCATGTATCAAGAGGCCGTTGAAGGAGCCATGCTAGACGTCAAAATTGATCCAGAAGAAATCGACGTGGCTCATGTCGGCAATTTTGCTGCTGAATTGTATTGTATGCAAGGGCATTTAGGAGCGTTTTTTGTCAATATTCATCCTGCGTTTCGGGGTTTACCCACTTCTCGACACGAGGCAGCCTGTGCATCCGGCAGTATTGCCATCATGGCCGCAGATGCTGAAATCGAAGCAGGTCGCTATGATCTCGCTTGTGTCTTGGGTGTCGAACAAATGAAAACGGTCGATCCAGCAGAAGGTGGTAATTTCCTGGGGACGGCTGCCTGGTATGAATTAGAAGGAAAAGATGTAGAATTTCCCTTTCCCAAACTGTTTGGACAATTGGGCGATGAATATGACAAACGCTATGGGCTGAAGTACGAGTATCTGGCTGAAATTTCGAATATTAATTATTCCAATGCCCGTAAGAATCCCAATGCACAAACCCGCACCTGGTATATGAATAAGGACCATGCTTGCTTGCAAGATGACAATAATCCCGCCGTGGGCGGTCGAGTTCGTATCTCCGACTGTTCACAAGTCACTGATGGGGCGGCTGCTGTCTTTTTGGCGTCAGAAACCTATGCCCAGAAATGGGCTGAGCGGAATGGTAAAAAATTATCAGATATTCCGTATATCAAAGGATGGGGACATCACACAGCACCAATCTTATTGACCGATAAATTCGAAGAGAGTAAAGACAGTGAGTACATCTTACCCCACGTCAGATCTACTGTGACAGATGCTTATAAAAGAGCCGGTATTGCCGATGTCAGTGGAATTGACGGCATTGAAACCCATGATTGCTTTACCACTTCAGAATATATGGCCATCGATCATTTTGGACTGACGAAGCCAGGAGAAAGTTGGAAAGCCATTGAAGAAGGTGTAATTGCTCTTGACGGGAAATGCCCGATCAATCCGAGTGGTGGACTGATTGGTGCTGGACATCCTGTTGGTGCAACGGGTACTCGACAGGTTCTGGATTGCTACAAGCAGGTCACCGATACCGCTGGTGATTTCCAGGTCAAAGGCGCGAAAAACATGATCACCTTGAACATTGGTGGCTCCGGTACAACCAGTGTGTCATTCATTGTCGGTGTCGATTAATTTGTATCAGTCACGTGTTTCCTCTAGAGGAAACACGTAGTTCCAAGATGTCAACGTAGTCGCTCCCTGTACCATCCTTCCTGCTCTCCCTGGTACCAAAGTCAATCAGCAAGCTTCCATTGAGCAAAGTCTACTCAGACGAAGGGGGTCAGTGAAAGACATTAGGGCAGCTGTGGACTAAACTCCTTGGCAATAAATCAACAGAAGTGCAACGGTACTCAGATACCAAACAAACCAAGCCCCTTTTTTCCAAAACATGTTTTCCCCCTAATCATTCCACACTTGCTTGTCAATATGAGCCTCCTCCCTTGTCCGCACTTTTTCTATATTAGAATTCGTAATGGTTCTATTTTGGCACGTGCATGCTCGTCTGAAGGATTATGCTGTCAAGATAGCAGTTGATTTGGGAACCACAAATGGATGCCTTTGGAGTGAGGAAGGTATATGGAATAACCCCCACCCGCCCCCTTGAGGAGTGAAAAAAAGGTCAACAAATGGGAAAATTATTTTTGGAGCATTCCTAAGATAATAATTCGGGGATTGAAATTTGTGATAATCTTTGAAAAAATCACAAATGTAGTAGTAATGGCTTATAGGGTTGAGATGCTGATAGGCACAGATGATTAGTGCTGAAATCATGAAAATAGTTTTGGTAGTAATTTTCTAGTTTTTGAGTAATCATGGAAACAAGCGTAAGCTCCTGAAGAAGCGAGGTCATATTCAGTTCAATCGCTTATCCAGTGCAAGATCCAGCTTTCACCATAAATTGTGAAACATGATCCATTTTTTCCAAAAGAGGACATCATGCTAAAGAATATTAAATTATCGACAATGCTCGGGATTGGCTTTGGAATTGTCATTACCATTCTCTTCATCGTCGCAGGCATTGCTTATAAAGGACTGAACGATGCGGTAACGGGATTCAAAGACTACAGAGGGCTTGCTCGCGATACCAACCTGGCCGGACGTTTACAGGCCAATATGTTGCTCGCTCGTTTATATGTGAAAGACTTTATCAAAACAGGTTCTCCAGTTAGTGTCACAAACTACCATGAGCGCATGGAGAAGTTAGAAACATTCATTCGCCTTGCCACAGCGGAAATCCAGAAGCCAGAACGTGCTGAAAATGTGAAATTAATTGCAGAATCCATTGGTGATTATCATCAGCATTTCATACGAGTGACTGAATTCAAGAAAACACGGGATGAGATTGTCACTCAAAAATTGGACCCTAATGGTCTGAAGATGAGAAAAAATCTAACGGACATCATGAAAAGCGCCTTTGCGGATCAAGACCCCGAAGCGGCTTATTATTCAGGGCGCTTGCAAGAACATGTTCTATTAGCACGGCTCTATGCTGCAAAGTTTCTTGTGACCAATGATGAGAAAGAAGCGGAACGCTTTCGTCAAGAAATCGGCCCTGAAATGGATTCGACAGCCACCAAATTGGATGAGGGGCTCCAAAATCCTGAACGACGACGATTGTTTGCGGAAATGATGGCTGCCCGGGAAATATATCGAAACGCCTTTAAAGAAGTGAGTACCTTGATCTATACACGAAACAATGTCATCACAAACGAATTGGATCGTATCGGTCCTGTGATTGCTGATGCTGCGGAAAGTGTGAAATTGTCGGTTAAAGACGATCAGGATGTGCTGGGTCCACTTGTTCAAGACAACAATGACAACATGATTAAGACGGTGTTGATTTTCTCACTCGGTGGCATACTTCTATCGATTGTTTTTGCGATTCTCATTGTTCGTCAGATCAAAAAACCACTCGGTGAAGAGCCTCATGTTTTGATGCAGATTACTCAAAACATTGTTCAAGGTGATTTAAGCACTTCCTTTATGAGGAGCCATATTACAGGTGTGTATGGCGCTATGAAAGAAATGACGGAATCCCTCCGTGATATTGTGAGTCAAATTCGAAATACTGCGGATACAGTGGCCACAAGTAGTCAGTCTTTAACATCTCGCTCCCAAGACTTGTCTGATGGGGCGTCTCAACAAGCAAGTGCTTTAGAAGAAGTGTCTGCATCCATGGTGGAGGTTTTGCAACAAACTGAGCACAATTATCAAAATGCGACCTATGCCAGTCAATTGTCAACCACTGTTAGCCAAGATGCCGAAGCAGGTAATGATCAGATGAAAGAAATGATGACATCAATGGAGGAAATCAATAAATCCAGTCAAGATATTTCTAAAATCATCAAAGTGATTGATGAAATCGCATTCCAAACCAACCTACTCGCCCTTAATGCTGCAGTTGAGGCGGCAAGGGCAGGAGCTCATGGGAAAGGCTTTGCTGTCGTTGCCAATGAAGTTCGTAATCTGGCGGTTCGTAGCGCCACTGCGGCCAAGGAGATTACAAGTTTGATCGAAGGTTCGGTCGCAAAAGTTAATAACGGCACAAGTGTTACGAATAAAACTGCAGATTCACTTTTAAAAATTGTGGGGGGGATTGGCAAAGTTCGTGATTTGATCGGCGAAATTGAAGCAGCCAGTAAAGAGCAGACCACTGCCATTGGTCAAATTAATCAGGGAATGAGTCAGTTGGAACAAGTGACTCAACAAACTGCTGCTAGCTCAGAAGAAGGTGCAAGCACAGCACGCGAACTCTCTCAACAATCTGCGGCATTGAAAGAAATATTATCAAAATTTAAATTGGAAGCCGCAGCGACAACGACTTTGGGGTTACAGGATTCACAACCAGTACAGGTTTCCCCTCAATCCTTGATTGCTATGGATAACGACAAATTTTAATTGATGATTTGTGGAGTCAGCAATGCATATCCGAAAATTTGAGGAATATGAAAATCATTGAATTCTCTCTTTCAAAATTTTCTCTTTCACATTTCGAATTATTCTTGATCGAGGGCATTCTCCGCATCAGTTTTTGTTTCAAACACATTGGCTTGTTGATCTCCCAGGACATCAGCCAGTTTCATCCGTAAAAAACTATTACTGGAATAGCGGGTCACTTGCTGGTAATAGTTTTTTTCCAAATAGGCGACCATTTCCATATAGGGATTCAATAAATCAGGTAGAATATTAAAATTATCATAATTAATAATGGCATACGTTGTTTTACCATGACCATTTAACATGTACTCCACATGGTTTCTGATGTCTTCAATCGGCTGTTTGTCAGTAATCGATAATCCTTCAAAGTTAACATACAATCGGGATTTTTCCGCATCATAGGTAAAACGCTCCAACAAGGGAATTCCCAAAAAGTTAGAGCGCAATCCCATGGGATGGTTTTCAAATATTTTGGAATCCATTGTTTGTAAAGGTTCCCGAATCAACGGAGTGAAATCCATGTTAGCCAGTACCTCTTTTTCCACATCAATGCCGGGGGCAATTTCAATCAATTCCATGCCGGCTGGAGTCAATTCGAAGACGCAGCGTTCGGTGACATAGAGGACGCTTTGCTCTTGCTCCATGGCGTGATTGCCGCTGAAGGTCATATGCTCTACTTGTGAGATCATTTTTTTAACTTTGCCTTCTTGGACAATCCGCAATTTTCCATCTTCGACAACCACTTGCAAACCACTGGCGGTTAATGTTCCCGTGAACACAATTTTTTTGGTATTTTGACTGATATTGATGAATCCCCCCGCCCCTGCCAGTCGAGGTCCAAATTTACTGACATTGACATTGCCATACTGGTCTGCCTGAGCCAACCCCAAAACCGCAATGTCCAAACCCCCTCCATCATAAAAATCGAACTGAGAGGGTTGGTCAATAATGGCTTCTGTATTGGCAGCAGCCCCAAAGTTCAAGCCTCCAGCCGGAACACCACCAATCACTCCCGGTTCCGTTGTCAATGTGATATATTCGAGGATGTTTTCTTCATTAGCGACATTGGCCACACCTTCTGGCGAACCGATACCAAGATTGACAATATTATTGATCTGAAGTTCAGCAGCCGCTCGACGTGCCGTAATCTTTCTTTCGTTTAATGGCATCGGAGGTAACTGAGTGAGCGGAACTCGAATCTGTCCAGCATAAGCCGCACTGAACTCGGTTCCAAAGGTTTGCCAGTGATTTTCTGGTTGAGCTAGCACCACACAGTCCACCATGATTCCAGGAATTTTTACCTGACGGGGATTCAAGGCTCCCAGCTCAGCAACCTGTTCCACCTGGACAATCACCAGCCCTCCTGAGTTTTTGGCAGCAGTCGCAATGGCCAACGCTTCCAGTGTCAGGGCTTCTTTTTCCATCGTAATATTTCCATGTGCGTCTGCGGTGGTGCCTCTGATAATGGCCACATCCACTGGAATTGTCTGATAGAGCAGGTATTCTTTTCCTGCCACTTCTGTCAATTGAATCAGGTCTCGTGTTGTCAAAGTATTAATTTTTCCACCACCATTTCTGGGGTCGACAAAAGTGGACAGTCCCACACGGCTGATGGTATACGGTTTATGAGCAGCTGTGTCTCGGAACATGTGAGTAATGACACCCTGAGGAAAATTGTAGGCTTCTATTTTGTTTTCAATGGCCAGTTTTTGAAGCTTGGGCACCAACCCCCAATGACCACCGATCACCCGAGCAACCAGACCTTCATGAGCAAGATGGTTGAGCCCCTTTTCCTTTCCGTCTCCCTGTCCTGCCGCATAGAGTAAGGTTAAATTTTTAGGGGAGCCGTATTTCTTGTAATAATCTTCCAGTCCTTTGGCCACTTCTTCGGCAAAACCAATTCCGACAAATCCTCCTGTCGCAACTGTATTTCCATCCTGAATCAGTTGTACGGCTTCCTCCACAGTGACCAGTTTACTCCTGTTGGCCACTGAAGGTGGGGGTGGCACATGATGCATAACAAAACCTTTCTTTCAATTTTCAAATCTTTCACAGTCTGGACTTTGAACAACACTTCAACCCCTCCTGACCTCCCCTTGGTAAGGCATCGGTGTCAGGTTAAGCCTGTTCCCCCTTTGATAAAGGGGGTTAGGGCGGCCCGCGTAGGGGGATTTACAGGAACGGATTTTCAAC
>JANQHV010000112.1 GCA_028282505.1 SAR324 cluster bacterium | reverse complement strand
ATAACTGCCGCTATCACACTTATTTTGGCATATTTGTTTTTAGTCTGATTGGTTTGTTTTCTTGTGTTTCTACCCATACCGGTGGTCTTTCTTGGCTACCCATTTAAGATGGAAAAATAATAAAATTAGTATCTTAGGAACTCCTCCCAGCCTCCCCTTGCTAAGGGTACGAGACAGTTCCCCTCCTTGCTAAGAGGGCGGAGCCGACCTTCGGTTAGAGGAGGTTTTGTCCTAGCTTACGTGGATGGCCTCTTTCTTCGATCAAAGAAATGATCATCTCATTCTAATTCTCCCAGTTTCTGCTTCAATTTGGAATTTTCTTGTCGCAGCAGTTCGATCATCTTTTCATTGCTCACAATCACCCGCTCTTTTTCCTGCAATTGCTTTTCCTTTTCTTCTATCAGTGATGCCAAATTGTAAGGCTGTCCGCAGTTTTCGCAGGTTTGTGGAGTATTTGCCGTAGTATCTGATCCCTCCATGAACATTGATCCTTCACCGGTGAGGAGCCAATTGATATTAATCTTATATGCTCGTATTAACGAGTATAATAAATCACTTCCAGGCTTTGTTTTGCTTGTTTCAACTTCACTGATGTAGCCTGATGATTTTCTGTCTAGCTTTTCTCCAAAAGCCCTCTGTGATAGTTTATGGAAACTCCTGATTTGTTTTATTCGACTTCCGATATTTTTGCTCGACATATCGATTTTAATCTTGATTTAGCTCAAAATATAGAGCATTATTATTTTTCAACATTGATACTGACCTATTAATGTTGATTACAGTACAAACAAACATAACCGCACTTTATGCTAGAGAGGTAAAATGAGCAATAAAAAGTTGCTAACAACCTTTCCCCTCACCCGGCCTTTCCCCAGGGAGAGGAGAGCAGGAGCAGTAGTTTGTACCAAGGGAGAGTAGGAGCAGTAGTTTGTAACCGAGGAGAAATCAAAGAAACTCTTGATGTAGCAAAGGAAGGAACTGTATGAACAACAAGCGGCATATCGTGGTGACACGCACATTATATGAAGTGAAGAATATTCGTGGCCTTTTGGCACTTCTCAAACGAGCGACCACTTATATCGCTCAGGAAGAGCCCGATTCTGGAGAGGAAGTCGCCCGTGGGATTTCAGTCAGTTTTGATCAGGCAGATGCACTGTTACAAAAGGTATCCAGTGCTATTGGTAAGATGACCCTTGCTCCAGAAACCGATGACGCTCATTCGTCACAGTAAAATCTGTTTTGTTTTTTTGCCATTTCTATTGTGTTTTCCTGTTTAATGGCAATAAAGTGATCCATTCGGAGAAACGCTGGAAATCTCTTACATTATGGGTTAGGAGCGTAGTAATCTTGTAAGCTTTCATGGTAGCGACAATGTTGGCATCGTGAATCTGCTTGCCACCAATGGGTACTTGTTCCATCAATTGTAATAATTTTTCGGTAATTTGAGGTCCGTCTTCTGCAATACGAAAAGAAGTAGAATAGTAATGAATCGATTCTATTACCATCTCTGTAGACGGAGGTTTCATATACAGTTGAGGACGAGTTAAAGTAACCAGATATTCACGTAGTATTTGACGGCTGATCCAAAATTCTGCTTTTGTTTTTTTCAAATCCTGGATTTTTTCCTGAGTAATGTTGTGAAATGGAGCCTCAGCCACAGAAGCATAAACCAGCACATTTGTATCCAGGAATACAGCCTTATCTTCCATCATCATCATACATATCCTCTCTTCTTAATGAGAGATGTTCTGGCCATTTTCCCAAATGCATCACAGGGATATCCAACGACTGTTGTTGCTTTGTTCCTAACGTTGCTTCATCGATCACGACAACCACCTTGTGTTCTCCAGGAGCAATCTCAGGCGGCATTTTCAAAATCAACGAACCATCATCGGCAACGGTTGCTGTGGTTTCAATGGTTTTCATGGTTTTTCTTTTTGAATATCATTTTGGGTTGCGAACTTAATCCGAGACACTTTGTCATTCCGGTGGCCCGACATGTCGGCTCGTCTGAAACGCCAGCCCAGCCGAAATCCAGGAGCAGTATTCTGGATATCGGACAAGCGGTCGGCCTATGCTTCCACTCAGCATAATGTTAGTGACCGAACTTGATTATATCGGCCATTACGGTAGCGCCACATCGGCGTACCGTGGCCTACGTGCCAGCTTTTTTGCCGCCATGTAAGGCGACACTACCGTTGGCTTGTCGCCAGTTGAACATCCTGTAGCAAGTAAAACATTGGAAAGATCTTAACAAATAAATTTTTCGTGCTTTTTAGCGATTTTCGTGGACTCCATAATTGTTGTCCTGGCTTAAACGGATAGCCCCGCGTTTTGCATCATGATCCAGGTGTTATTTGACGTAATGATTGTACATATTTATCGGTGGAGAATCAAACCATTGCATTATTGTGCTTTAGAAAAGTTTTTCTTGGTAGAGGAGATGACCGCCAAATTTGAAGAAATGCGAGAGTGATCTGTTGTGGTTATACCGCACGAATTCCAGTGACCGTATACCCCGCATCAGTAATGGCGGTGGAGATGACGGCATCATCGACATCCATCTCCGATTCAATGACAGCGTTTTTTTGTTCGAGGTTGACCACCACCGAAGTCACATTTTCCAGTTGATTCAATGCCTCAGTTGCGTGTTTGACACAATGTTGACAGCTCATGCCATCGATGCCTATTTCTTTTTTCATAATACCTTTCATGAGATTGGGTTGTGGTGTGGGATAGATTGGGTCATTCCCTGGTTGAAAACGTCGTAAGCGCAGCGCGTTGGAAACCACGGAGACTGAACTCATGGCCATAGCGGCTGCGGCAAACATGGGGTTCAAGGTAGGGCCGCCGAACAGAAAAAGGATACCAGCAGCAATCGGAATGCCCGCACTGTTGTAAGCAAATGCCCAAAAGAGATTCTGTTTGATGTTGCGGAGCGTGGCTTTGCTCAACTCAATGGCAGTGACAACGCCCGAAAGACTGTTTTGCATGAGGACAATCTGGGCGGATTCCAGAGCTACATCGGTTCCCGAACCAATGGCAATGCCTAGGTCAGCCTGAACCAACGCAGGTGCATCATTGATGCCATCTCCGACCATCGCCACTTTGTCTTCTTGTTCCTGCAACTGCTTCACCTGCTTTGCTTTATCTCCGGGTAGTACCTGAGCCACTACCTGATCAATACCCACTTCTTTGGCAATGGCTTCAGCCGTTTGTTGATTGTCCCCCGTCAGCATGACGGTTTTGATGCCCATGTCGTGCAGTTTGGCAATGGCTGCGGCACTATCAGGCTTGACCACATCAGCCACAGCGATGATGCCAGCCAGTGTCTGATCGACGGCCAGATACATGGCAGTTTTGCCCTCTTTGGAAAATGTTTCAACCTGAGAGTGTTCTGTTGCTAAAATTTGATGTTGCTGCATCAATTTTAAATTGCCCAACAGAATGTGGTGTTGGTCGAGCTGGACATGGATGCCATGACCCGGAATTGCTTGAAAATCCTTTCCTTTGATTAAGGACAGGTTTCGTTTCTCTCCTTCTTCCAGAACAGCGGCTCCCAAAGCATGCTCCGATCCTTTTTCCGCAGAAGCGGCTAAACGCAGGAGTTCATCTCCATGCCAATCATTGAGAGGAACAATATCCGTCACTTTGGGCTTGCCTTCAGTAATGGTGCCCGTTTTGTCAAAGACAATGGTTTGCACATGACTGGCAATCTCCAGGGGTTCTCCCCCTTTGATCAAGATTCCCAAAGAGGCTCCACGTCCTGTCCCAACCATGATGGCAGTGGGCGTGGCCAAGCCCAGGGCACAGGGGCAGGCAATCACTAAAATAGAGATAAAAATCATTAAAGCAAAGGTCAGTGGCATTCCGGCAAGATACCAGGCCAGTCCTGACAGAATGGCAATGCCCATGACGATTGGCACAAAATAACTCGAAATGATATCAGCCAGACGGGCAATGGGGGCTTTGCTGCCCTGAGCTTCTTCCACCAGTTTGATGATCTGTGCCAGAGCGGTGTCTTTTCCCACACGAGTGGCCCGAAACTGAATCATGCCATTTTGATTGATACTGGCACCCGTTACTGTATCACCAGTCGATTTATCCACCGGTAGGCTTTCACCGGTTAACATCGATTCATCCACTGACGTCCTTCCCTCCAATACAATCCCATCAACTGGAATTTTTTCACCAGGCCGAACCATCAAAATGTCCTCTACCGACACTTCTTCAATGGGAATCTGTTGTTCCTGGCCATTCACCAAGATGGTAGCGGTTTTTGGTTGCAGTCCCATCAATTCTTTAATGGCTCCCGATGTTCTGCCTTTACTGACCGATTCCATGTACTTGCCCAGTAAAATCAAAGCAATGATCACTCCTGCGGTCTCATAGTAGAGATTCATGGCCAGTTCTGTTTTGCCCATCAAAATCTGATAGGTATTCCAACCACTATAACCCACAGCGGCGGAGGTGCCAATGGCAATCAGAGAGTCCATGTTGGGTTGCAGACGCACTAACGTACTGAAGCCTTTTGTGTAAAAATGAAAACCAGCGGCCACCACAGGAAGCACTAGAAAAAGCTGAGTCAACGCAAAATTGAGTGGATTGTGTGTTGGACTGATGATGGAAGGCAGAGGAATACCGACCATTTCCAACATGGCAACCCCCACCAGTGGAATGGAGAACAAGAGAGAGATCACCAGTTTTTTTTGAAGTTTGGAGCGTTCTTTGTCACGACGCTCTCCTTCCAAATCCGTCCCTGTTTCCGTTACTATTTCCAAAAGTTGATAACCTGCTTTCTGAACAGACTCTCGCAAGGAAGAAAGTTGGACTAAAGACGGTTCGTAAGCAATTTGTACTTGCTCTGTGGTCAGGTTGGCACTGGCCGATTCGATTCCCTCCAATCTTGTAATCGCCTGCTCCACTCGGCGGACGCACGCCGCACAGGTCATCCCTTCCACATTCATTATCTGTGATACTATTGCCATGCTTGTCTCTCAATATGACGTTTCATTTGAATTTTATAGCTGTTTAGCCACCAAGGAACGCTAAGAAACACTAAATTTAAAAAAATCTTATGTGAATTCATACCAAGCTATATAGTACCGTGAATTAGGTTTTGTTTGGCTTCCTCTTTGCTCATGAGACAATCTCCCGAAAACTGTCATGCTGAGCGTAGTCGAAGCATCTCAGAGACCCTTCGACTATGCTCAGGGTGACATGGCATTCAATGTGCCAAACAAAACCAAAATCTCACTACTATATTTAAAAATTGACAAGTGTTTTTATCCCCTCACCTTGATCCCTCCAGGGAAAAGAATTAACAGTATTGCCACTTTTTCAATGGAATTTCATATGAAGTTTTCAGTGCATTGTAAATATACAAAATACAATACCCTGGTATAGTATATAAATCAAGTATTTTTTTAAAAAAATCCATCTCATTTTCATCTTTTTTTGTTGCAAATGTGAATTTTTTTTATTTAAAATTGATTATTTTGTCGTCTAATTATAATGACATAATTATTTTCTACTCTGTCGAATAGTAGAAATGCTTGTGATAGTTAGCCCTTTGTGCACGATAACTTTATTTTTATCATTTTGATCGGATTTACATCCGATGTGAAGCGGATTTTAGAGATATTGCTCTAGAATCCTTATTTTAATGAATTTCTTTTCAAGAGGTAACTATGAAAAAAGTAGTGGCGTTGTTAGCAAGTTTGTGTTTTGCTCCTATAATATTTGGACAATCTCTAGACTTTGACACAGTGGTGATACCTCCAGACCAAGAATATTCTGGTCAACCCCTTGGAGTTGCTGTAGGAGATTTTAATAATGACGGGATTGATGATGTGGTCACACTTGAATACGATGGTTCGCTGCGATTTAAAATCACAAAGCCTTTACCGAAATCATGTCAAGAAGTTCTTGACTATAAAATAGGAAACACAAATAAGAAATATAAAATTTACCCCCCTTTTGCAGATCCCATTGATGTATATTGTGACCTGGAATCTTTTGATGGACCTTGGACTCTTGTTGTAGGAATTGATACTAACCCAAACCATATTAATAATCCTGGTGAGGTGACTCCAGAAAACCTTATAAGTGTAGATGGTAAAGGTAAATTTTCGGATTCATTGATTAACATCTTGGGGCCAAATGAAATCAAGGTTATTTGTAATGCAACAGAAAGAATTTTTCCTGGTTGTGAATTTGATTCCACAATAGCTGCTGTAGGTGGATGTGCTTTGGACGGGATAAGTTATTCTGATCCAGTTGGGACTCCTTATAGAGGGCCTGAATCTGGAAATCAGGGATACCTGGCATATGGTATTCAAAATAATGCTGGCTGCCATGATGGTTCAGGTACGGGAAACACAGGTACAGTATGGGCTCGTTAATGTTTTTTATATAGATTTCACATCAGTTTTTTCTTTTCGAACCTTCTTTACTCGACAGTCGCATATTCTCTTGTATCATTGCATCAGCAAACTGCTCAAAGGTATATAATGACACTTAATAATTTCAATATGCTATAATTATTTTCGGTCTTTAATAAAAGGGACTGATTTTTTTAGGTTTATGAACTTAAAAAAAATAAATCTGTCCCCTTTTTATTTTCGAAGCTTTATTAAATCAGCAGTTGATAAAACTATCAAACCGATTAGTATAATAGCACTTGTTGTACAGAAGCTTTTTTAATTTCCTAAAATGTTGGAGTCATTTGTCTTTTCTTACTCGTCTCCTGATTCTTCTTCTTTCATCATTGGGAATCCTGGTCAGCAGCCAGGAAAGTTATGCCGTTTCACCGCCTGTTCTACATTTGACCAGGCTCAATCAACCTTTAGAAGAAGAATGGAACCATCATAAATATGTCAAAGAAACTCTTTATTCCTTAGTGAATGAGGATGGGAAACCTTCCATTCAAGCAGTAGGACAACAATCAGCATCGGGCTTGTACAAAGAGGCCAATTATTCTTTGATGGAGTATCCCTGGTTAGAGTGGTCCTGGAAGTTGAAAACCGTCCACAAAACCGCCAATCTGAGGATAAAGGAGAAGGAAGACATGGCTCTTGGTGTGTTTTTAATTTTTCCACATTCCTGGACTCCCTGGAAAACAAAGGTCCTCGCTTATGTCTGGGCAAGTGAGAACCATCGCCCCGGAGAAATAGTAATGCGCTCTTATGCTCACTATCCTTTCATTGTCTTGAAAGCAGGTGCTGAGAAGACAGGGCAATGGATTTCTGAAAGGCGCAATGTGTATGAAGATTACAAGCGTATCTATGGCGAATACCCTAAACAGAATGTAGAAGCAATCGCCCTCTTTACCGATAATGATCAGACACATGAGCCAGTAGTGGGCTATTACGGTGCCATCAAAGCCCTCAAATAGTGATGAGTCTTATTATGTGATACAGGCTGCTTTGCCTTATTTTTTATACTCTTGATTCAGTTGAAATTGTAAATCACTGGTTCCCAAGGGAATTAATTCTTCAGAGCGTCCCACCAATTCTCCTGGAAATGCTTCAAACGGTTGATTGTTTTTATCGGTAATGATGCGGAGCGAATAAGCCCCTTTTAGCGTTTGACCGGGCATTGCGTGTTCCTGCCCAATACTGAACTTTTGATTATTCAAAAAATGAGGAAGAATTTTGATGGCAACGGGTCGACCCATTGCAGGATCAAAGAGCATGATGACTAAGCGGTCTGTTTCTTTGACATGAGTCAGTAGTTCTGGAGCAATCGTTACTTGACCTTGAATCATTGTGGAAGGATCGTCTGTTTTGTTTGTGCTTCTCAATAATTCAGAGGGTAATGTTTCAAATGGATAAGAAAGTGTGTAATTCACTCCTTCAGTTGACAATGCGATTGGAGGCGTCAAATCACCTATGATTTCTCCGAAAACCGAACTCTCAATCTTGCCATCCTTATCTGAAACAATGAGTAAACGATAATTGCCAACCAGTTGTTTATTACCAATGGCGTTTTCTTGTCCAATATAGAAGGTAAGAGGAGGAGTAAAGGGATTAATTGTGTTGATTGCTACAGGTTGCAGAGTTTCGGGATCAAAGAGGAGTATATGGAGATTATCTGTTCTTGCCATGCCAGCACCAGCTCCCGGAGCCAGCTTAATCACACCACTAATGCCACTTTCTATTTGCTGTACATTACGTGCTAATTCACGCCATAATGCATAAGCAGTCAGGCATACAAAAATCAATATCCCACTGAATAAAATAATTTTGTTTTTGCTCATAGCATATACCCATAGATAGATTGAATAAGGTTTTTCATTTGGAGTCGTTCATCAAACATACTCGATTTGACGACTCATGAGAATAGTCGTACTGGGATAGTTTCAGATCGCGATCAATTGCTTTATTCCCGCAACTAGTTTTTCTGATTCCCATTTTGTTTTAAAGCGCCCACGCAAACGCCCTTGTTTGTCGATTAAAAAAACAGAGGAACTGTGCGCAAAAAAATAGCCTGCTGCCGATTCAATTTCTTCCCGAATGAACTTAGTTTTGTATTGTTTGGCAACTTTGGTTATTTCTTCTGTGGTTCCGGTTAAGCCCATGAAGGATGGATCAAAGTAGGTTATAAATTCTTTCAAGCGTTCAGGAGTGTCACGGTCTGGATCGACAGAAATAAAAAATGTTTGCACCTGATCGGTTTGTTTGCCCAACCTTTTCATAACTTGTTGTAAATCAACTAAAGTCGTAGGACAGACATCTGGACAATAGGTATATCCAAAAAATATTAGCACAACTTTTCCCCGATAATCCTTTAAATGAACTTTCGAACCATGATGATCAGTCAAAGTGAAATCACCACCTGTGCTCTTGTAAATTTTTAGTTCCAATTTTTTTCCTGTAGCGAAAAGAGAAGCCGGAACCAACAAGGAGATTGATGAGATTAGAAGAGCAATCATGAAAAACCTAAGAGGAATTTTCAAAAATAAACTGTTAAACGCCTTCATACACTTTCTCCAAATTAAGATTAAAATTATAAATTATGATGAAAAGGAGCATATCTCACAACAATCCTGATTTTTCTTGGGTAAAAAGGTTCTACTTTTTCCTAGAAAAGCCATCTTTTTCTACTCAACTCTGGGTTTATGAGAGTTTTTTGGAGAAATTTCCAAATGACTAATGATAGCTTTTGTTAAAGCAACCGTTTTCAAATTGATTTCTGGGTCTTCCGCAAAAAAATGGTCGCTCCTTACAGCGATGATTGTCATGCTATCTGGTGCAACGATATCTGTCAGAAGAGTCAACCCATCATTTGGGCCTTCCTTTCTTAGAATTGGATACTTGTCGTGAGAATATTGACTAATCTCTCCTGACAAAGAAATGCCCAGATAATTGATAACAACTATGTGCTTAGGAACACTCAGCATTTTGAACCGCTCCCGGCTCCTTTTTGCTGACATACTGAGGAAACTTTCTTTCTCCCATCCTTCATACCAAAGAACGAGCTGAAAAATCCAACTCTTGGGCCATTCTTGCAGATAATCAACCAAAGGGCTGCCTTGTAAGATTCCTCCGAAATTTACCCAGGCTTTCACATGTTTTAGTTGTTCTGGGTGAAGTAATTTTCCCAAAACCAGGTGTATTGCTGGCCCTGCGGAACTAGCTCCTGCGATGATGATCTTTTTTTGCGATTTGCTATAACGTACAATTTCTTTTCTCAAAAATTCAGCATTTTCTTCAACAGAGCCCATAGAAGGAATTTCAACCAGATGATTTTCGATTCCTAGTGAAGAGATCAATTTTCTGGGCATTGCAAAATCAGCTCCTGTGATATGCCCATTTTCTTGATAACCCCACCCTGGTACAAATAAAGTCAGATAAGAAGAGGAATCAGGAATAGGATGGGCCCTGCCATTTTGGAGAGAAACTTTTGTTTCTGCCATTTTTTCCCGGAAGGCATTTTGTATTTTCCGATTGGCATCCATCCTCCAAAGCTGTCCTGCGAAAAACAGAGCTGCAAAATCCACGGAAAAAGACTGAGACATCTTTTTTAATTCTTCTCGATTCGGAAGAGAAAAGCCATATTGCTGGTAAACCTGATCAATTTTTCTATCAAATTCGGAATTGGTTCGGTTATTTTGCAAATAGTTTTCTAAATAGTATTTTGCTATTTCTGAATCCACAGTTGTTGTTATGGATTCTCCTATCAATTTTCCTTTTACCGGGATTTTAGGGGTAGAAAAGCTACATCCCACTGTAAACAATATCACCAGCCATATAGATAGAATCAGAGGGAATTTGGGCCAATAGGAATACATCATCCTTCTTTCCTTTTTCAGCTTTTATTCTCAATCTATCCTTGAGCGAGAATCTTAATAATTTTTAATAATTCTCTATTCATACTATTTATTTGTAATCTCTTACTGACTGATCGTATATAGGGTCGATTTTTTATCAAGAAATGGCTGGATTAATAACGATAATGCCGGTGTCGACAAATCCATTTTATTGAGGCTCAGAGTTTTTCTTTTGAAGCAAAGCACGCAATCGTTCTATCTCCGCAATCGCTTGTTCTTTTTGCAGTCGCTCTTGTTCTTTTTGCAGCCGCTCTTGTTCTTTTTGCAGCCGCTCCTGCTGCAAAGATTTCAGGAGAAATGGTTGGTAGAGTGGATCATCGATCAAGGTTTCGAAAGGAGCCTGTGCTTCCAAATCCTGGAGTCGAAAAGCAAATTTTTTTAATACAGCAGACTGGATCACCCCTTTTTCTTGACGATCCAATCGTTCATAAACTCCATGATCATTAAGGCGATAAAAGACGGTATGTTTGCCCAGGCGATCCAGAATGTAATATTCTGAAACTCCGGCTTTGGCATACTCTTCTTTTTTAAGCACTGTATCTCTTTCCAGTTCTGTGAGAGTCGAATCTGATAAAAATTCAATACAAAGGTCACAGATTCCATGAAAGGAACGATCCAAAGGTTTGGCTTCCACCGGATTAGAGTTCAGAATCACGGCCAGATCGGGTTTACGAATACTTACCTTGTCTTTCAGGTTCAAACGAAACCCCATTTCCAACCCCATCAATTTTCCGATAGGAAACTCGGTCAAGTATTCTTGCAACAGCCGGAAGAACCATTGATACAAGGCAATACTTAAGAAATCCGGCATGGGTTTTTCCTCCAAGGCTCCATTGTTCCATTCATATTGACAATCCGGATGAACATAATAATCCTTCCAATAGACTTCTTCACTGATCCAATGTTGTTTTTTAGATGAAACGGGAGAGAGAAGAGAATGATTTTTTATTGATCCTAAAGCTTCCATAAGCCTGCATCATAAGGAAAGGTGGACAAACTATTTTCAAGATAACATATTGTACAGGAGACAGCAAATCCGATGTGTGTCCTGAAAATGCCCAGACTGTGGTGCACGTAACGTGAGTTATCTTATTAAGGTTTCGATTTGAATGAATCCTAAATAAAGTAAAATTGGAAGAGGAGCAGTAGCCAGGGTGATGGTGAGGATGAATCCCTGCCATGAAAAACTCCTGTTCATTCCGCATATGAAGGCAATACCGCCACCACCTCCAATGATAGCATTGCCAGGCGTATTGATTAAAATGGCCAGGATGATATAACGATATCGCAGAAAGTAGTCTTGGAAGTGTAAATTTGAAGATTGTTGGGGAATCAAAATATTCCAACGCTTTGTTACCAATGTCGATCTTTCATTGAATAGGCTTCTAAGTGACTTCACGTCCAACCAGGAGGTTAACCATGATTTTTCAAAGCAGCGTCCAATGATAAAGGACAGAGTGAGTCCACACAGGGTAAACAAATATATGAGGATCACTCCTGTTTTGCCGAAGAATAAAATCATCAGCCAGCCAAGCTCGACTCCTGGAAAAAATGGAATACTCAACAGGAACATATAAGCGATTCCACCAATCAGTAGAGCTTTCGAACCGAGGTTTGCTTGTAACCATATCAACAAATCTTTGATATCTCCTGCATGATGCAAATATACCTGCCTAATAACAAGCAATAGAATAAGAATTGCGATGAGGAAACCGATTTTTCTTTTCAATTTATTTTATCTGTCCATGTTCTTGGTAATGCCTGTACTGGCATGTTGCTGTGCCACATTGGCAGTAATATGACTCTGAATGGGCATAGGAGGGTCGAAGGTTTCTTCTTTCAGCCGGAATGGCATGTGTATTACCATACTATGTGATTACATTTAGAGTTCAGAACAGCAAATGGGGTTTTATAGTGAGCGCAAATGGAGAACTACTTTCCAGATTTGCTCTTCTTGCAAGGCACTCTTGAAAGGCGGCATGGCTGTTTTCAGAGGAGTACCTCCTTCAGCAATGGTCCAATACAAAAATGCATCTGTTGCAATGCGACGGTGAATGATTGCAGATAAGTCCATTGGCGGTGGGTTTAACGCTTTTCCTGCGGGACCATCCCCACGCCCTTGATCACCATGACAAGTTGCACAGAAAGTTTGGTAAAGCTGTGCTCCTTCACGCAGGTTTTCTTTGCTGGCCACAAGAGGATTTTTCTTAGCCTGATACTCTTGATCAATTCCATTTCTCATCACATAATGATGGCGAACCATGTTGCCTGACATCATACCCATGCCCATTCCTTGCCCCATCCCTCTTTGTTGGGCATGGGAAAAACCAAAGAATAAGGCTAAACCTGTGAATCCAGTTATTACAATGATAAAAAAATGTTTTTTTATAGATTTCATATCAGCTCTTTCTTTTTTGATTATCGACTAATACGAAGTTGTGTTTAAAAGTATACAATATGTCATCCTGACGGTACGCCGAAGCGGCTTGTCGAAGGATCTCTTTGAAATTATTAAGATTCTTCGCAAGCTCAGAATGACAAAATATTCTGGAATGTCACTTTTTTAAACGCAACTTGGTATAGGTTCAGAAGACCAGAAGGATTGAAAGTGGCGGATGACTGACCAAATTTTTTGATCGTCCAACTGAAAAACACAATTCCAGAAATGCCAACGACTATCCAATCATTTCCTCAAAAGGTAGATCTTATTGAATTTGGATTGTTTTTGAAAACAGTGCATATTGTCGATCTAAAGTAGTTTGTAGTGCTTGGCTAAGTTGTTTGTAACCTCGATGGTTGGGTGAATTTTTTAAAATGGATCGATAAAATCCTTCGTAAAAATGATCAGGCTCCACCCAAATCCATAGTTTTAAGCTTTTCGCATTCGATGGTATTTTTCTGTCAAATTTTAATGTAACAGATTCATCAGGAGCTATCCGTGTATCGAAATATTCTGTCCACGGATAAGTTGACATGTTCAATCGTCTTTGAATAATCTTTTCCTCATAAAATCCAGGAATCGCTCTCCCATTAATGTCAAGCAACGCTGTTTTTACAAAAATTGCTGGAGTAGTATATGTGGGAAACATGTGTCCTGTTTCAGTATTTTGAATGGTGAGGCTTGTGTTGATCACATCACCAATTTTAGGATTTTCCAGGTTGGTTGTATAGGACACAGAGACTCCCGATAGAGTCATTTGTTTGTCATGAATACCTTTCCATAAATGTTTTCGATCTGGCATATGACAGGATTGGCAGGTTTGACCTTTTTTAAATGCAGGACTTTGCAACCATTCTTGATAGGTATTTTCTACAAATTTTCCACCAGGCTGAGGTCCTTCTTGATGTTGGTGACATTTTGCGCAAAATTTGGAATCTTCAAAATAGGAAGAGCGGACAGCAGCCCCATGTAACGCGGCTGAAAGAGAAATTTTGCCCTCTTTTAATGGAGGAGCATTGCGTTGATGGTTCCTCAAATGACAGGCAGCGCAAGAAAGTCCTTCTTTCAATAAAGATTGGTCAAATTTAGAATTTTCAGCCCAACTGTTTCCTTGAGGAAGGTATTGCCATTGTTCACTCATGGGAGCATGACAGGTATTGCATTGAGCAATACTGGACGCATCAAAGTGGGGATATTGGCCTAAAACTCCATTCCCCATGGTTTCACTGTGAAGTGATTCGCTCCATTCTTGGAACTTATCGACATGGCAATTGGCACAATCTTTTACGGAGATTCCCTTCGCCAATAAATGAAAATTTTCAGGTGGAGTACCTTGCAAAGGAATAGGAGTATCCCAGTAATCTGACTGTAATTGGTCAAATTGTTTTTTGATGTTTGTCTCTGGGATATTATTAACCAGGAGAGGGGTAATGATACCCTCCAAATTTTCCATAGAAATCGAACTGCCTCCAGTCACACTTTTGAAAACCAAGTGGCCTTGTCGATTAAAAATGAATAAAGAAGGAATGCGAGTGATATTGCCAAATTTCGCCGAAATGGCTTCGTCCCCTTTTATGGCTGGAAATTCCAATTGCATTTTCTTGAGAAATTTCATCAATTTTTGATCATTTGAAAAGTCATCAAAATCTTCAAAATAGTTGATAGCAATGACCTTTAATCCTTTTGTGTGATGTTTTCTATATAGTTGATCCAGATGCTTTAACTCGACTCGGCAAGGAGGACACCAACTGGCAAAAAATGTGATCACTACTACGTTATTATTGAAATTGGAGAATTGTAGGGATTCCCCACTCAAATGAGGCAATTTGACCAGGATTTCTTGTGTCGCTTTGGTTAATTTATTTTCCTCGGACAGTTGTGCCACATGTTGTGACTGCACATCGGATATGGTGAAACACCATATCAACAAAATTAATAAAAAATAACGAATCATAGCCAATATCGTATGATATGAGTTCCACAATGAAATAAATTCTATTGTGGAACGATTTTGAATTTTTTTTTTAATTTAGTAGCTTTTGGGAATTATCGATCCACTCTACAATTTGCTGCTTTTCTTTTTCGGTCAATACCGAATCACGATGCATCAGTGTGTATCTCCATGGCGGCATGGACTCGTCAAGAACCGTTGTTTTTAAACTTTCCAGATCCTCAGTGGGTGATCCGTGTCCACCGAATGGGAAATCATTGGACATATCCAGGTGTTCCTTGGCTTCTTCGATGTCTTTGTCGATTAATTGTTTGATGATGGGGTATTTATAATAACACGGATATTCTACAGTATCACTATGACAGTTAAAACAGTTGTCTGCAAAGATTGATTTAACAGACTGTTGATAGGCAGTATTGATTTGTTGAAGAGCTTTTGCCTCCTGGGCTTCAGCATTCGAAGCCTCTGGGGTTGAGGATTTCATTTGGGAATCATGTTCGCTTTTTTGAGTTGGAGATTTCATTTGGGAATCATGTGTGCTTTTTTGAACTGGAGATTCTGTTTTTATAGGTGATGCTGCTTTCTCTTTTTTGTGATCTTCATTTCCATGAGAAAATAGCGTGAATGGAAAAACAATGAACAAAAAAATCAGGACTCTCTTCATGTTTGCTCCTTAAATAAAATTCGTCATAATTTGAGGAATTCACTGTGACCTTTGCGCGTGTCTCATCTGAATTTCCGGGGGCCACAACGATTTGAAATATTGAATAACCATGACAATTTCGTCATCACTCAATTTCCCTTTGAATCCCAGCATGGAGGAATCATCGGCTATTGATCCATTTTTGATGATATTGAATAACATTTCATTGGGATGATGCCAGGCATGACCTGTCCCGTTCAAGGCTGGTGCTAAATAACCCCCATTTGGTAAAGTTCCTCCCATCGGTTGTTGGGGATCTTGTCCTCTGGCACCAGGACCATGACACGACGCACAGTTTTTTGCGAATAATTGTGCACCTGTATTAATATTATCTGCTGTTGGTGCAGCAGAAAGAGAAACCGGTGGGGTATAATAATTGTAGGCAACTACTCCTAACAGGACAAAGCATCCCAATCCTACCCAAAATAAAATCGTCTGCTGTTTTTTCTTCCTCTTTTTCGGAGAAGCTGTTCTTTTTGATTTATTGTTTTTCATTTAATTCCTTTCAAGATCTTTCTGACAAATATGCTACCCCGTGTTGTGTGAATTTTGACACTGAGATTGTAAAACAGAATGTTCCTGAATGAGTTGCTCCAATTGAGAAAGGGCTTGAAAAGCCTGTTCTTTGCGGGAGAGTTGTTGTGTTTCTACAAAAAGTGATCGGTAATGTTTCTTCAGCAATTGTGAGAAGATCCCGTGTTCCTGATAGGAACATCCCAACAGTTGAGCGAGGGCCTCCAGGTGAGGGCCTTTTCCTTGTGTGGTTTCTTCAGCAATTTCTTCTATTTTATCTTGAAAATAAATGGGTTTCATATCTTTCATAAGATACGAATAATCACATGAAGGCGGACCCCACATGCAGTCTGATGTACCGGAACTGGTCATGTGAGTGGTGGATGCGCTGCTCATACTGCTCATGGGGCCACGAGGACCGTATCCCCTCCCATGCCCCCCTCCATAAGATCTTCCGTGAGCATAAATTATTGTTGAAAAAAACAAAAAAACAATGATCCCTGTCAAAACACAGGAAATACAGATAATTTTAGATTTCACTGAAACCTCCAAATGTGATGTTATGATAATATGTTGCAAATTCTTGTGTTGATATAATTACATTCTTGGCCACCATGCATGGTAGTACCGGCCTATGTGCCGGCTATTTTGCTCCATGTAAGGTGGTGCTACCATAGATATTTGGCCTAAAATCTGATCAAGCCCTCTTGTTTTGATCTGATCAATCAAAATTGGGAAATATCATACCAGTTGTATCTAATACCAAGTTGCGTTTAAAAAAGTGACATTCCAGAGTATTTTGTCATTCTGAGCTTGCGAAGAATCTCAATCATTTCAAAGAGATCCTTCGAAAAGCCGCTTCGGCGTACCGTCAGGATGACATATTGTATACTTTTAAA
>JANQHV010000073.1 GCA_028282505.1 SAR324 cluster bacterium | reverse complement strand
GAAAGTAAGCACTGCATCCTTGTGAGCCATGCACATACGGTAGGCATCCCTCAAATCCGCTAGCCACATAGATAGCCCCCAATGGTTGACAAGCTTTTGCCGGGTTGACCGTTAATGCTTTTCGATCAAAATTCTTCTCCTTGTATTCTGCAGTCATGGAATACTCATGTTGCTGCATCACCACTTCTTCAGGATGAGATCGCTCAAATGTTTTCTTATGTTCAAAGAGTTGTGTATAAGCTTCTTGACGAAACAACTCGTTATGGTCCATGATTCTTTCTGGTTTCATAATGTCTCCTTTTAATCACTGGATTTCCAGGGAGGTTCAATGTTTTTGTAAATGGGAGAATTCACCGCCATGTCCATGTCTCTGGCAAAGATTGGAAAACCATCATAGCCGTGATAAGGGCCTGAATAATCCCAGGAGTGCATTTGCCGAAACGGCACCCCCATTTTTTGAAGTTGATATTTTTCCTTAACACCTGAACCCACAAGATCGGGTTTGATTTTTTTGACGAACTCTTCCAGTTCATACCCAGTGACATCATCATAAACTAGTGTCACATCGTGCAGTTCATCGTGAGTCCGTTTGTAGTCATCACTATGTCCGAATTCATATCCTGTCCCGACAATCTCCATACCCAAGTCTTCATAGGCTCCAATGATATGACGTGGGCGCAGTCCACCGACGTACAGCATGACTTTCTTGCCTTCCAGCCTGGGCTTGAAACGTTCCATGACGCTATCCATCGCCGGTTTGTATTTTTCAATCATCTTCTCTGCATTATCCTGGATGGTCTGGTCAAACTGGGATGAGATTTCCCTCAGAGATTTTTCGATTTTGGTCGGTCCAAAGAAGTTATATTCCATCCAGGGAATCTGATATTTCTCTTCCATGTGACGGCAGATATAATTCATGGAGCGGTAACAATGGATGAGATTGAGTTTCGATTTATGAGTTGTCTGGATTTCTGAGATGGTGGCATCCCCACTCCATTGCGCAACAACGCGTAGTCCCATTTCTTCCAGCATGATGCGGCTGGCCCAGGCATCTCCACCAATATTATAGTCTCCGATGATGGCCACATCATAGTCGGTTTCTTCTCCGTAGCCAGGCTCTTGAGTTCCCAAAGCCCAATCACGAATGGTATCGTTGGCAATATGGTGGCCCAGGGATTGGGATACCCCTCGAAATCCCTCACATCGGACAGGCACAATCGGAATGCCTGTTTTTTTGGACATTTCTTCAGCAACCGATTCGATATCATCACCAATGAGCCCGATGGGACACTCGCTCTGAATGGTGATGCCTTTTGCCAACGGAAACAGTTCTCTGATTTCCAGGATCATCTGCTCCAGCTTTTTATTGCCGCCAAACACGATGTCTTTCTCTTGAAAGTCAGAGGTGATTTGCATGACCACGAAATTATTGATCCCTGAAGTTCCCGTGGAATAGTTCCGCCGTGTCCCCCAACTGTATTGTCCGCATCCAACGGGGCCGTGTGATATGTGAATCATATCCTTAACGGGTCCCCACACCACCCCTTTGCTGCCCGCATAGGCACATCCCCGTTGAGTCATCACGCCTGGTTGTGACTTGCGGTTGGATGATCCGCAGGTGCTTTGTCCCTCATCTGAGGGATCGTCTATATAAAGGTGTTTGGATCGTTCTTTAAACAGATCTTCGGGGTATACTTCCAGAACCTCGTCGATTATTGTTTCGCCAGCAATTTTGGTTAAAGCACTCATGTGTTCTCCTTGAATAGAATGTGACCTGATTGCCCAAAGGGCTACAGGAGATTTTCCCGGAAAGAATGGTGATCAGGCAGCTATTTCTTCTGCCGCCGTTTTTCCAATGATTGACTCATCGTCCTGTTCCATCACACCAAATTCCATTAGTAATTCTTCGAGTTCTTCCATCGCCAATGGCTGGGGGATGACGAAGTTTGTATTGTCAATGATCTTGCTTGCCAAAGCACGATATTCATCAGCCTGTTTGGCTTCGGGACTGTATTCAATCACCGTCATTCTACGAATTTCAGCACGTTGCACGTCATTGTCACGAGGTATGAAGTGGATCATTTGCGTTCCCAGACGTTTGGCCAGTTCTTCAATCAGTTCAGCTTCTTTGTCAACCATCCGGCTATTGCAGATCAATCCTGCCAAACGCACACTGCCGGTTTTTGCGTATTTCACAATTCCTTTACAAATATTATTAGCCGCATACATCGCCATCATTTCACCAGAAACCACGATGTAGATTTCCTGGGCTTTATTTTGTCGAATCGGCATGGCGAATCCTCCGCAAACGACATCCCCCAACACATCATAAAACACAAAGTCCAGGTCTTCTTCATAAGCTCCTTCTTCTTCAAGAAAGTTGATGGCAGTGATCACGCCTCGTCCTGCACATCCCACTCCGGGTTCCGGGCCACCGGCTTCAACACAGTGGACTCCTTTAAATCCTCTCATCATCACCTGCTCCAGTTCCAGGTCTTCCACGGAACCGACCTGTGCGGCCAATTCCATGACAGTGGCCTGAGCCTTTGCATGTAACATCAATCGTGTGGAGTCCGCTTTCGGGTCGCATCCTACGATCATCACGTTCTTATTTTCAGCTAGGGCAGCAACTAGATTCTGAGTTGTCGTTGATTTTCCAATACCGCCTTTTCCATATATAGCACATTGTCTCATAGCTTCTCCTTATGTCTGATTTGTCAAATATGTGTTTTGAGCTAGTCCTCTCTCTTTCAGCATAGGTTGTACCAAAGTGTTAACGAATTCGTTAAACTATTGATAAAATTGGATTATATGGAAATTCTAATATGATTTTTCTGCAAAATGTATGTGGAAGATCTGACAAATTGTCATGTTTGTGACAAATGTCTCATTTGATGTAGGAGATCTGACAAAATTCGATCCTGGAGAATTGTGAGCAATCTCCTTTATAAAATTAGGACACGTGGTGCTTTGAGAGACTTGATACGAATAGTTGCTTCTATCCTGGCATTGAACTTGAAATTGGTCATATTAAAAAAAAATATTTGCCACAGAGGCGCAAAGTCACAGAGAATTTTTTTAAATTTGAATTACAAACTAGAGGAACCAGCATGAAGCTTATAGAAGAAATGGCGACGTTGACCAGTACAGAGCAATTCATGGAATTTTTTGGAGTGGATTATGAGGAAACCACTCTGCAAACTATCCGGATTAGATTGTTGAAACGCTTCAATCGCTACAAAGAGTCGATTGATAAAAAACAGGGAGACATTGATGATCAGAAACTGAGAGAACAGTATTCTGCTGCTTTGTCCAGATCATACACCGAACTGAAAGAAGAACCTGGAATGATTATGATGGATCTGCAAGGCGGTTGTTTTTCCTGCACCAAAGACTGTTCTTTATAATTATTAATACCAAGTTGCGTTTAAAAAAGTGACATTCCAGAGTATTTTGTCATTCTGAGCTTGCGAAGAATCTCAAT
>JANQHV010000015.1 GCA_028282505.1 SAR324 cluster bacterium | reverse complement strand
TAATTTCAATTGCTGTGGAGGAAGAAGGAGGGGGTTCGACGTCCATGTCGCATCTTCTATTAAAAATATTGGTGGTCTTTATCGTAAATTTTCAAAATCCGGATAAAACGATAGCATACCTTTCTATCAAGGTGCCATATAAATCTCTAACTTTTTCAGTGAACATCAACTATCTTTTCCAAACAGGTTCCTAGGGAATGAGAGAAAATCACCAAGATAGCAAATTCTAACTAGATGAGTTTGTTGAACAACAATTTTTCCTTGTGAGGTTCTAAGACGTTATGTATTATTTATGTACATATTTTGTACATATTTTTGTTAAAAGGTGGTTATGCAGGTAATGAACATATCTGAAACAAGAAAAAATCTTTCAAAAATAATCAAATCAGGAAATCCAGTTGAAATTAAGCATCCTCGGATGTCCGCAGTCATTCTACCCAAAAGCGATTTGGATGCAAAGGAACAACGAATTAAAGATCTCGAAATTGAGCTACTAATGAAAGATATGGATTTAGTGGAGGCCAGAGGAGAGAAAACATATTCCACAGAAGAAGTCGAGGCGATGTTGCGAGAGGTATCCAGTGGCTGACTGGTCGACGACTGTTGTAAAATTTCTAATAGAATTGAAAAAAAAAGATCCGGATTTAGTTAAAGTAATTCGTGCTTCTGTGAAGCGTTTAGAAATGTCTCCCTCCTTGGGTGCCTATGTTCGTGGAACTCGTTACTATTATTCTGATTATGATTGGGGTTTCAGGATTGGATATAATTACCATCCTGAGGCCGAGTCCAAACAAATTGAAGTAGCAGTGATTCATACTTGGCCTATTAACTAACTCAGCTCAATCGACCCTGAATTTATCAATACCATTGGTTTTCCAAAGACTGTAAACCGCCATGAAAGTAGTATCTTCAAACTTTTTTTTGCGGACAATGTTGAAATATTTTTTGTATTGCAGCCTTGAAAAATTTTCTTGATTTTCCACTAGTACCTTATGATTGGCTTCGCTCAATTCTCCTTCGTCACGCGCCATATCCAGATAAAAATAGTGTTGGTTGAACCACTCATCTTCAGGAGGCCCTTTTTTCTTTTGCGCAAAAGGAAAAGTGAAAAAATCACGTACAGTAATCCTGGGTTTCCCCACTTCCGGAAGGATCGGAATGATTTCTTTTTGTAGAATTTCTTTGAACGGATGTTGAGGAAAGAGTTGCCGGATGAGCGTCTTTTCCAGGAGAGTATTGCCTTTGAAAATGTTGATGGGGTTTCCAGAACTACGACCACAACGAAATTGTACTTCCTCAATCACTTTATGCATTTCAATGGAAATATGGTCTGGGACATAGCGAAGTAAAAATCGAATTTTTTCTGCCAGCACAATGGGCTGATCCAACAAATTACCAATAGATGTTACGTGTTTCGGATCATCATCAACTTGGATTTCTAAGGCAAGAGCCTGCTGGTAGAGTTCATTCGTGTCATCTGCCTCCTGTATCCTTTCAGACATCTCTGCTGCTGCTGTAACAACATGACCAATGGTTTCTACTTTCTGGGCCCGTTCTTCGATGTCCACATTTTCCAGGTCTGTCATTTCTTCCTGAATGGCTTGTTGATATTCTCCGGCATCGGCTTTAGGCAGGCTGGTGGTTAGACTTTGAAATGTCTCCTCAATCGATTCTTCAAACTCTTCTTTTTCTTGCTTCGTGATCACCGCCTTTTTAGCAACTTCTAGAAATTTTTGCTGAAAGCGCGCCAGATGAGCGGCAATATCATCTTGAGTCATTGCGCCTTCTTTTCGGACACTGGCATATAGTTTTTCGAGATATTTTTTAAAATAATTCCCCAATTGGTCACTGGTATAGGTTGCGCCAGGTTTCCGGTTGGCCAGATTTTGCTGGGCTTTTCTGAGCCGTTTTGCCTCTTCACCCTGAACAACTTGTGTTTTTGGAGGACCCGCAGGTTTAGCAGGAGCAATTTGCCGAGCAATCGGGGTAATGACTTCCATTAAGGCGGCAGAGGAAAGATTACTGTCTGGTGTTGATTTGTAGTATTCCATCAATGCTGTCAATTTTTGAGGAGCTGTCTTGGCCAGTTGTATCACTAAATAGCGTAAATAAGTGGAGTCTTTGAGGAGGCCAACGGCACGTAACCATAATGCGATCTGGGTTAAGGAGAATGATTGGAACTCAAATAATTGTTTTTCCAGCAAATTCTTAGTACTGGCCCTCATTTTACGCGATCCTCCATCATGGATAATTGGATGGAGACTGTTCAGTTGTTCGAAACAATGATTACGCAAGACAGGATGCCGTGTTGCAGGAGCATTTTTTTCGATAATGTCCAACAATTGGGCTTTCAGCCGATCTGAATTTGCGTAACCTTGCCAGTACTGCTGTTCTTTGAGATGAAAATTAGCGAAGAAATTGAAAAATATGTTATCAATATGTTGAGCAATTTCGTCTGATCGTCCTGCAACGAGTAAATCGAAGTAGTAGCGCAGGAACAATTGCGAGATCCCCTGCATGCAATAATAGTGTTCTATGATTTCGTCACGCTGGGTACTGGTTTTTAAGTTCAAACGGGCGGTAATCAACATCAAATCACCAAGTACCAGTCGGGGAAGGTAATTTTTTTCTTCGTCACGGGCAGATTGTTCTTTGCCCAGGTCAATATTGAGATTGATATCTTTTAGAAAAAGCGTGGTATGGGTTTGCTGCTTTTGGTACTGTGTCACGACACTGCCAATTACGCCAAGGAGAAGCTGCTGTCCAATATCAACGTAATTTGATTGGCTTTTTAACTGTGTGGCTGCAACCAAAGGAAATGTGGGAAAGATTTCACTGGCAGCTTGCCAACCTGGGACCGAATATTTATCACCAGGCATGGAAGAAGCGACACTGGGTACTTGCAGGTAACGATCTATATTAATTTGGAGAAGCTTCCAGGTTGGCCCAACTATTTTGGTGAGAATTTGCATCATGGGACCAACTGCTATTTGACCAAATTGATGATTGGTTAGTTTGAGAAGAAGTGCTGATCCCTTTCCAGACATAGAATTATTCCACTGATAAAAAACTAATTGGAAATGTTACGATTTATACGCCTTAGCCCCCCTCCCAAGAACGCCTGCTGAGCGTAATACGGGAACGACAAACAAATCACCTATCACGTAAATAATACAAATTATTGCTGAATGTAAAGCATTTTTCCTTCCAAAAGCAAATTATATTCCTCATTTTGTGAAATTAGTCATTTTTTTGGGGGATATTTACCATTTTATTCAAGGACCCAGAATGAAATCCACTCAAATCTAAAGTAACATATTGATAACCACATGCTTTGAGCTGGCTTTCAACCTGTTGACGATATTGAAGAATTTTTTCAAATTCGTCAATTGGGATTTCAATGCGAGCAATTGTTTGATGGTGTCTGACCCGGCATTGGGTAAACCCAAGGTTGAGCAGTATGCTTTCAGCCTGTTCAATTTGTGCTAAAGTTGCTCTGGATATTTGAGTTCCATAAGGGACTCGGCTAGCTAAACAGGCAGCCTGTGGTTTTTTGGCATTTTTCAATCCCAGGTAAGTTGCCAATTGACGTATTTGGGTTTTATTGAATTGACAATCTGCTAATGGCGCAAGAATTCCCCGTTCTTTTGCCGCCACCAATCCAGGGCGATGATCGGTTAAATCATCCACATTGGTTCCATTGACTATATAGGAATACCCCTCCTCTTTAGCAATTTTCTCCAACGCCTGATAGAGTGTCGTTTTGCAATAATAACATCGGTCAATGGGGTTTGCTTGATAGCCAGGATTTTCCATTTCCTGAGTATGAATGATTTGGTGGGACAAATTCCACTGTTGGGTCAGTTCTTGTGTGAGCTTTAGATCATCACGCTTCAAACCTTCGGAGGCTGAGGTGACAGCAAGTACTTGGTCACCCAACACTTGTGAAGCAACATAGGCAACCAGTGAACTATCAATTCCCCCAGAAAAAGCAACAATCACGCTTTCCAGTTCTTGGAAGTATTTTTGTAAGGCATTGTATTGATTTGCTAAATCAGAAGATAATTCTGAAATTGTGGCAAGCGCACTCATAAAAACCTCTTTGTGTTGAAAAACTATTGCTTTACTATAGCCTGATTTTCGTGACAAGAGTAGTGGTAAATTTCACAATTTTCCACTGCATTCTCAATCAGCTGTTCCAGGTTTTCTATAGAATTTTCTATTTTTTGCACTTCTGGAAGAAAAGATCGGGTTGCTGGTTTACGGGGTTGAAACACAGTACAGCAATCTGGAAAATCCTGAATACTGGTGGAATAGGTACCAATGGACCGGGATAAAGCCATGATCTCTTGTTTGTCCATACCAATTAAAGGGCGCAGGACAGGATAGGCAGCATTTTCTGTGATGCAGATGAGGTTATTGAGGGTTTGGCTGGCGACTTGAGCCAATGAATCTCCTGTGATAATTGCTTGTGCATGCTCTATTTGGGCAATACGATTGGCAATCAGATTCATGAAACGGCGATAGAGAATGGTTCTTAATTTTTCAGGAGCTTGTGTTTTAATGGCTTTTTGAATCTCTGCAAAAGGAGCTACATATAAGCGGCTCGTTGGTTGATAAATTCGCAACAGTTTTACCAGATCAAAAACTTTTTCTTTGGTTTGCTCCCCAATAAAAGGAAAACTATGAAAATAGAGATAAATGACTGAACATCCTCGTTTCATCATCATCCAACTGGCCACAGGGCTGTCGATTCCACCACTGATCAGAGAAATTACCCGTTCACGTGAATTGACCGGCAGTCCTCCCATTCCCGAAATTTTTTCGGTGTATACAATTCCATCCTTCTCACGAACCTCCACTCCGACTTCAAGCATGGGGTGTTGCAACTGCACCTTCAGTTGAGGAAAAGTCTTCAATAGGGTTGCTCCTAATTGCGCTTCGATTTCGGTGGAAAAAATAGGAAAATGTTTGTTGGCTCGTTTCGCTGTAACTCGGAATGTGACAGGTGATGCTGAATGTTGTTCTAATTGTGGAGCAACAATTTTTTGCGCAGCATCTTCCAAGCCTTCCAGGCTAAGGCTTGTATGAAGGCAAGGGCTAAAATTGGCAATGCCTGGTATGGTTCGCAAGATATCTATAATGGTGTCAAGATCATAATTCGTTTCAACTTCTAAACGCCCCCAGCATTTTTTGACGTGATTTTGCCCATATGGCTCCAAATGAGTACGAATGTTTTCAACCAGACGTTTCTCAAATAATTGGCGGTTTTTTCCTTTCAAACCGATTTCGCCATAACGTACAATAATCGTCTTCATCGAACGAACAAGGTGGAGTGAAATGATAAGCGACGTGAAATAGTGAAAACTATAGAAATGCTAAGAGGTAGAAAAATTGCCCTCACCATAATTTAAGATGTTATTGTCAGAATGAATCGCTTTGTGCGTGGAGAGCAAGGACAAGTTTATTGATAGCTGAGGATTGATGATGTGCTATGACGATTCTGTCAACTTAGGCTGTTTTTCCGGTAAATAATTCAACAATTGTGCTCCAATCCCAATAAAAAGATAAGTCATGACGATACCAGGAACAGAGGCAATCACTAAGATCCACGGGAAGATAAACAAATAAAAAACGGATTCAGGCAACATGATTATTTCTCGACAATGTAAGGTGATAGAGTAAAGTAATATTATGTGCCCTATTCAATAACACAAACTGGCGATATTCTCAATCATGAAATGATCGGAAATATGGTAACATCAAGAATTGCAAAAGAAAATAGCCGATCAGGATGGCCTTGGGAAATCCTGCGTCAGTTGTTTCCTCCTTTATGCTGGTGCTGCAGAAACTGGCTAACGAATGGGAGGCGATCTGCTGAGGCATATCCGTTTTTATGTCCTGATTGTTTAGAAAAATTACCCTGGATGCTTCCAGAAAACTTCTGTGTAGATTGTGGCAATCCAGTATTGCAGACAGCCACTTTGTGTCCTGATTGTGTTGGTAAAAAATTTCACTTTGATCGATTTTGGAGTGGATTTCGATATGAGCATATAATTCAGGAGTGGGTGTTACAGTTTAAATTTGGTAAAAAAGAACACATGGCTTTATTCTTGGGGAGATTATTATCGTTGAGCTTGAAAAAATATTCTTATTTTCCAGAGGTAAATGCAATTATCCCAATTCCCCTACATCACAAACGGTTGTATCAACGGGGGTTCAATCAGGCACATTTACTGGCTTATCATACTTTTTCAAAATCAAAATTTTTAAAGCCTTCCTGGCTGAAGCGCATACGCTATACAGTGCCACAGGTAGAACTGCCTGCCACAAAAAGAGTTTCCAATGTGCAAGGTGCGTTTCGGGCAAATCCTCAAGTGGAAGGAAAACATTTATTACTGGTTGATGATGTGATGACGACTGGCGCAACGCTTAATGCGGCAACTCAAACCTTGAAAAATGCTGGTGCACTCTCTGTCGATGTAATCGTGCTCGCACAAAGAATACTCTCGTCTAATTCATTAGAGTAAAGCACCTTGCGGGCTTTTAACGAACTCGTCGTTTGATCATTTTGATAGAATTTCCTGCCTGGTTCCATATCACTTCATCCATGAATTGTTGGATAATAAGTATCCCTCTTCCACTGCATAGTAAACTATTAGGGTCATTGGGATTGGGCAGGTTTTGGTGATTGAATCCTCCTCCTTCATCCTGAATGATACATTCTACGGCTTTTTGATTCAGATAGCAGGAAATGAATATTTTTTTATCAGCAAACTCCTGGATGGCTTCTTTTTCTTTAATGAGGTTATTGAATTGTTGCCAGGAAGTTTCTTTGATGTCAGAAGAAATGCCTAAATTTCCATGAATGATTCCATTTAACAACGCTTCTTGCAAACAAAGTGCATATTTGTAATGGTTGATTTTATAGATTTCCAGAACCGATTTAAAATGCACATGCAAATGTTTAATGACACTGGGAACGAGACTCGTGCGACTGGGAATCGTGATTTGCATCTTCTCTTCATAGACCTGGAAAGTCTCTTGCAACGCATCTGCAGGTATTTTAATGGACTCCAGTTTTTTCAGAACTTCTGTCAGTTGTTTTGCTTCAAATGGTTTAATCAAGAAATCAAACGCATCGAATTTTAATGCTTGAATGGCATATTCCAACTCCCTTTCTCCTGTCATAAAAATAACAGGAACCTCATAGTTGTGTTTTCGTATTTTTGAAAGCAACTCCAGCCCACTAAGCCCAGGCATATTAATATCTGTCACTATGGCATCAATCATTTCCGCAGATTGAGAAAATTTCTCCCAGGCAATTGCTCCATTTTCTGCAGTTTCCACTTTATGTCCGCAAGAACTGAGAAGGCGTATCAATACTTTCAGAAAGTCATTTTCATCGTCTACGAGCAGAATCTTCATCAAAATCCTCGATTGATATTGAATACGACTGAAGTTTATGTGTTTTCATTCTGACTGTGCAATGTGTGCTCCGATAGGGAATTTTTGGAATTGATTTGCCAGAGCAATCCCGGAAAGGTTCACATTCACAAGGATGATAGATGAGACACACCTTAACAAATTTCAATGAAAAAGTGAAATTTTCACCGTTTATGGCTCATTTAAATCCCAATCGTAGTCGGACTCAATATCTCCATTATAATTCTGCAATTTGTCGGCAAGTTCTTTTGTGGCATATTTTTGTAGATGCTGGAGAATCCCCTTTTCATTTCCGCCAAAGTCTTCTTCAAACCAGGTATAAATTTTAGAAATCCAAAGTTCGTTGTCCTTAAAAGAAACCCCTCTGGGGTGGTTGATGAAGTTTTTTGCGCCTTGCTCCAATAGGATTTCCAGATTTTCTGAAGTATAAGGGACAGGTGCCAAATTTGGGCAGCCGATGCTGGCACAATTGACAGCATAGTGAATGCGAGGGTCCTTCCAAATTGGACGTAGAATGCGGTGCTCAATATCATTGAGAGACAACTCCTCACCTTCTACCTTGATCAATTTGGCATCCCAGGGACCAAAGTTGAAAAAACCTGGTGAAATGTTGATTTTCATGATGGATTCAACAGGATAATGCTCCAAAATCACTTTGACTGTGAGCGCATTATAGAGATTAATCCAATAAGCGGCCTGTTCATTTCGGGAGTAATCTGAAATAGGAATAGATTCGAGTGTTTGGATGTAGGTATTCAACTTTTGCTTATCTTCTTTTTTCACCATTTTATAATTAAGGCGATGTACTCCAGAAGAATGGTTTATGTCTAAATGGTGCTCTAAAAATAATTTCCATGCATGGTGAGAAATAGTCTGGGTACTATGACGATCATGTTTCATCCATTTCGGCCATAACTCTGCCTTTGGTGCGGCAACAGCATTAGAACTGATGACTGCCCACAGAAGACATGCAACTCCCATAATCAAAATCATTTGCTGGATTTTTTGCCTGCAAATTGTGGTGAGAGAAGCAGTTGGACTCATGATGCATCTAGTGAAGTCCGTGACGATTGTGCTAAATAAAGATCTGCCCATTTCCATATATCTCCATTCGCTTTTGAAGTGAAATCATGTAAGATGTGGTCTGCTGGCGTCTGTCCCTCTTTTGTATATTTGTCAAAATACGGAAGAAGCCAGGCCTCATTTTCGGTACCTAAAGAATTCAGCGCCAGTTCAAATATTTGTCGGACAATCTTTGTAAAACTTACACGGTTCACATGGGCATGCAGCCCTTCTTTGGCAGCAGCCTCTCGGTATATTATGAAATCTTCGGATGGTAAATCCATCAAAATAGAATACACTTTTTCAAAAACATCTTCATAATAAACAAGGGCTTTCAGTAAGGCAGGAATAGCAATGGAATCATCAGGCAGTAAAGCGTCGGTAGAACGCACCTCAATGATATGTTTGATTCGAACATCTGGAAACACCATCCCTAAGTGTTGTTTCCAATCATCGAATGTGACTTGAATGTCAGGATGTTGTCCTGCTATGAGCTGTTTGAACGGAATATTGGTTAGTGGAATGGTATGGACATCACGTGTCAGGTAATAGGGAGGCGCATTCAATACCCACTCGATATAATCACTCAATTGAAACTTTTCTTGCAAAAAGGCTTCTGGTAATCCTGCTCTAACAGGATCGGTATCCTGCCAAATTCTTCCACGAAACGAGAGAAAATTTGTATTTTTTCCATCAAGGAGGGGGCTGTTGGCAAAGATTGCCGTTAAGAATGGAGAAAGTCGATTAAAAAATACAAACTTGTGTTCTAAATCCTCTTTAGAAAAATAATCGATACTCACCTGTGTACTTGCAGTCGCCTTCATCATCAATTGTCCATGTGTCCCTACTTTTTTCATGTGAGGAAACATGATATGGTAACGCTGTTTATCAACCAGGGGAATTTCATGTAAGGGAAACAAAGGCATAACCCCAATTGGAAGAATTTTGCTATCACACTTTTGAGTGGCGTGAAACAGTTGTTCCAGGTATAGAGCGAACTCCATTTCAATATCATGCAGCGAAGCCAGGGGTGCTCCAGCAAATTCAATTTGTCCTCCAGGCTCAATCGTGATACTTTGCTTTTTATCATTTGATAGACTAACTAGCTTTTCACCTTCGTAGTGTTTTTTCCATTGAATGCCTTTCTGTTGACCAATATCATGAATGTCTGAGAGTATTTGATAAACGCCAGGCTGCCCTTCCATTGGAAGTGGCTGATATTTTGCGACTCCTGAATCAGCAGGTTGGAGAATAAAATTTTCATACTCTAATCCAAGCAATTGATTTTCTGGATTATCCGCATCGGTTTTCAAATGTTGTAAAAAATATTCTTCCAGTTCAAAATATTTCATGTTAACCATTATAAATTCTAGATTGTGTAGTGTTGTGATTAAGTATTGTCGCAAGCTATTACGAAGAACTGTACTCTTATAAATTGTAACCCTAGCAAGGGTTGCAGCCTCTCATCATAAGCAGAATCACGATTGCGAATACAGCTGTGAGCGAGGTGGCCTGTTGCAACGGTTAGGGACATTTATAAACGAGGGCAACGATCATCTCAGGACAGACTTCAATCACACGATTGTCGTTATGAACTTAATCTTTCTTGTTTAGTCGTGCTCTTCTTAAATTCATTACTTGGATTTCCATTAAAAATAGAGTAATAACGAAGTGATTTAGTGCTTGATAGGGATAAAAATACACATTGGATGTGCTGCATATGGATCATGTCATCTCACAATTTATTGAGTATCTGCAAACTAAAAAATACTCTGTGAACAGTATTCAAAACCATCGACTTGATTTATTACGGTTCAAAAAGTGGCTGGAAAGCAATACTAACTCTTCATTACCTCAGTTGCAACGGCTAACCGCTGAACATATTCAGACTTACGCCACAGTATTAGAAGAGACTGTCAAACCTCGCACAGTCGCCCGTCATCTTTCTTCATTACGACTTTTTTTTGATTATTTAGAGCAACAAGGATTGATTGGCGTGAGCCCTTTAGATTTGATCAAATTTCCAGAAATTGAATATACTCCTCCTGAAATGCTTTCTCCAGACGAAATCATTGCATTGTTAGAAGCTCCTTCTCTAAACCATTATTTGGGGCTTCGCGATCGGGCTCTCTTGGAACTTTCTTATTCCAGTGGTTTGAAAATTAAAGAATTACTTAATTTAGATATTGAGGATCTTTTTCTCGACTTGGGCTTTCTAAAAGTCCGTGGTAAACGTGAACGAATGGTTCCTGTGACTTCAAAGGCTATTGAGATATTGACAACTTATCTGAATACCGCACGTCTTCCACGTTTACTGAACAAAAATGACTCCTGTTTATTTCCAAACCGTAATGGTGTTCGTATGACCCGAATTGGATTTTGGAATATAGTTAAAAAACATGCCCGACGGGCAGGCATTCAAACAAACATCACTCCACGTATGCTGCGACATTCATTTGCCATGCATTTGATTCAAAGTGGCATGGATTTGACCAGTATTAAATTATTATTTGGGTATGCTGTCTTAGATGCTACATTACAATATGCACACGTGAATGCACCCAATTATTTTCAATCATTTCATCAATTTCATCCACGAGGCCGTCACAATGTAGAGCAGGAAACACCTTAAAGGAGTCAACCAAGACAATATCATAAACTTTCTGGGGTTGGTCATATTTTCGGCCAGTTGTGCAAAAACGATTCCCCTCCTTGGTAAGAGGAGGAACACTTTCGGGTGGCCGAAAATATGATCACGTCCAACTTTCTAAAATAGCACTATGATTAAAGTATGTCTTGACGTCTTGATCTGACATCATCATCTTACTTCTCAAACTGACCAAAAAACAGGATTACGATTGGGATTAAGGAAATTTATAAAAGGTAAGACAACGATCATAGCAGGACAAACCAAAATCATACCATTATATTAATCATCAAAAGAGGTACATACGTGTCCATTAAAATTGCAATCATGTCGATGAAAGGTGGTCAAGGAAAAACGGTTCTTTCAGTCAACTTAGCAGATAGAATCTCGAAAGCAAATCGTGATGTGTTATTAATTGACTCAGACATGCAAGCGAATGTAACAACAATTTTCCAGCGTGACCATGTGTGCAATCTAGCCAACCTGGTCTTAGGAGAAATCAAGGAATTCCAATTCATAGATGTCAATCCATATTTCTCTTTCTTGCCATCCGGTGGTAAAGGGATGGTCGGAGCGGCACGTTATATCAGTAGTTCTCGTTTTCGAGAAAGCATTTTAAAAAATTTGCTGGAACCTTTGAACCATAGTGTCATCATTTTTGATTGTGCACCAAGTTGGAATGAAGTCAATGAAAATATTTTAATGTATGTTGATTATGTGATCATTCCTGTGGTGACAGACTACCTGGGATTCAGTGGTTGTGATCAGGTCATGACGTATATTGAGGATTTGAAAAATGATGCGCGAGGCCTATGTCAGGCAGAAGTACTTGGAATTGCAATTACGCGATATAACAATCGTACCAATATTTCAAAAACAGTGATGGCAGGACTGAGTGAGCGTTGGCCCAGGTTGATGTTTGATAGTGTGGTCGAAGAGTCAGTTTCCATTCAGGAAGCTCCTGCCTATCATCAAAGCATTTTTGATTATAAAAATGGGAAAACCAAGGGAGCCTTGATGTACGATGCATTATGTAAGGAAATTTTGACGAGAATTGCTGAAAAAGGAAAGGATTGAGAAGATGGCTAAAACATTGAATTTTGATTTGACTTCCCAGAGTGATATTCCTCAAGATGGTTTGGTATCCAAGAAAAAAACACCCATACCGGTGGGGCGGCGTCAAATAGACTTTTCTATTCCATATTATGATCCAGAGCTTGGACAGGATGTCGTCTTGCAGAATACATCGCAAGCAGAAAAGATTGTAGACAAAATCAACCAATATATCGAAAATATTGCAGATGATTATTTTTTATTGGGTGTGCATTTGATTGCGTTGCATAAACTGCTGAAAGAATCCCGGCTATCTATCGATCAAATCAAAGAATGGTATGTGGAAAATATCAACATGCCCTATTCTTCGGCAATGCAATGTAAAAAAGTGGCAGAAGTTTATGCAGATCAACCTGAGTTGATCAATCGTTATACGGCTTCGGGTGCTTATTTATTGAGTAATTGTGCAACTCATGAAGACCGGGAAGCACTTTGGCAAGAAGCTTGTGGTGATAAATCCTCGGCATCTATCCGTGATTTACGTGCTGTTTTGAAAAAACGACGGGAACTGGATTTGCAGTTGGAGGAAAAACAACCCTCCTTGCAATTGAACTATAAAATGAATGAAAGTGAGATTCATCAGGTGTTTGTGGAATTGACGAAAGAAACGAAAAAGCTGGTTGGCTGTTCAGAACTGCAAGAACGTGCCGAACTGAGACAGTATTTGATTCGGACAATTCGTAAATTAGCGCATCAGATGGGAGAAGAGTTACCATGACAAAAACCCAGTTTTTTAGAAAATATCGATTTGAAGCCGCTCGACGCCTTACGGAGATGAAGATAAACCATCCCAGTTCTCGCTTACATGGACATTCCTTTGTACTCACAGCAGGAATTCATTCTGAGGAGCAAGATGAAAGTGTCGTTTTCGTTGAGTTGGACGAGAAAATTCATCCTCTCCTGTCTTCGTTAGATTACCAGTACCTCAATGAGACCATTCCTTTGGAAAATCCAACCAACTCCAATATACTCAAATGGGTTAATGAACAAGCAAGATTGGAGGGAGCAATAGAATTGACATTGCAGGACACTATCAAAAAAAATGTAACCATGACGGCAGGAGAAAAATTTGAGTTTTCTCAGCAGTTCATTTTGCATTCTGCTCATTTCTTACCTCATGTCCCAGAAGGACATAAATGTGGGCGTTTGCATGGTCACAATTTTAAAATCATTTTTAAGTGGGAAGGCAATCCTGCAACCGAACTCCAGGAATATGAGCACCTGTTTGAGCAGTTCCAACCATTATATGATCGACTGCATCGCCGGTTACTCAATGAAATAGAAGGTCTGGAAAATCCTACTTCTGAAAATTTAAGTTCCTGGCTTTGGGAAAAATTAAAAACAGCAATACCATCGTTGACTTCAGTCACGGTTTATGAAACCGATTCTGTGGGAAGCTTGTATTCGGGAAAATTATGGGACTGTTTTAAAGAGTTTGCAATGGATAGTGCGATTCTGGGAGAATATGGACCGATGGGACACACTTATGTTGTTCGCCTTTATATCCAAGGGACACTGGATGCAACACTGGGATGGACACGAGATTTTGGTGAAATCAAAGATACATTCAAACCTCATTATAAAGAATTAGATCACCATCCCCTGCATCAGGTAAACGGATTGAATTCAACTCATTTACCAGCGTTAGCTGATTGGATTTATGAAAAAGTCGTTCCCCAAATTCCAGAATTATATCTCATTCAAATTTATGATACAGAAGACTCTGGAATTTGGCATATGCGAAAAAGAGAAGAATAGAAATGATTGGAATTTGTGCCCAGGAGAGCTATCATTAAAAAACATTCAATTCATCGAACTAACTTTCCCAAACCATTAATGTCGCTGTATCTGGCGTGCCTGGAGGTCCAAAAGGACCTTTTACTTTCAGAAAATGCCCATCACTTTTTCTAAACGTATCTTCTTTGATCAAATTGGCAGTTTAGTTAGTAAACATAAGGTTTAGCGAGGAATATTTTTTTCATTTGTAGCCCCCTCAAAAAGCAATTTTTCTGTTGTAACACAATGGCTTTATGCCATATCATGAAGCCATGCAGAAAAAACAAAGACATTCGTATCATTTAGAAATTAGGAAGAATCGCAGAAGTTATACGGGGTTGATTCGTAGCTCATATCGAGAGGATGGGCGGGTCAAGCATAGAACTCATGGGCGTTTGAGTGGTATGAGTTTAGATGAATTGAAGCTTTTGCAATTTGCTTTTCGAGGCGAAGTTGTCGTGAAAGATTCCAAAGAAGGATTGCGTACCCAAAATTCCAAAGAATATGGGGCCAGTTATGCGCTTCTGAAAGTACTTCAAAGTATTGGTTTAGATAAGGTTATCTATTCGCGAACTGGAGAGCCTTGGGTTCGGGATGTTCTGGCGATGATAGTTGGTAGAGTTTTATATGCCGGGAGTAAATTATCATTGGCCAATGAATGGAGAAATACCGCCTTATGGGAACTTTGTGGCACAAAGGGATGGGTTGATGTTGAAGAACATTGTTATGATTCGATGGATTCGCTTTTTTGCCGACAAGCAGCAATCCAGAGAACTCTTGCCAAGAAGCATCTTGGAGAAGGGAGTTTAGTCCTTTATGACATCACCAGTAGTTATTTTGAAGGAGACTATGAAGACAGCGAAATTATAGCCTTTGGCTACAATCGTGATGGAAAACGGGGACATGAACAAATGGTGATTGGTTTACTGTGCAATGAAGAGGGTTGTCCTGTAGGAGTAGAGGTTTTCCGAGGTAATACCAAAGATGAGAGCACGGTCATGAAAAAAATCACAGAAATTCAAAAAGTTTACTCCATCCGAGAAATTATTTTTGTTGGGGATCGTGGAATGGTGACTCTGTCTAACTATGAAAAG
>JANQHV010000011.1 GCA_028282505.1 SAR324 cluster bacterium | reverse complement strand
AATAAATTCCTCCGTAAAATAAAAAAAACTGATATCGCTTCTGTAGCATATGATAGTACCGTGACTGAAGTATGTTTTATGTCTTAATCTTAATTATCTTATCAGAACGGCCTGCTCTGACAGACCGCTCTGGAGGGTTAAGCGTTTGAAATTTCAGGTTGAGATACAAAGTCCTTTGGTGGTTGTGTCAGCCATTGTGGTGTGACCTTTCTTTGGAACAGAGGCAGGTAAGCTTCTCGATAGATGAAAGCTAAAAAAACTGTCAATACGGTCACGAAAATCGCCGTGAGCAGCCCTGTCGTGTCCAGAAAGATATGATACAATAAAATATTCGTCACAATGGGTGAGATGATGACCAGAGCCAGAGGCACCCACAAACCGGCAATGATCATTGCTCCAGCAATCAACTCTGTCCACTTGACCAGGTAATACATGTAGCCTGATGCCATCAAACCATGCAAAAATTCCCCACAGTTGGTGCAACTTGCAGCAGCCTGAGCGGGTAGTGCGACAACATCAAACAGGCCGACAATACCTCCAATAAAAAACAAAATACCGCCCAAAAGGAATCGGGCACCTACGACCAAGACGGGTCTAAAATTATGACTCGCGCCCTTTGCGGTGGTTTCCCATAAAAAAAGAAGCAGCCCACCGCCCACTGCCACCCAGATTATTGATTTCAAGACGGGCTGAAAATAGCTTAACGTCTCTAAAAACCCTAAAAAATCCGAGATGGTCGATGATGTGAAGATAGTTGTTTCCATATAACCCCCTGTTTTGGTTTTTAGAATATAGGGACCGAGATAAGTTTTCCTAAGAGCGGCTTAGTTCAAAAATAATCTGGATACCTATACGAACATGAAAACGAAAATATCACAAAATACCATTTCCTCCGTAACGAGTTACTTTGCAAATGGTTTTTCATTATGCCATGAATTTTTCTTGGGGGCTATTATCTTTTTCGGAAAGGGCGATTTCTTCGGTTTCATGGATTTCGATGATCTGATCCAGCGAAAGTGTTTTGAGCACACTGTGGCAATTCGCGTTTAAATTAGACAAGAGTAGTTCTTTTTGGCGACTGGCCAGTTTCTTGAACGTAGAAGCCAACAGTCCCGCCCCTTTGGAATCAATGACCTTGACATGCTCAAGGTTCATCAACAGTACCTCAATGTTTGGATCTTCAATCAAAGGTGCGAGGTATCCTGAAATTTCATCATTGTTGCTCAACGCAAAATTGCCGATAACAGAAACCACACACACTTTTTTTTCCAACCGGTGTCTCAATTGCATAAGTTTCTTTCACTCCTTCTATTTGTTCGAAAAGTGATGGCTCACCCCCCTATTTCAAATGACCTTTCAGTTGTTCAATGTCCAATACCAGAGCAATATTGCCGTGTCCCATGATTGCTCCACCCAAAATATCTTTTTGTAAGTGCTCTCCGTCCTGTTCTCCCAGGTCGATCTCTTTCAGGACAACCTGGGTTTTGCCAAGCAGCTTGTCCACCATGACCGCAAAACTTTGTTTTTGATGTTCCACAATGACGAGGATGGCTGCTTCCGGGGTTTCGGATTCAGGAGGAATCTTAAAAATCTCATACAGTCGCAAGACGGGTAAAATTCGATTTTTATGGCGTACCACTTCAATATCATTGGCCATGAACACTTCTTCCTTTTGTGGCCGGAAAGCCATTTGCATGAACTCGACAGGAAAGATGTATTCGGTGTTTCCGACGAGCGTATTGACTCCTTCAATGATCACAAAGCTGGTGGAACTGGGCAACCTGATATCAAAGCTGGTTCCTTTGCCAAATTGACTGCTAATGGCAACCTGGCCATTCACCGCCTCTATATTTCTTTTCACAACATCCAATCCGACACCACGACCCGAAATGTCACTGACTGTTTTAGCTGTGGAGAACCCTGGCAAAAAGAGAAGATTGACGGCTTCATCGTCTGATAGAGTTGCGGCTTGTTCCGGAGTAATCAATTCTTTTTCCAAGGCTTTCTGTTTGACTTTATCAACTGGAATGCCAGCCCCATCATCCTGGATTGTGAAATTGACCCAGTCCCCATCATGGGTCACATCAATCTGGATCAGCCCTGTTGCTGGTTTTTTCGCAGCCTCTCGTGTGTCTGGAGATTCCAGACCATGATCAAGAGAATTTCTGATAATATGAGTCAGGGGATGGTCCATCAGTTCATGGAGACTTTTATCTATTTTAATGTCACCCCCATGAATTTCCACACGAACTTTTTTGCCAACCTTGTCTGCCAGGCTCCTGGCCAAGCCTGGAACCTTTTTTAACAGATTATCCACAGGAAGCAAACGAATTTTCAAAAGACTGTCTATCAGGTTTTGAGAAAGGGCATGGAAGGTTTGATGGGCCTGTTTAAAACTTTCTTCTAAATCACGAACTCCAGGAATTTTATTGATTTCTAAACCAATGTATTTGAGCATGTCCGAAACAACCACAAGTTCTCCCACAAAGTGCATGAAACCATCAATTTCTTCTTCGGACACACGCATGGTTTTGACTTCATGCTTTTCTTCCGTTTTCTCATCCATTTTTTTGGCAGGGGCTTCAGCTTTCTCTTCTTTGACAGGCTGAGTCATCAAGGATACCAGTTTTTCCACAGGAATCATCAATTCTTTTTGGAACTCTTGATCAAACTCCATCATGCCACTCAGCACGGGAACCAGAACCAGTTGTATGGTTTTTGTCAGAGTCAAAGCTTCATCAGAGATTTTTTGCTGCAAACTGTCCAGAGCATCTTTCAAACGCTGTGCTGTATTCAGTGGCAATGCTTCTTCAAAAGGAAGGTTGATGATTTCTTGAATCGTACTGATTTCTCCTGAAACATCCGTCTCCTGATAAAAATAATCTCCTGTTTTCCGAAAAGTTGGTCCTTTTTTAGAGGTAACGGCAATGGTCTCTAAACGCCGTGTCTCTTTTTTCAAAAAATTGAAGTCAGAGGAATTGGTGATTTCGGGTGCCTGTTTTTCTGTGAATTGGTGAAATGCTTCCAAAAAGGAGGAAATGGCCTCTTCAATGGACTTTTGCACAATAATCTCCAATTGACTGACATTTTGTGTCAAAGCCTGGAATGTGGGAGATGTGAGAACTGCCTGAGGCAGAGTCGCTTCGAAAGCCTGGAATGCATTTAAATACAAGAGAACTTCTGTCTTGGTATCCCGCTTTTGTTGGCTCAGTGCTTCAATATCCTGGATCAACTGGTTGTAGTGCTCAACATCAATGACCTCTTCTTCCTCATTAACCAGCCGTTGGCAGATAGCATGCAGTTCCGTAAATCCACTCAACTCCGTTGAAATAATTTCTGCAGAGGGAGCTATTTCTTCTTTCCGCAGCAAATCCAGGACATTTTCCAGCTTGTGTGCCAGTTTCTGAAGACTCAGCAATTTGAAAAAACCTGCGGTGCCTTTGATTGAATGGACGGGGCGGAATACATCATCAATCAATTTCAGGTTGTTTGGATTTTTCTCAAACTCAATTAATAAGTTCTCTAGATCGCTAATCTGGTCCAGGGATTCTTCTAAAAACTCAACGACCATTTCTCGGTCAAACATTTCTTCTGTGCCGGACATATCTGCAAGAGTGTCAGTGGTGAGGGTTCATACGGGTAGCATGGTAGATTATTTTGTATAACCTACCAAAGGAATTTAGCAATGTCCATTTTAATGGTATATCCTGGCAGAATCGGAAGAATCAGGAGGATTTGATTGCCCCCCCCCCTGATTCTTGAGGGGTGGGAGGAGAGATGGGAAGGTTAAGACATCTCAGAGACACTTCGATTACGCCCAGGGTGACATGGCATTCAATGTGCCAAACAAAACCAAAATCTCACTACTATAGATTTAAAGTAAAAAAATATTTACAGACACGTAGAACACGTGATACACAATTTTTAAGTGAGTGCCCCTCAATATTCGCTCTTCGAGATGAATTATATGAGAGATAAGTTTTTAAAAGCATCTTAAGCAATTTATGAAATCTTCAGAATCTAATTACAATAAAGCGTCATTTCGAGCACGGCTGCAATATGCTTTCGACAATTTCATGACCAGGGGCGGCCTTTCTATTTTTTTGGCCTTACTGATCATGTTTTTTCTCACATTTGCATTGATGTTTGGGCTTCGTTGGATGGCGGGTTTTCTTTTACCGGATGAGACTCTCAAAGAAATAGCCGATCAAATGTGGAGAGTGTTTTTGCAAATCTCCGATGCCGGGGCAATTGCTGATGATTCGGAGGCCAATTATGTGAATAAAATCATCGGTATCCTCACTATGCTGCTAGGACTCCTGTTCTTTTCCAGTTTGGTGGCCCTCATGACCACCCTCTTCGAAGGAAAAATCTGGCAGTTACGCAAGGGAAAGAACCCTGTGGTCGAGAAAGACCATACGCTGATTCTGGGTTTTGGCAACCGGATTCTGGAAATCATTCGAGAACTGATCATTGCCAACGAGTCTGAAAAACATGCGGTCATTGTGGTGCTTGCCGAAAAAAGCAAAGAAGAGATGGATGACTTTTTCCATGAGAACATTGATGACTTACACACCACACGAATTGTGACACGCAGTGGCAGCACCTTCAACCTGCAAGCTTTACGGAAAATGGGAATACCCCAGTGTAAATCCATTATCATTCTCAATTCGGCTTCTCCTTCTGATCCCCACAAAGCCAAATACATTGGGGATGCTCGTGTTTTAAAAACCATCATGGCAGTAGGAACTGTGACAGGTTCTACAGGCATGCCCCCGGTCGTCCTCGAATTGTTCTTTTCCCGAAACAGGAAGCTGGCAGAAAATGCTGTCCCTGGCCAAATCACGGCCCTGGATGCCAACTATCTGCTGGCCAAGATGCTGGTGCAAACCTCTCGCAATCAAGGCCTGGCTTTTGTCTATTCGCAACTGGTGGGGTTTGAGGGGGATGAAATTTATATTTACCAGCCCAAAGCAGACGATTGGTATCAATACTCTTTTGCCGAACTGCAATGGCATTTCAAGAGGAGTGCTTTGTTGGGGTTTCGCAAAGGACGGCAGATCATCCTCAATCCGGAGCCAGATTATCAACCAGCAGAAGAAGATGAAATGATCATCCTGGCAGAAAGTGATACGGTCATTCAATATTACCCTTCTCCTGTCGTTCAAGCAGAAACTCACCAATACGGACGAGGACATCTGAAGAACAAGCCAGAACGGCAAATGATCATCGGTTGGAGTGATAAAACGCCATTGCTGATTGATGAGTATGCGCAATATGTGGTCAGAGGGTCTACCATTGATGTGGTCGTGAGCAGTGTCACGGACACCATGAATGGACTGGTTAAAAAAGCACGAGAAAAATACCCCAACCTGACGATTCGTCTGGTCAGGGCCAATATCCACAATCCTCAGGTTCTCAAACGCCTGGCCCCTCAAAAATACAACAATGTCATCATTCTGGCTGAAAATTCAGACAATGAAGAAGAAGTCGATGCCGAAACCATCGCAAAGCTGTTGGAATTGCGCCATTACTTCCGGCGCTTTGAGCGTGCTTCAGGACAATTGATAGAAACACAACTGATCACCGAAGTGATGGATTCTCAAAATGCCGAACTGGTTTTCAATACAGGCGTCAAAGATTTCCTGATTCCCAATCAGTTCATTTCCAAGATTTTTGCACAAATTGCAGAAGAACCTGATGTCAAATTGATTTATGAAGATTTGTTTTCAGAAGATGGCAGTGAATTGTATCTCAAACCCATCACTTTGTATTTTCAAGAATTCCCCCTGACCGTCCCATTTGCCGATTGTATCCTGGCCGCTCAAAATCGTGCAGAAGTCTGTATCGGTGTGAGGCTCGATCATGAAAAGCAATATGCCTCCGAAGCGTATGGAATTCACCTGATCCCCAAAAAGGATACGGTTTTCGAACTCAACCGAGATGATGTGCTGATTGTGTTGGCCGAAGACGATACCTGAGTCATCGCTTTTTCCAAACAGATTCTAACGATATAAACATAAGTAATGGGAAAGCAGCGGGTCTGCCATCACGTATCCTTCTTTTTCATGGTAAATGAGAGCTTTATTTTCAAGTCGTTTTATAATATTGTCCACTCCTTTTGCTGAAGCATCGGTTTTTGATAAAAATGCTTTTCCAAGAATATGTCGAACAGGTTGTTCTTTAGAAATCAGGGTTAGAATATTTTCTTCAAAATGGGTAAACGTGGATAAAAATTGCTCATATCGACTGGCTCGATTTTCGACTAAACCGGCTATAGCCTGTGAGAGTATTGATGAGTTAACTTCGGTGCCTTCTGAATAATAATTGAAAATATGGTCGCATACCATATTGATTGGTTCTGGTATGCGCTGCATTTGGTTTTGCAGGGTTCGTGAGGTGTCAAAATCAATAGAAATATTTTTTAAGACAAACCGTTCCTGCATGTATTGAAAAAACTCTTCATGAGGAATTTTTCCAATCTGTAGATCTTTTCCCCATCCAGCAAATGGTGCATTAGGCTGAGCAAAAATTTTTGATAGCAGGTGTTGTTTCGAGCCTAGAATAATGATTGGCATATCGACCGATAATTCTTGGATGGCTGACCTGAAAAGGCCCTGAGCCTGTTCTACCATAGCAATATCCTGGAATTCATCCATAATCAAAGCAACTTTTATATCATTTTTGATCATGTTTTGAAGTTCTCTGAAAATATCCATGAATTCTATCGATTCTTTTCTATTTGCTGCCTCAATAGTTACATTAAAACCTCCCAGGGGATCTATGTTGATTGAGGGCCGTAGGTTTTTGATTAAGTCTACTGTGGCGCTTAGTTTCCTCTTACTTGGAAATGTTTCAGCAAACGCTCTTTGAAAGGATAGGCGGACACGATGATGTATCGCCTCCAGGTTTTTTACTTCCATAAAATCCACATACAGCACAAAACATGATTTGTTCTTTTTCTTAAACAGCGGAATTGCAATATTTTTAATAAGCGAGGTTTTTCCCGTATCCCTGCGACCATATATAACAATTCTTTCTCCTTTTATGAGGGCACTTATTAAAAGATCGCGCTCCTTCTCCAGATTCAAAAAATTTTCTTTGTCAACAAGGGCACTGTGAATAAAACGTTTCATCCTGTCATCCTGTTTGATGGGTAAGTATTCCGTGGTACTGTAAAAAATGTATTGTACAAATAGTACAGTACTCATTGTACACTGGAACAGATGGATTTCCACTATTTTATGAGTTTTTCAACGCTCCCTGGAAAAATAGGTAGTCCTTCCCCATAAAAAATGTTTCTCCCCGGAAAAATGAGTAGTCCTTCCCCATATACAATTCGAAAAAAATATAGTAATCACCAAGCCAAAATAAATTAATTATCTTAATGAAGCTCGATTTTTATAAATCAGTTTTACAATCACAACAGAAGTATAATTATATCACCTCACAAAGGCTAGGCACTTAACTCGGGACAAAACCTCCCCTAATCCTTCCTCCCTGGGCGAGCCCTTCAAAAGGAGGAAAAACGGTCTCCTCCCCTTTTTTAAGGGGAGGTCGGGAGGGGTTCATCTAAGACATTGATTTCATTCACTGTCCTGCATTAAGTGGATAGCCCTCACAAAAAATAGAAAATTGGAACAATTAACTGACTTAAAAGCCATCTTGCATTCGAAGCGGGCTAATATTTATTACCTTGAAAAATGCCGTGTCATGCAGAAAGACGGCAGGGTGCTATATCTCACCGAAGCGAAAGACGAAAATCTATATTGGAATATTCCTATTGCCAATACGACTTGCATTCTGTTGGGGACAGGGACTTCTGTCACTCAAGCAGCTATGCGCATGTTCGCTCAGGCTGGTGTGTTAGTGGGATTCTGTGGCGGAGGCGGCACACCATTGCTGATGGCCAGTGAGATTGAATGGTTGACGCCGCAAAGTGAGTACCGTCCTACTGAATGATTTGCAGTCGATCTCGGACAGAGTCGGTTTGGGGGGAGTAAGGATAAATTCAATAATAACGGTGTGGTTCCCGTCAATACTACTTCAAAAGAGGTACCTATGGATATTACAAGAGATAAACCTATCAGAGGAGTGCTTTATGCTAATACAAAATTGCAGAGGCTGGATCAACACCTATTTGCTGTGGGATTCGTCGCGAAAGCACTTTATCAGCATTTTTTTCCAGAGAGAAAACAGCTATCGAAGGCTATGTTCTTGTCTGGTTGTTTGCATGATATAGGAAAGATTGACCCTGGTTTTCAATCATGGGTTACTAAAGAGAAAAACAAAGCCTATGTAGCCGAAGATGGGCAACATGTTGATGACAAGGGGAAGTTTAGCTTTGAAAACCACCCACGCCATAACGAAATTTCAGTGTTGCTTTACCACTTGCTTGACAATAAATCGCTGACAGCTGTTAACCGTAAAAACAAACTTTCCGTAAAACATGCAATATATTGGCATCATGCGAAGCCATTGCGAGCAAAATCAAGTAAAAAAAGATTTGAAACCTATGGTGATGTATTCAAAATACTGGATACTAACCTTAGTGATAAAGCATGGATAGATGTAGTTATACCGTCAATAGCTCTGTTAAATAAAGTATGTGGTATTGAGAAAAGGTACAATGGATCAGAAGAAAGCTATCTTTTAAAATGCTTTCTAAATGAAGTAGATGAAGAAGATGTTATTGACCTTCACAATCAGTCACTCCCTAGGTATAAAGAATATGACAGTGCTGATGATGACTTAGAAAAATTTAAAAATGCAGCATCTGTCAATGCGATCAATAACGAAATCAGGGCTTGCCTGATCACTGCTGACAGATGGGTATCAGCAGTGACAGCAGCGGAATTGGAAGCTCACATAGCGAACAAAAGCCTAGACAGTTTTGTATTAAAAAATATTGAGCACTATATCAAACACCATTTGCCAACGGAAAGTATATTAACCACCCATATCAACGAATGTTTGCATTCATTTCCAGATAATGATCGCAGCCAAAAGCAATCTGAAGTAGCTCAAAAACTGGCCGAAGACGCTGAATATGTAAAAGTATTGGCGGGTGCTGCTGGCTGTGGAAAAACCAAAATAGCCCTTGAATGGGCAAAACTCCGTAATGCTAAACAAATTATTTGGATATGTCCCCGTGTTCAAATTTGTCAAGGGCTTTTTACTGAACTGCGTGATTGTGATACTCCATACCTACCCAATGCTACGATTGAAATCCATACCGGCGAATTTAAGTATACCAATAGTGACCAGAACATAACCGCAGAGGAAGACTATTTCACTGGCGATATTGTAATCACCACAATAGATCAAATTCTGAATAGCATCATAAGCCATTCTCAGTCAGATAGATTATTGAATTACCTGAATGCTCATGTGGTCTTTGATGAATATCATGAATACATCAGTATGCCAGCTTTTAATCTGCTGTTTGCAGAATTACTAAAATCCAGAGAAAAACTGCACGGAGGAGCAAGTGCTCTTTTGGTGTCCGCAACTCCACACTATGCTTATGTTGAGCAAATTTTGGGACTCGACAAAGACTGTGACATTATTGAAATGCCTTCATTCAATCCCAGTTGTTATCAGTTCAAGTTTGAACAATATGATGAAAAATCGATGGACGAAAATAATCCGCTTTTTAAAAGACGTGCCGCAACAACATTTGTTATCAGCAATACAGCGATTACTGCTCAAAAAAGCTTTATCCAGAATCAAAATAGTGAAAATGCAGTGCTCTTCCATTCGAAGTTTAAGAAAAGCGATAAACAGAGAATATTTAATAGTGTATACGAAGCATTCAAACGCGATGGTAACAGGAAATATGATTTATTGAGAAGCGGCCCCATCATCCAGGCATCTCTAAATGTCACTTGTGACAATATGGTGTCTGAGATAACCACTGCTGAAAATACCCTCCAACGATTGGGACGTTTAGATCGGTTTGGATTGAACACAGCTTCAATTAATACATACCTGATTGCAGTTCCAGAGACACTTACAAAAGGACGTGGTTCGGTTACCCGTATTCTTTCAGCCAGCAATTTGCTTGCATCAACAAGGGCGTGGCATGACTACTTGCTTGAGGCTACTAACAATGGGGAAAAGAAACTTACCTTACCCGAAATATATACAATTTATCGTCGGTTCTATAATGAGAATAGCGGAGCAATTAAAGCAATAGAAAAAGATTTATTGGCTTCTATGAAAGAAAGTGCCATTCAGATCACGAATAAAGTTTCAGAGCCAAAAGTAATCATTAAACCCAAACAAGGTAAAAATCAACGCTCCAAAATAAGCAAACGATCCTTGCGTGGCGATAGCCGATTTGTCCAGATGGCTGTTTGTGAACTGAGTAATTATCCAGACTGGGAATTTAAAGAGCAGTATGCTTATGAAATTACGGTAAATGAAAATGAAGAGATAGATAATCTCACAGCATCCTGTAATGAAATACAAGGATATAGTGGAGATAGTACTAAAAGTTTATTGTCTCATATGCAGAAAAAACATCACAACATCAAGGGAATTAAAAAAGCTCGCAATGACTTAGTCTTGTTAAATCAAGCAATAGACCCTGAATTTCCAGTATACCTCAGTTACACCCTTAATGATCTATCGTCAGTAGGTGGAGGGCGATCTCGGCATAGCGAAGCAATTTACTACGGAGTATGTGACAAACAGCCAATTGGGGCTATTTCAATCAAACATGTGATCAATCAGGAGAATTGAATTATGGAAAAAATAACAGGTACTAAAAGCGTAGATTTCAAAATCATTGCCAAAGGGCATGGAGTTGTAAACTGGAATGGACCTACACGAGTTCGTGGCGAAGATGGTACAGAGGTTGAAAATCATTCTCTTCCGAAACTTCGCGGGTACACAAACCTTACCGGAAAAATTAAAGAAGAATCAGGTTACAAATACAAGAAAGATGCTACAGATATAGATTTTAAAAAAACACCTTTATATATAAGTCAGAATTGTATACGTCATCATTTATTCAGAGAACAAGCTTTTGATCTACATTTTGCTAATGAAAATAACTTAGATAAAATTGTTGCTTCAGAAATGGGTTTGATCCGTGGATATGTTGTTCCAGCCAGTCAAAGCAAACGTACAAGCCCACTATTGATTGAGGATTTTGTTGACCAATTAGGAAATGGAAATTTTGAACAAATGGGACGATCGGGAACAAAAGATGGGGGTAAAGATGAAAAGGGAGAAGACAAAAAGAGCAGTTCATTCTTTTCGAAGACAACTTTCGGTGACACTGAATATATATCGTACGGCTCAATCAGCATTGAACAGCTCCAATTTATTTCTATGGATGACAAATTCGAGAGGCAAGCTATTAGATTGACTGGTGGTGAAGAGCAAGCCCTAAAAATTGTTGATGGCATAGAATCTTTCCTCACATCTTTGGATCCAAATAAAACCCCCAAAGCTGTTTTCCACTCTAATTACGTTCGAAAGGGAACCATTTTTTCAGAAGGTGAGGCAGGAATTCTTTTAAATGATGATTCAATCACTATTTTGGTAGAGCTAACTCTCGAAAAGATAAGGAACCTTAGTATCCGTCAAGCAAGATCTTACATGTACGTTGATGATATTGAAGTTGATTACAACGATAGTAGCAAGATGATGAGAATTAAACGGTCAAAATTATCACATTCAGTATCAAATCATAAAGAAGAATCATATGCTATTTATTTTGAAGGAAAGTAAAAAAATGAAAATACTAATTCAATATGAAGCTTCTTGGCGAAATTCTTTTCTTGATGCGGATAATAATTCCAAAATTGACAGAAAAGGCCGGACATATGTAGCATCAAGTTCTAACCTTAATAGTCGTGATTCGAAGTTGGCAGAGAAGAGTTTTATTTCACGTTCTGTGAGCATTGATACAGTAATGGGAATTCTCAATCGTCTAATCGGAGATCAAAGAAAGCTACATCAATCTCGATCATCAACCGATTACTACTTTAACGACTTGGAAGATAAGGTGACATTTATTGACCAGCCTAAATGCATTTGTGATGAGGTTGTTTTTATAAGAAATATTTGTGGCGGGAAAGATAGGAAGGGGGCGACTGACAGGAACGGCTATTCGGGTTACATCCGTCCAAATCATTTATTTACCTCGGACTATTCTCCATACCTTTGGGCTATATTGAAAGCGCCATTAAGTGACTTGATAAATTACATTTGCGATAGAATCAGCTTTGAGGAACATCTCGATGAATGTTACCCATTTGCGGTATTAGAATTAATAAACTCTATAAAATCAATAAAGCCTGTCTTGCCCGATGACGATATGGAAGCATGTTTGAATATTTTATCCAACAAGTACCCAAAGGAACGTTACAAAGAGTCTAATGGGAAGGTTAAACTAGAAAGGATTTACTGCGCTGGTTTATATATTCACCTTGAAAAATTGATTTGGAAGTTCCCAAGTATTAAAAATGCTCTAACGGACCGAGGGACAATTATAGGCTTTTCTAAAAGAGGTTTTAATGGAGAGAGGGATTTTCTTTCACCAATGGCTTCTAGTGGAAAAAAACGAACTTATGGAAATCCATATATTCAAGAGAGGTTTTTGAAAGGACAAGGAAAGGTTCGTTCTAGCCTTACAAAAGTTTCCGGTGAGCTTCGCATTAATATTGAAGTGGATAAGAAACGGGCTGAAGAGCTTTTCAAAATGATTGAATTTGCAGGCGTATCCAGTTTCTATTTAGGAAAAAAAGGTCTAGCTTATGTTTCAGATATTAGAATTTAGGAGGAAAGTATGGAACTCTACATAGATATTACTTTGAGAGCAGATGCTGAAATTCCGATAAATCGGCTCTTGAATACAGTTTACACCAGTTTTCACAAAGCTCTCTGTGATCTCAACTCAACAACAATTGGTGTCAGTTTTCCTCGTTATCAAATCACTCTCGGCAATTTGATGCGTATTCATGGTGTGTTATCAGATTTGAATGATTTGCAAAGACTTGATTGGCTTGGAGGAATGAGAGCATATTGTGAAGTGAGTGAAATAAAACTTGTGCCTGATACTGTTCAATTTCGCACGATTAAACGAAAACAAACGACTATGAGTCAAGCAAAATTGAAACGATTGGTGAAACGCGGCTCAATCACAGAAAATGAACTGAAACAATACAAAGCTAAGATGTTCACAAAAGGTTTGGAGCATCCCTATCTTGAATTGATTAGCGGTTCAAATGGGCATAAGCACCGGCGCTACATCGAGTTTGGTGAGTTGATTGATCACTCGGTAACCGGTCAATTTGATCAATTCGGCCTCTCAAAAACAGCGACGGTTCCCTGGTTTTAGTCAAATAAACACGTGTATGATGATTGTCATACAGTGACTGTAGGATTTTCAAGATTCATTTTGAAGGAAAAAGCATCGCATGCCTAAATGCAAGTATTGATGAGTATGAATCTGTTAGGCATGAGAGAAAAATAATAATTTAAGGTGCTTGCAACTGGAAGTTGATTGTATACACTTAGGATATACAATCAACTTATAGAACAGAAAGGGGAGTGAACAATGTTATCTAAAGTCCAGCAATGGGGAAATAGTCAAGGAATCAGAATTCCTAAAAGCCTTCTTCATGATTCTCAAATCCAAGTTGGGGAAGAAGTGGAAATCTCTGTGCAAGAAGGAAAAATCATCATTGAACCGGTAAAAAAAATACATGGACGGTATGATATCAAAGAGTTGGCTGCCAAGATGCCAAAGGATTACAAACCACAAGAGGAGGACTGGGGAGAACCAGTTGGGCAGGAGGAATGGTAAATGCCTCAATATATTCCACAAAAGGGAGACTTTGTAATAGTCACCTTCGATCCTCAATCAGGACATGAACAAAAAGGACGGCGTCCAGCGATAGTTGTTAGCAATCAATTGTTTAACCAGGCAACAGGTCTTACCATTGTGTGCCCAATTACAAACTCTCATCGCAATATCCCCTTCCATGTTCCAATACCAAATGACTCTTCATTCACAGGTTACATTATGGTAGAACAAGTTAAATCGATTGATTACCATAGTCGTAAACTCAAGTTTGTTGAAAAAGCTCCAACCCCTATTTTAGAAGAAGTTTTGAGTATTTTGGACGCATGCATCTATCAAGATGCCTAACCAAACATTCCAATTTATCCAGCATACTGTCGATTTGATTTTCAAAATCAAGTCATGCAAAGCTTCTATTTTCAACCAAAATTTTTTGAATGTTTTAAAAATATAACAATTTCAAATAGTTACACGAATAAGTAAAAACATTGGTCAATTTTAACAAATTCCCTTATCCTCTTATTAATATTATTTTTTTTGATTCTTTACTTCAGTTCACTGCCGCACAGGCAGCTTAGAAAAGTGAACTGGGACTGCAAAAAACAGCAGAGGCGTTCACTGCCGCACAGGCAGCTTAGAAATATGGACTACGGACAGTCAGGGTTGATAATCAGTTCACTGCCGCACAGGCAGCTTAGAAATTCACCGAAAACCAAATCTTCATGGTATGATTGTTCACTGCCGCACAGGCAGCTTAGAAATGCTGCGATGAACTCGGATGGAGTCGTGAAGAGTTCACTGCCGCACAGGCAGCTTAGAAAACGTTTTGGTTTGTTGTTCAATGCTGAACTGCGTTCACTGCCGCACAGGCAGCTTAGAAAAGAAAGCAGGACTATACCCAAAAAAAGACAACGTTCACTGCCGCACAGGCAGCTTAGAAATCCGGGGTGTAGACCTCCGGGGTGTAGACCTTGTTCACTGCCGCACACGCAGCTTAGAAATGGACAGATAAACACGACAAGGTTTTAATAAAGTTCACTGCCGCACAGGCAGCTTAGAAAATTGAGTGCCGTTGCAGCTTTTTCACCGCGTAGTTCACTGCCGCACAGGCAGCTTAGAAATTTCCATGCGTTCAGCCGCAGTTTTTGAGAGCGTTCACTGCCGCACAGGCAGCTTAGAAATGAACCCAGTCTCGTTCAATTACTTTTTCATAGTTCACTGCCGCACAGGCAGCTTAGAAAAAGCATGAAAATTCACAGATAAGAATGGATTGGTTCACTGCCGCACAGGCAGCTTAGAAATTCTCCAGGCTTTGGAACTCTTTCAGGCCAGGGTTCACTGCCGCACAGGCAGCTTAGAAATTATAATTTTTTGAATGATCTTCTCATGTAAAGTTCACTGCCGCACAGGCAGCTTAGAAAGTGCGAAATGGCTATGTCATTATTTGCATCAAGTTCACTGCCGCACAGGCAGCTTAGAAATCTGCCGTGATAATGCATCAAATGCAGTGAGAGTTCACTGCCGCACAGGCAGCTTAGAAATCACGAGGAATCAGTTTGTAATACGGGTTACTGTTCACTGCCGCACAGGCAGCTTAGAAATACAACCAGGATGGCAAGCTCATGCTGCATTAGTTCACTGCCGCACAGGCAGCTTAGAAAAGCAGACATCCTGTACCAAGGCTTTGTAATTTGTTCACTGCCGCACAGGCAGCTTAGAAATTCAGGAAGGATTTGAAGGCGTCATCTTACGCGTTCACTGCCGCACAGGCAGCTTAGAAATGAGTCAGTAAACTTTGACCAATTCCGCTCATGTTCACTGCCGCACAGGCAGCTTAGAAAACCGCCGCAGTAACAGCCGTATTCATATACCCCGTTCACTGCCGCACAGGCAGCTTAGAAATTATCGACCAGTTCTTTCAGACACTTCCTCAAGTTCACTGCCGCACAGGCAGCTTAGAAATGTGACAACGTCATGCCCACTTCGATTTTCATGTTCACTGCCGCACAGGCAGCTTAGAAAACATAAAAATATCCTTTTATGCACTGCTCTTTGTTCACTGCCGCACAGGCAGCTTAGAAATGTAGTGAACGTGAATTGGATAAATCATAATGGTTCACTGCCGCACAGGCAGCTTAGAAAAATTAAGAAAAGTCTTCAATGATTTTAGCCTAGTTCACTGCCGCACAGGCAGCTTAGAAAAAAGAGGGGCCTTACCGATCATTTGATCTCAGGTTCACTGCCGCACAGGCAGCTTAGAAATCAAGCCAAGTTGTGCGAGTTCCCTTGCATCCGTTCACTGCCGCACAGGCAGCTTAGAAAAAGAAGAGCAACAGGCAGCGAATAAAAAACTAGTTCACTGCCGCACAGGCAGCTTAGAAAGTTTGCTAGCAAAATTTCATACGACTTTAAGAGTTCACTGCCGCACAGGCAGCTTAGAAAGCCCAAACTCTCGATATGCCAACTGCCATAAAGTTCACTGCCGCACAGGCAGCTTAGAAAGCTCGGTCTTTTTTTACGATCTTATGCCACAAAGTTCACTGCCGCACAGGCAGCTTAGAAATAGGAAGTAAAGAGGGCGAACTCATACTTTCAGTTCACTGCCGCACAGGCAGCTTAGAAAAATCGTATCAGGATGGCCCAGGGCATCCTGCAGTTCACTGCCGCACAGGCAGCTTAGAAACGCCTATCTACACCTTCGGAGAGCGAACCACGGTTCACTGCCGCACAGGCAGCTTAGAAATTTATTAAAGAGTTCCAAACAGCATTTTTTAAGTTCACTGCCGCACAGGCAGCTTAGAAACTTGGAA
>JANQHV010000008.1 GCA_028282505.1 SAR324 cluster bacterium | reverse complement strand
TCGAAGGGTCTCTGAGATGCTTCGACTACGCTCAGCATGACAGTTTTCGGGAGATTGTCTCATGGGCAAAGAGGAAGCCAAACAAAACCTAATTCACGGCACTATATAAATATCGAGGAGAAATCATTCTCAATAAAAAACGAGTATCCGTTTTGGATACCTTGGAAGAACCTGGCTGAGCAACTCGGATTGCCTGTTAGATTGGAGGGTTGGAAAAGACTGACAGAGCAAATGAAAAATGAGTGATTTGAAAAAGGAGGCGATTTAACAGCCTCCTTTGGATTGTTCTACCAGGTGTAATCAAAACGCATATTGAATTTGTTCAAATCACCTTCAGTGGTATGAGTCTTGGTTCCCTCAACTTTTTCTACATTTTCAGATTTTGCTGAGTAATAAGCAAAGCGTAGATAGACATCCGGGTCCCAATCCAGCGGAAAGCTATAACCCACATAGAACTGGTTCGTTGTTTTTTCAACAGTGGTTTCTCCTGCACTGGTTTCTGTTTCAACTTCATCGGTGGAAACATAGGCTCCAATACGAGCATAATAGTGAATATCGTCAGTAAACTGATAGGTGGCTGCGCCTCCAATGGTTGAGGGACGCCCGGAGATTTCTGTTTTTTCTTCTCCGGTGTAGGTGTCCTGGCGCAAAACACCTCTCATGACATTGACCCAAAAATTCATATTTCCATACCAAGCAATCGCCCTCAATCCAAGCTGCCCCTCATTTTTTTCATCATCCAGATCTTCATTCTGTGGAATCACAGAGCGACTTTCCAGATAACCAATGAGAAAAAATTTCTTTGCTTGAAAATACTGAATACTGGAGCGGCTACCCAGGATATTTTGGGAACCAGGAGCATCTGTAGTGGACTGCTCTGTTCCATAAAGCAATTTGAATTGAGCTTTCCATCCGAAAGGATTCGGCTGTTGGTTATAATTGATCGCTATTCCTGGTTCTGGATTCACGTCCTCATGATTGGGAACGGAAACAGCTCCCACAAAAGGGACTGGGACGACCATCCAGCTACCATGATGGAAACCCATTAGCGCATCAAAATACCCTACTTTGGCATCAAAGGTTTTGGTACCAGCTTGTGCCCACACTGCCCAAGTGTTGTTATCGCCTCTGCCTGAATTGGTGGAAGATTTTAAAAAATCAAGACGGTTGACATGAAGCCCAATTCGCATTGCCGTAAAATAGTCTCCTTTGTCTTTTCTCAAATCAAAATTGAGATTACCCCCCACAAAAGACTGGTGCTGGATCGTATCAGTCGTTTCCGAATCTCCCATTTCAGGAGATTGCTCCACACGATTGGTGATATAATTCGTAACAGTTCGCACATCTCCTGTGATCTTGCCAGGAAAGTCTCCTCCCTTAAACCCAGATAAAGCCCAAGCAGCAGTCGAACTTACAGAAACTAAGACCATTGTCAACAATAATTGTTTTACAGCTTTCATGTTACCCCCTGGTTTAGAGTTAATCATACTTTTCAGTTTGTTCATTGTTTGTTTGGTACTGTCAGAATGAATTCTGTGTACTCACCTTCTTCACTTTCAATTTGAAACGTGCCTTCATGTTCTTGCACAATAATATCATAACTGAGTGAAAGCCCGAGGCCCGTTCCTGATCCTGTGGGTTTAGTGGTAAAGAACGGTTCCATTATTTTACTTTTGTTAGCTTCAGGAATACCTGTACCATTATCCCAAATTCGAATCTCAATCCAGTCTCCCAAGTTCCGTGTTGTCGTTTTTATCGTTGGTATGTAGTTTGGCAACTGTTGTTTTGACTTTTCACAGACGGCATACAGGGCATTGTTCAGAATATTTAAAAAAACTCGGCTGAGATCCTGAGGTATCATTTTGATCTTGCCAACGGAATCATCTAAATCTGCTTCCAAGTCAGCATGAAAGGTATAGTTGCTTGCTCTCATACTATGGAAAGCCAGATTGGTATATTCTCTCAGCAACAAATTAAGATCCATCAATTGCCACTCTCCTACTTTGCCTCGTGAATGGAGCAACATGGAGCGAATAATACTATCTGCTCGCTGACTGTGTTTGTAAGTTGCCGCAGATGCTTTAATGATCGTCGATAACAACTGGCTAATCGCAGCAGGGTCTCTGTTTTCTCCGTTTTCATTTAATTTTTTTTGTAGATCTTCAGACAAGAGGGTACACTGTTCTGCAAAATTATTCACCAAATGCAGTGGATTTTTCAGTTCGTGAGAAATACCAGCTGTCATACTCCCCAAAGAGGCTAATTTTTCCTGGACGATGAGTTGTTTCTGAGTTTTGCGCAAAGAATCCAGTGACTCCTGCAATTCTTTTGTGCGCTGCTCAACCCGCTTTTCCAATTCCTGATTGAGGGTTTTGATTTCTTCTTCGGCCTTTTTACGTTCTGTGATGTCGATCAAGTAAACTAAATCGGCACTTTCATTTTCATAAGTAATGGTCAAAGAATAGGATTCTACCCAAAACCAATCTCCTTGCTTATTGATCGCTCGCCACTCATAACGGGGAATAATACCTTCTGTTTCTCCTTCCTGTTTCTTCCTGGCCTGTTCTTGTACTTTTGCCAGATCTTCTACATAAATGATCTTAGTATATAAGGCTTTGGCCGGCCAAGCTTCCATGTCCTGGATGGTATACCCAAAAATGTCAGCGAAAGCCTGATTGGCATAGACAACACGATCATGCTGAACCACGCATATGCCCATCAGACTTTGTTCAGAAAAAGAGCGGAATTTTTTTTCTGCTTGCTGACGCTCCGTATTGGTTTGGATGAGCCGGATTCTCATATCATTAATGGACATCGCCAATCCATCCAATTCATCAGGCTTTGATTTTCTCCGATCCAAAATCAACTCATTTTTCAGATTATTGAAATCAAGCTGACGGAAATACGTAGCAATCCGTAATAAGTGCCTGGTAATTGCCCATTGGAGAAATAAAAAAATAAACAATGAAGCAATAAATGTTTTCAAAATGTTCGAACCAAGCAAGAGAAATGCCTCTTGCCAGAGACGCTGATAAACGTTCTCTAAACTGGCAGCAACCACCAGTCTTCCAAAATCCTGTATTTTCCCTGAACTGTCGGTATAGGCTAAAGGAAATTCCATAACAATGTCTTTTGGGGCACCACTGATCTGCATGGATATCCATTTTGATTCCCTGTCCCATACTTCGAGCAGAACAATATCCTGGATTGCCTGTATGCCTTGTAAAATCGCTCTGGCCTGTTTTTCATCGAGATTGAAGGCACTGGTGGCAATGGACTGCACATAGCTTTTTTTGATAAATTCCAGGTTCGTGAAGATATTCGCTTTGTCTTCAGCAAATGAAAAATAAAGTTGAAAACCTGTTGCCAAAAGTGCAAAAAACGAGCTGATTGCCACCACCCAGAACAACAGAGTACGAGATAACCTTCCTTCGTATTTGGAATCAATGACTGATATGTTATTGCTCACTATCTTCCTTACTATGAAACAGGTTGCCAGTGGGCCTCATCAAATTTGCTCACTCCAGTTGGACCTGGCATCTTCACCGATAGAAGAAATACCCAAATATTGACCAAGTGCCATGCGACCCGATTTGTGATCATAGTGGTAATGACGTTGAAATTTGGAGTACATATGCTGTTTGCCTTCTGGACAGGCTTCGCGAGAATGGCAGGTATGTCTGCACTGTTCAGAAATATCGTGGAACGTCGCACAAGTTTTTAAGTCCCATCCATCTGTTGCCGAGATTGCGTCGGCAGGACAAGCTGTGATGCAGGGGGCATCACACGTTTCACAAGGGCTTTCTCCAGTCAATGGGCCTGTTGGCTCAAGATCGTCTAAAGTAAAGCAGGCCAATCGGAGTCCAAACCAGGGACCAAACTCAGAATTCATTAATAATCCCAGTTTACTCTGTCGTCCGAAACCAGCTTGATGTCCCAATAATCGAAAGTCAGCAAAAGTTTGTTCATTGGCAGCACATCGAACCCAACATCGTGATGGGGGAGGGTGAGGATCAATTTGATGGAGGGCTCGTTGAATGAAGGCATCCAGGGGGTGTGGTTCATTGATCAAGTGCTCATGGTTTTTTCCCAAATCTGCAAGGAACGATTCCCATAATTGGCGACCACCTGAGCCATAGACAACCACAGACTGGCAGTCGGGTAATACATTTTGCCAGGATTCACCAGGAGCAACACCAACGAGATTCAAGCCAATTTGGCGCCAGGCACTGGTGAATGAGTCGTATGGAAAAGTCATATTAGTTGATTTCATTAAAATTCAGTCTTTTAGTAGTTTTCAAGGACTTATTAACACCAAATTACATTTAAAATGTGGCAATACCTTTCATTCCTCTCTTGTTCTGGGAAAAGATCAGTCACTTTTTAAAGGCAATTTAGAACCTGTTTGAAAAACCTGATTCTGCTGCAAAACCGCCTCATTGCCGTCTGTTTTGAGAAAATTTTCGTTAAATAGGCCGGCTATTCGCCTTAAA
>JANQHV010000672.1 GCA_028282505.1 SAR324 cluster bacterium | reverse complement strand
CTCCAATACAAAGTTCGTATTTTTTTCAGGTTTTAAGGTGACGGGAGAAGCATCGTTTACAGGAGGAGGAACGGAATGTTCGATGTGAACGATTCGGTGATTGTCCAACCATATAATATCAATCGGAATGAGCATATCTTTCATCCAAAAAGAATGCTTTTTCTTCTTGTTAAAAATGAATAACATTCCTGTGTGCGGCTGTAACTTCTTGCGAAAACTCAGGCCCAACTGTCGTTTTTCCGGTGTATCAGCTACTTCCACATCAATATGAATTCCTGCCGGTGTGACCACGGTCGCATGAGCATAGCTGAAGCGTTTTGCACCAACGGCAACACAACTGGCACTGATACACAAAATCAAGAAGATACAAATAACTCGGAAAGTCTTGCAATACTTGGGATTCATGCGGATTTCTTTGCTTGCTTGATCAGCTTTTTCTTAACAATCTTCTGTTTCAATGGGGAGAGATGGTCAATAAATAAAATGCCATTCAGGTGGTCCAACTCATGCTGGATACAAACTGCTTTGAGATCCTCCACCTGTATTTGCTGAGATTGACCAGTCACATCCTGATATTTCAGAGTCAAGGATTTGGCTCGTTTGACTTCTGCGTTGAATTCCACAACACTCAAGCAGCCTTCTTCAGAAACAACCTCTCCAGACTTTTCAACAATTATTGGGTTTATAAAAATCTGGGGGTCCAATTTGGAGGTATCTTCATTGCCATTGTAAATATCAATAACAACAATGCGCTTTAAGACTCCTACCTGATTGGCTGCCAGTCCAATACCATCAAATTCATACATGGTGGCGAGCATATTCTCGGTAAATTCTTGCAGTTCTGCATCGAATGTTTCTACAGGTTTAGCGACTTGTTTTAAAATGGGATCGGGGAAAGTATGTATCTTGAGTATAGTCATTGTTTCTATATGATTGAGAAAAATAAATAATAATACTTTGAGTTCAATGAGTTAGGTTATTTTAACGCCATTCTATTTAAAAAATCAATAAAGAATTCCTGCCAATTGGGATCTGGGGAAATTTGCATTTCCAAAACCCACACTTCCGTTGTCAGTTGGGAAAATTGTTGTAATTTGACAGCATCTTTTTCTGTGGTAATCCAGATGGCTGACGGATGCTTTTGTTTTTGATGCAGCAAATCAGTGATTGTTGTCTCAGAATAGGGATAATGATCATTAAAACAGATAAGTTTGCTGACTTTTGCCCCCAATTGTTCCACGGCCAGAGCAAAACCATCCGGTTGGGCAACCCCACAACTTAATAAAACCTGCTTTTCACGAAGATTTTCCAAAGGCATGAATGCTTGCTTGTCCAGTCGGGCGAGTCGCAATGGCTTATAATCAAACTTAAAGACAGGGCATGTGATATTCAACTGGGTATGGATTTGATGTAACAAACGATCTATAAAACCAAGGTTACTTTTTGTAAGAATAATTGCATCAGCTCGTTCCCAATGATGTTCCGGCTCCCGCAACTTTCCAAGCGGAAGCAAATAACCATTTCCTAAGCCACGCTCAGCATCAATTAATAAGAGATTTAGTTCACGGTCCAGTTTCAGATATTGATAACCATCATCCAGTACCAAAATATCAGGAACATCTTTAGATGCTGCTAATTGTGCTGCGACTGTTCGATCTCGTCCAACATAGACAGGTGTATTCGGGTTCATGGCGGCGAGCAAATACGGTTCATCTCCCAAAACAGTCGGATTGGTTGGTACCATTTCCGACATACAAATCCGTTGTAACGAAGATTGAGTCTGATTACCATAACCCCTACTCAAAATACAACTCGTTTTACCCAACTGAGACAATTCCTTGACCAAAAAATCAACCATCGGTGTTTTTCCAGACCCTCCCACTGTTAAATTTCCTACAGAAATTAACGGAATGGGTGCTTTTTTGGTGAAGATTATTCCTTTTTGGTAAAGTGTTAATCTCAATAAAATTAAGGCTTCATAAATCAATGAGATGCCTAGCAGCGGCAAATAAAATAAAGCCTCTCTCCAAGATATTTTAGTATTTTGGAACAATAAACAACTCATAACTTTTAAGAAATCACACGGTACCGCATGTCTGCTTCAGGGGCCAGATCTGTACCAACTGGCTCAATGAAACCATTTCTGACGAGCTCATCAACCAACTGGTCCGTTTGTTCAGGAGTCAATTGGAATGCAAGAAATAAATCTGTTCGGGTGAGGTCCCTATTTAAAGAACGGCCTAGTTGAAGGGCTTCATACATGGGTAACTTAGAATAATTTTTGAACTGATGATATCCATAGTAGAGCAAAGCAAAACCTAAGAACAAGGAAGGTACTCCGACCAGGGGGATTGGGAATGGAGAGTAACTATCCAGTAATACCAGTCCTCCCAAGCTGATAAAAAACCAGGATTGCCATTTTTCACGCTTTTTGCGTGATAAATAGGCATCTTGATCAAATGGTTTTTGCTGGTCGGAGGATATCATACCACAGCACCGTTTCGTTTTTCGTAGATGAATTATTAGCTGGAAGAATTGCGCAAATAATTACCAGTAACCTTGTCCTTAAGAAACTATATCATTACCCTCAATCGCTTGTCTACAATATCTATAGAAATAACGTTGATGTGCGAATTTTTTTGTCATTCCGGGCTTGACCCGGAATCTAGGAGCTTACACACGTTTTATGGATCCGATGGCGGTCCCACCGTCTCAAGTCCGGTATGACATGCTCTGTTATAATAATATCAATTACTTACAAGAAAAAGTTGCACACGGCGTTAGAAATATCTGTGTTGTTTGAGGAATCCAAAACCTGAGATAAGGCTTTTTCGATGTAATTTTAACGATCATTTAAAAGGATGGTTTTCTAGCTCTGGCATGTTGGGTAGTTTCTGTTTTTCTTCAGAGGACAGTAGTGTCGGAGTGACAAAAACCAAAATATGATTGAAGCGGTTACTATCTGTTTCTATTTTGAATAAATTTCCCAACAACGGAATATCTTTTAATAGTGGAACTCCACTTTCTGATTCATTGCGATTGCTGCGAATCAATCCACCCAGCAGAAAGGGTTCTCCATTGCGAACCACTACTTCACCACGGGCCGTTTGGCTATTGATCTGAGGGATTCCTTCTGTTGTCTGGTTGATTTGATTACTGCTTTCCGCAAAAACATTCAGTCTGATTTTATATTCTGAAAGGTTATCTTCTGTTTCTGTAATTAAACGTGGTGTTACTCGTAATGCAACGCCCGTTTTAATTTCTTTCAGTGTCGGTTTATCATCAATCACGACTTTTACATTGATAATATCGCCACTTCTCATCTCTGCTTCGATGTTATTTGTTGTGACAACAGATGGTCTGGAAAGGACCTTGCCTTTTCCCTCTGTTTCTATAAATCTCAATAAGGTGTCTACTTGAAAAGCCTTTGTTGTCTGCAATGGACCCAAAATTGCGCTTGCTGTGAATTCTCCAGCATCGTTTACATTAGGAATCTCGTTTCCTTCCGCAATGCCTTGAGCACTGAATTGTGTTCCTAGCTCGCGTGATACAGTATCTGATGTTTCAAAGATATGTGCCTCGATTTTGATAAGGGCTTGAGGGGTATCCCAGGTCTTGAGAATCTCTTTTGCTAAAGAGACCTGTTCTCTTTTTCCTCGCAGGATGACAGAATTATTCACAAAGTCAGGAATTATTTGTAAAGAACGCATACCCAAAGTTCTTTTTTCCTGATCTCCCACATGTTGCTGAAAAAACTGCCGCAATTTGGCCTCGACTCCTGGAATGGTGAAAACCTGACCTTCACTCAGAATTTTTTTAGTTTCTACATCCAAATATTTGAAATCCATTCGTTTGATGACCAAAGGCTGACTTTTTTGGTAGGTTTCGTCTAATTTTTTAATAATGTTTATCATCTTTTGTACATTGGCTTTTTCCCCGTAAAGGGAAACAATTGATGCCGAGGATGGTGTGGGCTCAGCTGTTTTTTCCCAATGAATGATTAACTGGCTCTTTAAATTTTTGTTTTGACGAAAAATCGATTGAAGGTGCGGCTCAATCTGATGAGGAGGAGTGGTTAGTATGATTGTCTCAAAATGAAAATCCTCCACTGGGGGGGTGTGATCAAATCCTGCGATTGCGGATGAGATGGAATCTAATAACTCCTTTTTTCCTTTGAGTATGATAAGATTTTTTGTAGGAAAGAAGTACTGGACAGCAGGTATTCCTTCAAACAGAAATGGGTTCTTTTGGAAGAACTGTTTGACTTCGGTGTCTTTAACATTTTTGAGAAAAATGCTTCGGGTTTCGATTTCTTTTTTTTCTGTCAGATAGAGTGTATGAAAAGTAGCATCGTAATCGGCAATCCAACCAAATTGGCGTAATAATTCATTGATTCCTGTTTCTACTGTAGGATACAATAGATTTTTTTGTATCACATGCCGCTTAGCTTGTTCTTGATTGAATATAATGGTAATTTGCCCTACATGAGAAATATCTTCCAATATTTTGTCTAAAGATATGGGAGAGAGTATGAGTTTATGATAAGGAATTTGGTGCCAAACTTCTTTTTTGGGAAGGATAAGCCAGTGTTCATTTTTATAGATAGTGGACAGAGCAAAACGGGCCAGTATCCATTCAAATGCAACATCTATGGAAGAAGCTGTCATGCGGGGCACAGAAAAATGACCAGAAACAGAGGAATCGATTAAAACATTTTGTGGATTTTCAGCATGATGATCAATAATTTGCCGTATGGCTTCTTGTAAAGACATTTCTGGGGTTGTCATGGAAGAGATATCTACAGATTGGCGGTGCTTCCAGGCAATGCTCTGTGGCCTTGGAAGGGCTGTTTCTGTAATAAACCAGACGACGAATATTAGCATCATCGAATGGTATCCATATCTTGAGATCCTCAACATAAAAAAGCGAATCAAACAGTTAACAACATCTATTTGAGAAAAATATGACCAATTCACTGGATTTAATTCTTGCAAAGCCACGGGGGTTTTGTGCAGGAGTAGACCGAGCTATTACAATTGTGGAAAGAGCTCTGGATTTGTATGGTCCTCCCATTTATATCCGGCATGAAATCGTACATAATCCTCATGTGGTGGAACGATTGCGGAAAAGAGGTGCTATTTTCGTTGAAGAGTTGGAAAATATCCCTCAAGGCGCAAAAGTCATTTTTTCAGCACATGGAGTTTCTCCTGCAATACGAAAAGAAGCAAAACAATTAGGGCTTGAAGCACTTGATGCTACTTGTCCATTAGTTACCAAAGTCCATACAGAAGCGCAACGATATGCTAAAAATGATTTTACTATCATTCTCATTGGACACCGTGACCATGTTGAAGTGCAGGGAACGGTCGGTGAAGCTCCTGATCGCATTTTAGTGGTTAGCACTATTGAAGATATTAATAACCTCCGGGTTCCTAACAAAGATAAAGTGGCTTACTTGACACAGACCACCTTATCTTTAGATGATACTGCCGAAATCATTACTGCTTTGAAAAAGAAATTTCCAAAAATTCAAGGCCCTTCCAAGGAAGATATTTGTTATGCTACTCAAAATCGACAAAATGCTGTCAAAGCAATTGCAAAAGAAGTGGACTTAGTTTTAGTCGTCGGGGCTCCCAACAGTTCCAACACACTACGACTCGTTGAAGTGGCTAAAGCCTGTGGGGTTTCTGCAAAGCGAATTGAATCAGCAATCGAGATTCAGTCCAAATGGCTTGATGGGGTGCAGCAGATTGGTGTCACCGCAGGAGCCTCTGCTCCTGAAGACATCGTGCAGGATATTATCCGAACTTTACAAGGCATTGTTCCCAGCAACACTGTAAAAGAACTGACACTGGTTGAAGAAAATGTCATTTTTCCATTGCCCACAAGCCTGACTTCGAAACTGTCTGGCTGTACTTCTTGTCAATGAAGCTTGTACCTCATTGATTTTCTTCTAAAAATATCTTGAATTGATCCAATGCTTGACGCCTCACAGATATTTTATTTTTTGTGGTAGAATTCATTTCACCATAAGTCAATAAGCTGCCTTCCGGTTGAAAAATACAATCCCAACCGAATCCGTGCTCTCCACGAGGGGGCACAATTTTGCCCTGGGCTATTCCTTGGAAAATTTGAATGGATTGGCCATCAGTGTATCCTATACCACATACTGCTTTGGCAGATTTGTCTTCAAAAGCTGATAGGGCTCGTACTACTCCTGCTACCCCTAATTCTTTGAGGAACCATTTGATCAAAGGACCGGGTAAAGCATTCCAGGTGTTAAAAAAAAGTGCCACATCCTCCACCATGACTGGAGACTGCACTGCTTCATAAGCGCATTTTACCTTATGTCTTAAAATTACCTCTAAATTGGTATCCTGAAGCTCTTCCAGATCTAAATTGACATTTTCTACAGGAATGTGAAGTAACTCACGTACTTCACGGAGTTTATTCTGATTTGAGGTGACAAAGTAAAGAGGTGTTTTCATATCAATTTTTCCAATTTGGTTATGACCTAATTAAATACTAAAATTATTTATTTGATTTGCTTCATTTCATAACATTTTTACCTGTTCATTAAGATAGTTAAGTATTTGTAATTATTAGTGATTTATTAAAGACTCAAAAAAGGTATTTAAAAACAGGTAAAGTCTTGATTTTAACTAAAAAAATAATTGACATTCCACATCAATTGCTATATCGTATGTTCAATATCTGAACAACATGATTTTCCATTTCTTGATTCTTAATTGATTTCCTCCGCAACGACAGTCTCCATCACTGCCGTTCAACAATTTCTATCGACTTTGGATGCTAGCCATATCCCTCCTTCTTCCAAAGTCGATAGTTGTTTTTCAATTAAGTGCTTTCCCATATCAATTCTTGAAATCCTACCAATTTTTACTTCTTGTTTGTAACAGATAGCTTTTCTTTTGAACAATCCCAGCAAAATATATCAACCAGAATAAAGAACATAAAGAGATAATTTGAATTGTTTATTATTCTTTCTTTTTCTGATTCTCCCTATTATTGAAATATGGATTCTCTTCCAGGTCAGCAATATCATGCCCTTATTGAGTATTTTTTTTATCTGTGCCGCAACAGGAGGATTTGGTTTATGGTTAATGCGAACGGAGGATATTTCTCTCTGGACCTTGCTGGAATCTGAGCTCATGAATAAGAGATTACCCACAGAGGAATTATTAGATGCCATTTTAATATTTCTTGCGGGGATAGCACTTTTGATACCAGGATTAGTGACAGATGCGATAGGATTTGCATTCATTTTGCCCAACCTCAGAAGTTGGCTGGTTACATTTTTCCGAGAGTATTTGCGGAAGAAATTATAATAAATATAGTATGAAACCGATTTCTACATATTTTCGTTCTAGCGACTCATGGAATCACCTCCTTTTGTACGGTTTGTTTTGTTTCAGTACTTTTTCTATTGCAGGCAGTGAGATTTCGATTTTAGGGTTGCATTTAATCTTTATCTGGCAGTCCATAAAAAATCCTTCTTTGTGGCGTATACCTCATGCAACATTATGTGCACTTTTAATTTTTTGGTTGTTTAACATCCTGTCTGGAGCAATTTCTCCATATTCTGTGGGCGTTGGATTTGCAATACGTGACAATTTACGTCTATTTTTGCCGGTTGTTTTATATTGTGCGTTGAGTAATATTGATGATCAAAAATTGATACGTGTTTTTTTCTTTTTTCTTATTTTGGTTTCCATTTATGGCATTATTCAATACTTTACGGGGGCCGATTGGTTTCGTCCTCCCGAAAGACAATCCCCCACGCCTTATAAGCACCCGTGTTATGCTTTGCATGGGTTAACAAATGTATTCCATGCTAAAGGAAACTATACCCATCATCTGACGTTTGGAGGGGTATTACTACTGTGTTTCCCTCTTTTTGTATCTTTGAGTTTTTGTCGTGAATTATCTATCAAAATACGTTGTTACTATGGATTCGGAATTGTTGTGATATTTACGGCGATTTTAGCATCTTTGGCAAGAAGTATTTGGTTTGGCAGTGCAGCAGCGATGTTGATACTCTGCTTGAGACTTCCCAAAAAGTGGTTGCTCTCTTTCATTTGTATAGGAGTGGGAATGCTGGGAGTGATGATTTGGCAATATACTTTGAAAGCTCCGAAATTAGAAGAGGCATCGTCAGGATTTGGCTTAGTTTGGCAGCGCCTGGAAAGCAGTTTTGTATTAGAGTATAATAAAGACCGCCTGCTTTTATGGGAAACAGCATGGCAAGCCATCAAAGACCATCCCTGGTTTGGTATTGGCTTGGAAAATGACGCAGAAGTGATGCCACAATATCGAGAAGCACTGACCGAAAAAACAGGACACCAGTTCTTCAACTCGGCAAGTGCTGGAGTGCATAATATTTATCTGCAAACTTGGATAAATTTGGGAATTCTTGGACTGCTCAGTTATCTGGCTATTTGGGTATTGTTTTTTCGAGAAACCTGGAAAACTCTTAAAAAGGGTGCATCCTCCCCATATTATACCTCTATAATATGGGGAGGGTGTGCAGGTGTATTTGGTTTTTTAGTAGCTGGTATGTTTGAAAACAACTTTCGTGATTCAGAAGTGCAAATCGTGTTGTTGCTAATCCTCGCAATTTCATTGCATGCCATGCGCCAATGCCGCTCTGCTCAATGAGAAGAATTGATTTGTATCAGTCGTTTGATCTCTCCTAAGCAATTACGACCCTTGGAGCTTGAAAACAAAATATACTGCCACCCAGACCATAACACGACTCCCATACATCCAAATGCTAATATCACAATCAATAAGTTCATTTTGTCTCTTTATATTTGCTGGAATCTAACTATTCCTTCAGCTGGGATAATAGTTTGTCGAAAGCTGCTCTATCACTCTCTTTAAGTTTTCGAAGCTGTGACTCCAAACTTTCAATGGATTCCCTGGAATGCTCGTTTTTTACATTTTCTATTTTATCTGCCAGCTTTCTCAATTTCTCTATAGCCGGGCTGTCATTATTTTCTGCCAAAGCCAATACCGCTTCTGTGATCATCCCAAGTTGTCGACCATAACTGGCAATATTACTGACCACTTGAGCTTCTATGTGCTGGTCTCCTGCGAAGTTAAATTCAAATTGGGGTGACCACCAGCTGGTGACCGGATGATAGTTCTGCTCCACATTACCGCTCAATGGAGACCTGAATAGATTAAACCAATAGTCCCACAATGGATTCATTTTAGTTTCTCCTCTTTCTATAGATAGTTTCTGTCGCTTAATTGGAAATGAAAAGTTAAGAGTGAAGGGTAGATCTTCAGGGAGGGTACTACAAGTTTTGTGCAGCGAAGCCTGCACTAAATTTTCACCGATAGCAGCCTCGTTGTCTTAAACCATTTTGTTGGTTGAGTTGTTAGAAAATTTAAAAATGATTTTATAGTTTATTTATCGAATGAGAGGTTGCATGTAAAGCGAAATCGTTTTTAGCTTAAACCTGGTACTCCAGTTCAAGAAGTGGCAAAAGAGTTAAGGGTTTTAAAACTTATCGTCAGTCATTATTACCATATCTTTTTCTATAACCAAAAATATGAGTTTCTGGGAGTATCACTTATCCTAGATAAAGTAGTGGATGGCATGCCTTCTCTAAATCTATTCAGAATAGAAATAATTTGAGAGAAATTCGTATGCAGACCCCAAATACTCGGTTTTTGTCTCTGAGAAATATCCATTACATCCATCACATAGTATAACTGACGATGTTCACCACTTTTAATTCCATAACGACTGTTTTTTTACTATTGCAATTTGGATAAAAATCTGTTTTCTTTAATTCATTCATTTGGTTTGCATTCGGAGACTCTCTTACTTTTATTGATATTTAATTACGGCTATCAACTTATTTCAGGACAAAACTTTTCCTGATTCTTTTTAAAAACTAGAAAAGAAATGGTCTCCTCCCCTTTTCAAAGGAAGGCAGGGAAGGGGTAGTAAGACATTGATTTTATTAACGGTCCTGCCTTAAATGGATAGCCTTAAATTACCGAGAAGAGTTCAATGAACTCCTTGATAATTCACAATTTATGAGTTTTCATTGAACGGAATCAGGACCCGCATTAAGTAACGGTCGGAAATATTGGTTAAGTCAAATGGAACATCATAACTCACAAAATAAAGACAGGAACACACGGATTGTAGAGGCCATTCACAAAGTAGCAGACATTGTGGCTCAAAGAGACACTTCTTTGAAAGACGTTCTTCAAAAAATTGTCGAAAGCTTCAAAGATGTTTCCAATGCGACAGCCTGTGCTATTTTTTTAATGGATGATACTAAAAGCAAGCTCATTATGAAAGCTGGGGTGGGTTATTCAGAAGAGGCTTATGAAAGGATCACATATGATCTTTCTGTTAGGCCCGATGAACCTGAAATAGGTATGACCGCTTGGATTGCCCTCAATCGCAGGAAATTTTCCGCGAGGAATCGTGCAGAGTTGGAAGCACATCCAGCTTGGGCTGGTAAACATGATTTGTGGCAACACGCAGATGGGCGTATATCAAAATCCTTTATTGGGGTTCCATTATTGGTTGCGGATGAAGTGATAGGAGTGATACGTTCCGAAAACAAGCTGGATAATGAACAAGAAACTTACTTTACCTGGGAAGAAGAAGAAGTCTTTGAGGCGTTGTCTCGTATTGCCGCCATTGCGATTTCCAATGCAAAAGCCCCAATTGAAAGAGAAAGAGAGCTTCAAAGAACTGTAGATCTGTATTTTACCGGTACTGTTTTAAGGGAACAAAAGGATATAAAAAACTTAATTTATATTTTTCTAGCAGGATTGACCAATGGTTATACCATTGGTTTCAATCGGGCAATATATTTTGATTACTATCCGACGACACGTCGATTGATTGGGCAACTGGCAATAGGCCCATATAACCAGAAAGAGGCGAAAGACATCAAAAAGCAGGTTGAAGGAAAAGATTTAACTATCAAATATAGTATCAAACCCGAGGCTAAAAAAATAAATTTTGAATCCAAGTTAAATCGTAGTGTTCAAAAGCGTATGATTGATTTGGATAAAAAAGATTTGTGTGTCAATTGGATAGAAATGGGAGCAACATATTTTGCTGTTCGTCACAAAAGCAATTTTTCTAGACCAGTATGTGAATTTATGGAAGAAATCGAAATGGAGAATTGCCTATTGATTGGTATCTCGACCAGAGCAGGTTATCGCTTTGTGATGTGTGACAATATATATAGTGGTGTTGCCCTTGAAGAACGCAATAAATTATTGGCAGTGTTCATCCCGCAAATGTCCCAGGCACTTGACCGTATATATTCCCAGGAGGAAATTCGTATCGCTAAAGAATCCGCCTGGCAGGAATCCTCAGCCATGGCGGCTCACCGACTTGGAAACATATTACCCTTAGCACAGAACCGTATCAAAGATGTTTTAAAGAAATATGCAACAGATGAATCTGAAGATTTGTTGAAAAAATCTCTTGAAGATATGAAGATTGCCATGAGAGTTCTCAATGACTTTAAACAGTTTGCTCAATCAGCTAGGATAAAACTAGATGATACTATCAAAGCGCGAGAGCTTATCGAATTTATAAGAAGTTTAATTAATGACTATAATGATGCTCTAAATATTGGAGTAGGTATTTCAGAGAACATGCATAACCTGGAAATGCATATCAACAAAGAATCGCTCCAGATGGTTTTTTTAACGCTTCTGGCTAATACAGCGGAAGCAAATCCAGACTTTTCTAAGCTAAAACTCTATTTGGAAGAAGCCTCCATTCCGGAAACCAGACCGTTTCATTTACCCAAGCATTGTGTAAAAATCATTTACCAGGATGATGGGCCGGGAATTCCAAAAGAAAAGAAACAAGCAGTGTTCGAGCCATTTGAAACCACAAAACCTGGAAATAGCGGTTTGGGATTGGCCATTGTAAAAAATATTATTGAACAACATGGGGGCGATGTATTTGAAAATGGAGAACCGGAAAAAGGGGCGCGGTTCAACATCATTTTGCCAATCATCTGAGGAGATTTATATGGCATGGAAAGTTAAGACATTGATCATCGAAGACGATGAGCGGATGCGTGAGGAAATACAAAGGGCCTTTGAAGTTGATGAAGAGTATGAATTTGAAGTGAGAGGAGCTAAGAATTTTGAAGAGGCGAAAGAAATTTTAGAAAACTATAAAGAAAGGTTTGATTTAACCATCATCGATTGGCATCTGGAGAGAGATGAAGGTGGGCTCAAAGTCTTGCAAGATTTGAAAGGAAATTTAGCAAAAATAAGGATCGTATACACAGCTTATGCAACTATTGAAAATTGTGTCATAGCAATGCGTGAGGGAGCGAATGATTATATCGATAAAAATCAGAATCAAGCTTTGGAGAAACTG
>JANQHV010000657.1 GCA_028282505.1 SAR324 cluster bacterium | reverse complement strand
CTCCAATACTTGTCATATTGAAGACCATCGAATTGCGAAAGGATTTCTTGAATTGATTTTTTGGTTTTTTCAGCCTTTTGAATTTCTGGTAAAAAATGGTAAAAATTCTTTTTCATGAGAATGAAAAGAGATAAAATTCTAATATATGGTCGTTTTAATTCTTTTTCATACACAGTTCATCTTTTACGACCAAAATTTTTTTGTGCGAATCCGAAGTTAAAACTCTACATTGTCATTTTGATCGGGCTCGTGTTCGAGCGACGGCGGGAAATCTTAAGATCTCTCCCATTAGTAGAAATGACACCCAATCTGAGTTTTTGAAAATACAGAAGTTTTCGATCAGTCCCTGCAGGAATGGAACTGCTTTCTAAAAGGAACCGAAAAACCATGACAAAAACATTCTTAACACAGAAGCAATTCATATCCCTTGGCATCTTGATCAGTATTGGGATTGGTCTTTATTATTGGTATCACCAGCAATCCCCCCAAGAAATCAAGACAGCGATTCAACGCCCTGAAATGAGTGTGTCCCAGGTTCTGGGAGACGAGCAGGGGAAAGGATATGCAAAAGCTCTATCACCCCGTCCTTTTGAATTTCCAGAAGATCATGGCCCTCATCCTCAATTTCGTAATGAATGGTGGTATTTTACTGGTAATTTGGAAAGTCCGGAAGGTCGGCGCTTTGGTTATCAGTTCACTTTATTTCGCACAGCGTTGGATTCAGTTGTACCGCAACGTTCCTCTGCTTGGGCCACCAATCAAGCCTATATGGGACATCTTGCCTTGACGGATATGGAAGGCAAAGAATTTTACACTGATGAGCGATTCAGTCGGGCAGCTCTTGATCTGGCAGGAGCACAAAGTACCCCTTTTCGAGTTTGGTTGGAAGATTGGGAAGTGCACAGTTCCACAGAGTCATTCTGGCCGTTGCGCATTTCCGCAAAGACCGAAAAATTCACCCTGGACTTGCATTTACAACGAAATAAGAAACGGGTACTCCAAGGCAACAAGGGCTTGAGCCAAAAAGGGAAAAATGCGGGCAATGCTTCCTATTATTACTCTTATACTCAAATTGCCACGCATGGTTCCATCGTCATGAACGGCATTACTCATGCCGTTGATGGCATGAGCTGGATGGATCGGGAGTGGAGCACCAGTGCTCTGGAAGAAGGGCAGGTTGGATGGGATTGGTTTTCTCTTCAGTTGGAGCATGATTGGGAGATTATGTTTTATCAGATACGTTTGAAAAATGGCCTTCCCGATGTCACCAGCAGTGGTATGATCGTTGATCCTGAAGGGAATGGCAGCTACTTACGATATGCTGATGTGGAGGTTTCGGTTATCGATAACTGGAGAAGTCCTCAAACACAGATTCAGTATCCTGCTCAATGGATGCTCAGCATTCCTTCGCAGAAAATTTTCTTAACGATTCGTCCTTATCTGGCCCATCAAGAATGGAATCATGCGTTCCAATATTGGGAGGGAGCGGTTGCTGTTGAAGGAGAACACAGAGCAAAGCCAGTCAAAGGACAGGGCTATGTGGAATTGACGGGATATTAAAAAACGAGAGGTACTCTCATCAAGTTACTATAGTAGCGGGAATCCCCCTCAAAATTATGTGTATTTTGTAAAGTTTGCCACTGCTTCTTCTTCTGTACCAAAGATAGGAATGGTTGTATTTTTAGGAAAGCGCGTCTTAAATTCTTTCAATACCTGATCATTCAAGCAACATAAGGCAAAAGGAATCTTATTATGTTTTGCCTTGTCACAAATAGAGATGATGCCCCCTAATCCAGCAGAATCGATATTGGTGGTTTCCGATAGATTGACAATGATTGCAGTAGGATTGGTATGATCCAGTAATTCTGTAGCATGGGTGGACAGCAGATAGGAATCTTCCAGTGTCAGTGAGCCCTGAATCATGATGATGGCAATTTCGCCTTTGTTGCGACTGCTTAATTTCAAAATTCCCCCCGGGTTGGTGGTATCAAAACATGTGATGAAACCATTACACTATTTTGATGATTTTGTAAATCCATTAAACTTTATATCAAAATGAGGGGACATAATACTGATTAATCTTTTTTAAAATTAATCAGTATTATGTCCCCTCATTTTTATCGGAAAAAATGGGTTGTTGTTTCGGAAAAGATCATTGATTTTTTATAAAATGCTCCTATAATATGCGGATAATTCAATTGAACAAGTTTTTGGATGAGGAGTACCAAGTATGGGAGCACAATCGGTGCAATTGGATTATTTGACCTGGAATGAGCAATACAGTGTGGGAGTTCCATTAATTGATGACCAACATAAAGAACTGTTTGACCGGGTGAATACACTGATTGCCTTAATCAGGAATCGTCCCACCTATTATGACACGACTACCAGTAGAGAAGAAATGCTGGAACTCTTAGCAGCCTTCAGGAGTTATGCTGATTTTCATTTCAGTGCAGAAGAACAGGAAATGGAAAAAATTGAATGCAAGGATCTCGATACTCAAAAAGAGCTGCATGCCGATTATGTCCGTGATATTGATTTATTTATAGGTGATATAAAAAAAGGAGAAGAAATCATTGCTTCGGAAGTATTGGCCATGTTGATTGATTGGCTATCCAATCATGTTCTCGAAGATGATCAAAAAGCATTCAAACATGCATAATCCACGGATTCCACCCTTCCTCCACATAAATCTCAGAGAATTGATATCAATCACATGAAAATACTCCTGGCAAATCGTTTATCCAAACTTGCCGTTGTCTTGTTTATTTCCTTTCTGTTGATTCCTACCTGTTTGCAAGCAAAAAAGATAGATTATAAGCTGAAGCACGAATTTAAGGGAGATTTTTTATTTTTGGTGGGAAACAAGGATCTTTCTGCAGATGTGTTGAGGCGAAATCATGGAAAAATTCAATTTGAACTGGATAGTCAAATCCGTATACGTATTAACAAACGAATGCTATTCAGGCTAGAATTGGAACTAGACGAGGACAATTGGGAAGTCGAGGAATTTTATCTGCAAAATAGCTTCAAAAAAACAAATCAAATGCTGAAAGCGGGTTTACAAGAGCGTTTTTTTGTTGCCAAATCATTCACGGAGATTTTTCCGTTGGATGTCTTGATTTTCAAAGTGGTAGACCCTGCTGTGGTGTGGCGTTATCAGAAGAGAGTCTGGGAAGGAACACTATCCTTGCATCGCGGTGGAAGACTGGAGGAAGGTCGAGCTACTGAAGATAAGACGTCTGAAGCAGACCAGGTACTGTCTGATCAATTTGATGTCGATGATCGTGAGGACCCTGACCCCGGCGCTGGCATGAAGATCAAGTGGAATTTTTCAAAATGGCTGCAATCCAAAGATACTTCTTCCCGTTGGGAAGGAAATCTTCAGATTTTTTATGAATCCCGTCCTCGACGTCCAACCAGTGATCCTTTGTTGAATCGGACACGTGGGTTGGCCCCTGAATTTTCACAAGTGAACAAGGCAGAAGACAATCAATTAGTAGGGGGATTGATTGTTTGGCGTTGGCAAAGCATTCGTGGCAGAAATATTTGGATTCATGTGACCGACCGTGGCATGCAACGTATGGTACAACGACATGAGGGACGATATGTGTGGAACGATTTTTCTTTTCTGTATTCTTTCAGCCTGCTCGATATTGATGTTCCGCATCAACCAGGAAATGCGTTAACCTGGGATCGACGTAAGCATATCAGTGGAGTACACTGGGAAATGGATTCAGAACACCATTGGATCGCTGAATATGCGGTCAACGAAGAAGATACAGGAAAACAGATGGTGGTCAATGATGATATTCTTCTACGGTATCAGCTTAATTTTTGATTTTAGATACATTTTACTTTTAAAATCTAACAAAATACCATTCTTTGCTTTACTATGTACCAGTGTGCTGTGGGGATGCAACAGTGGTTTTTTAGAAGATGAAACCTTCTTGAAGACTTGCTCACCCACCTTCAATAAATTGTCATTGTCTGCAGAAAGTCATGAAAATCTACTAGTTTCTCCTTCTGCTGTATTGCAATTCATCCGGCAGCAGAACCAAAAAATTATTGAACTCGAACAACAAGTTGAAGAAAAAGAGGAACTGGTCCATTTATTTTTTCCAGAAAGAGCTATACGGCAAAAAAGGTTGGCTGTTGCGGTCAAATTACGAGATCTGGCAATTCAATTAAATGAGGTGCAATTAGCATGGCAGCGTGAAGCTCTGATCGAGGAAATGGATCAGCTAACATGGGCCCTGCAATATGATGATAGTGCGATTTTTACCAATCAGGAGTGCAAAATACAAATTTCCATTCACGATCAGCAGCCTCCTTCCTTGGAAAGTAATCATCGGGTATTGCATCCGGAAAATGTTTTTGAATCAGTACGCCTCACCGACCAAACAGATTTAGGAATTGCTTATGAAGACCCTGCAATACGACATGATCTGGAAAACATAGTTTTTCATTATGAAAATTTTAAAACTTCTTTAGGACGAAACATCGGTTTTGAGTTTTCTGATGACCAACAACGGCTTTGGAAAGCCAAAATTGCATTTCGCTCCAATGAAGTGTTTGAGCCATTGGCGGCCCGTATCTTTTGGGCAATGGGCTACCACACAGATGAACCCTATCATGTCAAACAGTTGCAGATTGCCCATACATCACGTATTGAAAAAGATTTCCTCGATTTCAGTTCAAAAATAGAGTCAATTGCTCCTTTTCTATCGGGAGTGATTCTAAAAGATGGGCGTTTGTTGGATTGGATGGATATGTCTGATACAGAAAAGGAAACGCAATATCAGAGCCTTCGTCATATTATCGATGTTTTGCTGTTTACTGCTGTTGTGGAACAAAGAGAGTTGGATCAGAAAATACGGGTAGGCCCCTGGTTTTTGGACTTTCATGGTTTAGTGGATCGACAGGCTATCCGTTCCCTGGGCATTTTTATGCCCTGGATTGGCAATTATGATTTGATTTATGACAATTTCCGTTTGGTTCTGGAACGCACAGATCAAGGTTTTCAAACCCGTTTGGTGCTGCATGACTTGGGACGATCTTTCAGTTTGGCAAAAATAGGATTGAATGTACAGAAACAGGATGATGGCGCATTACGTTTGGATTTTGTAGAAACAATAGGGCATTATTATGAGGCTTTTCATCGCATTCATCGAGAGAATGCCCTATGGGCAGCAGAATTGATGAATCTGTTTTCAGAACAACAATTGATGGAGGCTGCAATTGCTTCTGGTTATGACGATTTTGCAGCAGAAAAAATTGTGGCTCAACTACTTTCCAGTAGAGACCATTTTGTTGAAATGTTGCAGTAAAAAAAGAGACTCCTGTGAAGGTTGCCAAGTGAGATTTGAAGAGTTGGGATAAGGGTTTATCTGGACACCTATATTTGGAAATCTTGAAAGGCATAGAGAAAAAAGCTAAAGTCACATTTTTTGTACAGAACCGTTTAGACAAGAAATACTACTGAAAATCATGGCCACATTAAGAGCTGATAGATTTAAGCAACTTCAAAAAACATCAAAAATCAAGAAACGTTACACCATTCTAGTGGTAGATGATGAAGAATCCAATTTGAATGCAATTGCAATGATATTGGATGAATCTTACAATGTGTTAAAAGCTCGTGATGGTAAAGAAGCCCTGGAATTGTTAAGCAATTTGCCGAACCCTGAAGAAATTCACTGTATTGTGACGGATCAGCGCATGTCTGAAATGAATGGAGTGGAGTTTTTAAAACAAACGATTCCCTTCATACCACAGACGATTCGAATTCTGTTGACGGGGTTCACCGACATTGAAGCCATGATTGCTTCGATCAATGATGCACAGGTGTATCAATATTTAACCAAACCCATAGAAGCCAATGATTTAGAAATCACGATCCGGAGAGGTTTGGAAAGTTATGAGCTAAAGAGGAAGAATTTTCAATTATTGAAAGAACTGCAAGCATTTCATGCCAGTTTGGAAAAAACGATAAAAGAAAGAACCTATGAGTTACAGGAAGCACTGGATACCATTGAAGAGGATTTAATAACGGCAGGAGAAATACAAAAGTATATTTTCCCATTACACACACCGCCTCCTTTTTTGAAAATAGCAATTCGCTACGTTCCCCTGGCTTACGTCTCTGGAGATATCTATTATTTCTCTTCGAGACACAAAGATGTATTTGATACATTCATCGGAGATGCCACAGGACATGGTGTCAGAGCCGCATTGTGCACCATTATGCTGTACATGTTACTGCTTGATGCCGAAAAAAGCAGTATTCCTCAAATTATGGAATATTTGGATGAAAATTTGGAGAAACTTCTGCCCGATGATCGCTTCATCACCGGGTTGTATGTACGAATCGATTCTTCTGGAAAATTGACCTATACCCTGGCAGGCCACCCTCCAGCAATCATTCTCTCAGAAAATGGCGAAGAGATTACTTTCAGTTCCCAAGGAATTGGTCCATTAGGAACCTTTGTAGATAATGAGTATGTGGAATCATCGTATCAACTGAAACCAGGAGATCGCATCTTTATTTTTACCGATGGCATCATAGAAGTGTGGAATAAGGAATACAAAACGTTTGGATTGCCTATGGTTTCTGCTTTCCTGAAGAAAAATAACTCCATGGATTTGGAAGAGATCTTAGATGCGCTACTAGACAGACTCCAGGAACATCGAGACGGTCAGAACATGTATGACGATCTGACAATCATAGCCTTCCAATACTATTAAAAGAAATGCCCTATGCAAGTGTTTAAAAATTATCATTTCAAGTTATGGCATTATATGATCATGGCCTTATCGGGCCTTTTTCTGTTTTACACCTGTTTTGGTTTTTGGGGAATTCCCTGGCTGTTGAAACCAAAATTAGTGGAGCAACTTGAACAAATCCTACAACGTCCTGTGAGCCTGGATCAGGTTGAATTTCATCCTTTTGCACTGGTTCTTACCCTGAAAAACTTGACCATCCAGGAACCTGATGCCACAAACTCTTTCATCGAACTAGACGAGCTTGTGGTCAATTTGCAAAGCCATTCCTTGCTTCAGGGGGCATTGGTTCTTCATGAATTAAAATTAACGGGATTGGCCATCCATTTAATTTGGCAAGGAGAGGATCGCTTTAATTTTTCAGATTTACTGCCCCAAGCATCGACTGAACCTTCCTCAGCACCTAGTTCTGCACCAGAAGCGTTTTTATTTTCGATTCACAATATCCAATTACTGGACAGTCGCATTACCCTCAATGATCAAACAAAAAACAGGACACATGCTGTTGAGGAATTGCAGTTAACCATTCCTCAAGTTTCCAACTTGCCACAAGACAGAGATGCAGTGGTGCAGGCCAGTTTATCGACACTGGTGAATCAAACTCAAATGTCTCTTCAGGTTCAAAGTAAAATTTTTCAGCCATCCCAGGAAACAGAAGCAATTCTCTCAATCCAGGAAGTTTCTATTCCCGATTACATGGAATATATCCCCATTGAATTAAACTTTAATGTGGTTTCTGGACTGGTCCGTGCCAACAGTCAAATGTTTTTTGCCTGGTCTGACTCCCAAAAACCAAAGCTGGAGCTGACAGGAGAGGTTGGCTTGAGAAATCTAAAAATTGCTGCTGATCAAAAAAAGGTCCTGGAGCTTCCAGAGGCCCAGGTAACCTTGGTTGCATCCCAACCGTTGGAAGGAAATTTCCATGTCGGGCAAATCGCCTTGAACAAATTGTTAGTGAACATCCAAAGAAAATCTTCGGGCGACTGGAATTTGTTGGAGCTGGTGCCTGCTCAAGAACCCAATTCAGAAGCATCTGATGCAGGAGTGCCTGCCGACAGTGACACGACCTTGCAATTGAAGATAGATCGCTTTCAACTTTCTCAGGGGCAGATTCACTTTTTAGATCAAATGGTTGTTCCTGCATTTACTACGGAAATCACTCCTGTTGATCTGACAGTTGACGGATTTCAAACCACACCAGAAACTTCTGCAACCGTCAACTTTTCTGCGCAAACGACCAATAAAGAAATAGTGAAAACCACTGGAAAATTCCAATTAGATCCTTTGCAATGGAAGGGAAATGTACAAGTGACTGGTGTGGACTTGCCGAAATATGCTGCGTACTATGCGATGCTACCTGTCCTCTTGAAAAATGGAGCTTTATCCGTCGACACCAATTTACATTTTATGCAGGAACAAGAGGACATCAAGTTACAGATTTCAGGAAAGTTATCACTTCAGGATTTGGATGTTTGGGATTCAGAAGAAAAGCCGCTTTTGAGTTGGAAAGATGCTGTTGTTGAAATGGATCAATCAGAACCATTACTTCAACAATTTCATCTGGCCAATGTCCAGCTGAACTCTCCAGAACTGCACCTGACACGAGATCATGAAGGGGTATGGAACTTACTGAATTTAGCAGCCACGTCAAATTCTGAAGCAACTTCTGATGCCACTCTGCCAACAGAAGAGGAAACTTCCCCAAAGTTGTCGCTGCGTCTAGGGAATTTACTGCTGCAACAAGGCAAGGTTTTCTTTGCAGATCAGTTTCCCTCTGAATCGTTCGAAACAGAAATAACCGACATGGAAATGGAAGTGAGCGATTTTAATTTAACCTCCAATACTCCAGCGAACCTTAGATTTTCTGCACAAACCGAACTGCAAGAACAGCTACAGTTAGAAGGGGTGTTTTCGTTGACACCAATGACCTGGCAAGGAACTGCACAGGCTTCTCAAATTCACTTGAAAAAGTATGCCCCCTACTACCAAAACCTATTGCGGTTTCAAACTTCATCCGGGGAGTTGGATGTTCGTACTTCCATCAATTTTAGTCAGGAAGAGCAAAATCAAAATATTTATTTATCAGATCTTGCTGTCGAATTAAATAATCTCAAACTATTGATGCCAAATGAACAGTTACCCTTATTAGACTTGCCTCATTTCTCTATCTCACAAGCACAAATTGATTTATCCCGGCAGCAAATCACTATCAATCGGATGCGTTCTAATGATGCCAAGCTTTCTTTAATTTTGCAGAAGGATCACACGGTCAACTGGCAGCACTTGCTTCAACCAACCCCTGTCACCCAAACAGAAACAGCCAAAGATTCTTCTCCCATGCCCTGGCAAATTTCTCTCAAGCAAGGTGACCTTGAAAACTATGCAATCCATTTTACAGATCAAACCTTGTCCCAATCCTTTCAGTTTCCAGTTTCTAAAATCAATCTACATTTGAACAACTTTGCTACTTCTCCTGGAAAACAAGCGCAGCTTGAGCTGAGCATGCTCTTGAATCAAAGCCGCTTTACCATAGAGGGGAATCTGGGAATTGCTCCACTTCAGGCAAATCTCCGTTTGGGGCTCGATCCCCTTCATTTGCCAGTGCTGCAACCCTATGTGCCCGATCCCATCAAACTGTTGATCACCAATGGAACATTTGCGACCACCGGAACTTTCTCTTTATCAACAGTCGAGCAAAGCCCTCTTCCCAGGATGACCTATCAGGGGGAAATGTCATTGAAGGAGCTTGTTACCGTGGAAAAGGGAAAGAATAATGATTTTTTGAAGTGGAAAAATTTTCAGTTGGTTCAACTCGATACAGGTTTCAATCCATTTTATTTGAATATTGATGAAGTGAAGTTAGAGGGGGTGGATGTCCCATTCATCCTTCATGCTGATGGAACCAATAATATGGCTGAAATTTTTGGAGGGATGACCTCCGATTCAGAAGATAATGCTGCACAACCGTCTTCGGACACACCAACTTTAGAAAAACAAAAGAAGACCTCAGACCGTTTTGAAGCACCCCAGGTCAATATCAGAAAAGCAGCCTTCAAGCAGGGAGAAATACGCTTTATCGACCACAATCTGACACCACCCTACGTGGCGAATTTGCAAGAATTGGAAGGAAGTGTATTTGGTTTGACAGAAATTTATGATCAGCCAGCTAAAGTCCTCCTGAAAGGTTCTTATAACGCTCAAGCCCCTGTCCAGGTGGTCGGCACCATTCACCCCTTGCGAGATAAACTGTTTTTGGATTTTGAAATTCAGTCCAGAGGCATTGACATGAGCAGTTTCAGTAGCTATTCGGGACGCTATTTGGGATATGCTATTCAAAAAGGACAATTGTCGCTCGATTTGAAGTATAAGATTGCAAAAAATCAGATACAAGCCGACAATAAAATTTTCCTGGATCAATTCACGTTGGGAGAAGAAGTAGAAAGTAAGGATGCAGTCTCACTTCCCATTCGATTAGCCCTGGCGGTTCTCAAAGATCGCAATGGTGAAATTCACCTGGACCTTCCTGTCAAAGGAAATCTCGATGACCCCCAGTTCAGTGTCGCAAAAATTGTTGGGCAGGCTTTTGTCAATTTAATCGAAAAAGTAGCTGCCGCCCCGTTCACGATTCTTGGTAACTTGCTGGGAGAACAAGAAACTCTCAACCGCATTGATTTTCCTCATGGACAATTTGAGTTAGACTTGGCCAATCAAGAAAAATTAGCCAAATTGGCCCGTGTTCTTCAAAAACGTCCTCAACTGGATCTGGAAATTGAAGGGTACTATGATGAGATTGCGGATCGGAAAGTATTGCAACAAAATTTAATAGATCGCCGTTTGCGCTTAGAAAAGCAGAAAACTCTTTTGCAACAGGGACAAATTGGGATTCGTTTACAAGAGATTTTATTGACCGATGAAGAACGAACTCGTTATTTAGAAGACATGTATCGAAAAACCAATCCTGCTTTGGCTCAAACACCAGTCTCTGTAGAGAAAATGGAAAACTGGCTGTTGTCTCAAACCCTGGTAACCAGAGAAGATTTAGACAGACTGGGGCAGCAGCGGGCCTTGAGTGTGAGAAGTTTTTTCATCGAAAAAGGCGAGATTGCTTCTGAGCGGATCTTTTTAACAGATACGACTCCACCAACAGATTCCCCCAATATTGATTCACAAAGCCGAGTGGAGCTCAGGTTGAAGTGAAAGCTCTGATACGGCATGGAGGTAAGCATTGGGATCATAATAGAGAGCGCCTTCTGGTAGCCAATCCCACAGGGGCCCCAGATCTTTTTTGATTTGCTCAGTGAAAAACAGGGGAATCTCATTGGTTTCCTGCTCAAAGAAAGCCCGGAAGGGTTTGTCCTCGCGGAGCCTGCGTTGTAATTCCAGATGATATTTGACTTTACCCAGATCTTGTTTGCCACGGAGGATGTTGACTACCTTTGAAGTCCAACCCATTGTGGCCTGAAGACGATGGTACAGTATCCGATTGGAAAATGCATGCTTGCGCAAATCAATCATCCGATCATAGATTTCCAGCCATCCATAGTGTTCAGGCCGGACGTTCATCGTATTGTTATTCAAAAAATGGAACGGAATCGCCAGGACACGATTCTGTTTTTGGTATTCGAGATTGAGAGGGCTGCTTCGCCCAAAGGCAGTTAACATGGAAAATCCAGGAAAAGTACCAGGAGACAGGTCAATATAATGCTTTGTCAATTCAAAGGGCTCCTTGCCTTGATCACAGTCCAAACCAAGGACAAAGTTTGCTTGTAAGTAAGGCATGTAGTTGAGAATCATGTTGACCTGATCGGCAACCTGACGGACTTTTTCCACCCCAGTTTTCTTGCCTGAAAGTGTTTTATAGCCCATTTCGTACCACGACTCAATGCCAGGGAAAAGAGATTTGAAACCATTGGCTTTTAGACGTTTGACATTACTTTCCTTCAACAGCGATAAGGTGCTTTCTGCCATGAATCGGATGCTACCTGGGGGAACGGCCTCTTCAATCATATCCAGGTAATCGTTGAAGCGTACCCCAAAATTAGGATCTTGCCAGGCAACGAGAGGGTTTTTCATCTTTTTTAACAGGAAACGCAAATCGTCCTGGATCACTGCAAAATCGAGCGGTTGGTGGGGAACCGTCGAATCAATGCAAAAGCTGCACGTATAAGGGCAGCCGAAGCTACCAAGCGTTGAAATCATCTTGATCCAGGGAGCTTTTTGTAAGAGCCGTTCGATGTGCTTCCAGCGTTCACGCACTCCTGGAAGCTCTTGGGGTTGTTGTGCTGATGAAATATAGACACCTAAAGGACGTTGCTGTGATAGTCCTTGCAGCATATCATGGACAATCACTTTATCGGTAAAACCGAACACATAATCGAAATATTTTGCCGAATCCTCTGGATAGCCACGAGCATGGGGGCCGCCTAATGCAGTGATGGCGCCTTTCGAACGAAAAAAATTGCTGAGAGCATAGGCCACTTGAGCCGAACTAGTGAAGGAACTGATGAATACTACATCCAGGTCATCCGGCAAGGGTTCGAACATATTTTGATAGCCATTGTAATATGTTAAAAACACCTGATGGCCTTGCTGTTCACACCAAACTGCTACTACCTGCGGCATGATGGAGGCGTGGTTCGCCCGCATGATCTGCGTGTATATGCTATAGATCGGTTTCTTTCCCAAAATGTCGATAATGCCAATACGCAACTTGCGCATTTCACCTCATTAAATTTTAAATTCTTTCCTCTCTATGAGTTTAAACTTTTTTTGGAGGATCACCTTCCAAAGTTCCAACCATAGAATTCTCCCAAACCTAAAAAAATAAGGTACACTTTTTTATATCCCTGGAGTCTGTTCAGGCTGTTGTACCACTCAAATTTGCTTTCAGAATCGACTGCAGGGCATCCCAATGAAATGACAAAAACATAAAACCATACACTGGTTACAAGGTAACTGAATCCTAACAGTGGTCAAGTCATTATACCGACAACACAAAATTACTTGTTAAATTAGATCCTGCCAATATAATGCATCAAGGGTACATTTGCATAAGCATACGTCTCCTCGCCACGGTAGCTTCGGCCTACGTGCCGACAAGGAGATCAATCAAGTAATAAAAATAGGTATTATGGACAACAGACCCACGCTGAGTATCAAAGAAATCCAAAACACCATTCGTCAGGTTGGGATCAATCCCAATTATTGGTACCCCGTGGCTTGGACTGATATTTTCAAAAAAAAGGACGTCATTCCAGTGACCATCTGGAATCAAAACATTGTGGTTTATCGTACCACCAATGGTCACTTGAACGCCTTGGAAGATGCCTGCCTGCACAAAGGGGTGGAACTGCATAAAGGGGAAGTGCAACAGGATCGCATCGTTTGCCCTTATCATGGTTGGGAGTTTGACAACACTGGGAGCTGTGTGCGGATTCCGTATCTACAGGAAGGAAAAAAATGTCCTTCAGCACGCATTCGCACGTTTCCAGTCCAAGAACGTTATCAAATGGTCTGGCTATTTCCTGGAAATCTAACATTAGCAGAGCAAACACCTTTGCCGGTAGTTCCCGAATTTGATGATCCTGATTGGCTCATGGTTAAAATTCCAGGGCATTTCATGGCACATTTTTCCACATGCAACGAAAACACTATGGATGTGTTTCATGGACACCTCCATAAAGGTCTGCAAGGGTGGTTCGACCCCGAATTGATCAAGCTGGATAGTCATGATTCAGGCGTTGTTGCAGAATATCGAGTTTCCTATAAAGGGCGGTTGGCCAAGCTGCTTGGGTTGGCCAAGTCTGCTGAAGAAACATACCAACGCACCGTTTCCATTGAATATGCCTACCCCCATTATCAAAACCGGATGGGTGAACTCTCTTCACTGTATTTGATGCGTCTGCCTGTTGGTCCTGCAGAAACACGCTCCTTTTCGTTAATGTTTTTGAAGCCTGGCATACCGAGTAAGTTCTGGCAGCCCTATAAAGAACAGTTGGCACGTCTATTGTGGAGATTTTTGCTCAAGCGTTTTTTGGATCAAGATAAAGAGATGATTGAGAGCGAACAAACCACTTACAATGCCGATCCACAAGCACGGAAGATCGAAATCAATCCAGCGATCATGGCACTGCGTCGTGTGATTTATGATCAATACCAAAGTCATATCTCAGCTACTGAAGCCACACCTGAGAAACGCACAGCCAGAAAAGATAAATCATGAAATTAGACACAGCACTCAAACCACAAAAGCTTTCCAACCGGGTGCGTGTTGTTGGCATCAATCCGAATTACTGGTACCCCGTCGCCTGGGCAGATCAATTGAAACCTAAGCAAGTGAAGGCAGTGACTCTATGGCAACAAAACATTGCTTTGTATCGTGATGAAAATGGCCAACCTCATGCGTTGGAAGATGCCTGCCTGCATAAAGGAGTGGCATTGCACAAAGGAGAAGTGGAGCAAGGGTGTCTTGTCTGTCCATATCACGGTTGGCATTTTGATCAAACAGGAAAATGTGTTTCAATTCCTTATTTCAAAGAACACCAAAATCTTCCTAAAGCTTGTCTGCATACCTTTCCTGTTCGTCAACGCTACAATCTCATCTGGCTATTTCCTGGCGATCCGGATCTGGCCGATCAGTCGCCGCTGCCTGAAGTCCCCGAATATGATGATCCCAACTGGCTGATTGTGGAAATTCCAGCCCATTTTCAAGTACATTTCTCGATGGTTAATGAAAATCCCTTAGATGTGTTTCATGGACATTTACATCGAGACTTGCAGGGGTGGTACAATCCAATTCTCATTCACCTTGAATGTAATCAACAAATAGTACAGGCTGAATATGAAGTGACGTTCCGGAATGGTTGGTTACCTCGATTTTTAGGGTTGACGCAGAGTGATGAGGAGGAGATTAAGAGAAGCATTGTGGTGGGTTATCACTATCCTCATTGCCGCAATACGATGCCTGGTAAATCCAACTACTATTTCATGCGCCAACCCGTGGGGCCTACAGAAACGCACTCGTTTTCCATGCTTTGTCTGAAAGTGAAGTTACCCCGTATTTTGGTTAAGTTGATACGAAAACCACTATCTTTGATTTTTTGGCGGTTCCTGGTCAAACCGTTTCTTGATCAAGATATTGAAGTCATGGAAAGTGAGCAGCGCAATTTTTATCGAAATCCCAACCGGCACCATGTGGAAATCAATCCGGTGATCGCAGCCGCACAAAAATTAACTGTGGAACAGTATGATCGTTATGCCAGCACTGATAAACAAGAAACTCAAAGATCGTGAGATATGGTAAGAATCTTTTCAAAAAAGAATTGATGAAAAACATTTTGACAGCAAACCGCAAAAAAGAGGGAATATGCAATCAGAAGAGATTTTTTTTCGGAAAATGTTGATTAAATTTGTATCCGGCTTATTCCTGGGAGGCGGATTCATATGGATCTTGCTTGGTTTTTATTGGCAACAGGCAGACACTTCCCGTGATTTCTGGGGTTATCATTTACAGGGACTAGTGGGCATATTCCTTCTTTGGGGAATTGGAGTGGGAATCTCTTATTGGCTCGCCAAATACTTTCAGAGCCATCAGGAACGTGTGCTTTCCTCGATTCAACAAAGTCTGGATACCTTAATGCATGCCTCGTCTACACTGAGTAAAGAAAATTTTCCTCATGAAATCAAAAGGGTACAAGGCAGTTTGCTCCGCCTGCAAGAACGTTTTCAGGAGTTGCAGCAACTGAAAGAAGATTTTTCCTCGGAAGTGGTGGCTCATGTGTATCAAAAAACTCAGGAATATCTGGAAGTGTGTGAAGAGTTGATCGACATCGACCGATTGAAAAATCGTTTTATGCTCAAATCTTGTCAAACCTTGCGTACTCCTATTTCCATCATTCGCACCTATGCAGAAATTCCGGAAACCCAAGAGCTGGGTGATGAGACCACTCTGCGAAAAACGTTTTCCATCATTTATCATGAATCCCTGATATTGACAGAAATGATTGACGAAATCTTTGAATTGCTGACTCTCAAAGAACGTAGAATGGAACTGGATCGAGAAATGGTGGACATCGGCTCTTTATTAAAAATTGTGGAAAATGAGACCCGTCCCAAGTTTATAGAAAAAGCCATCTCTTATGTTCAAACGATCAAAGGAGAGGATTTGATGGTGATCGCAGATCGCCAAAAACTGGAACGCTCCTTAAAACGATTGCTCGAAGTAGCCTTGATTCGGACAAAACAGGGAAAGGTCCAATTGTTTGTGGAAGAGAATAACGAATGGATCACCATCCGTATCGTTGATGATGCGCCTCCCGTCAATACGTTAGACCTGGAACTGGATCTGCGTGAATTGGCAAAGCAGGCGGATGATTATTATGCCAATAACTGGTCTGGACTCAAACTGGCACTTTGCCATGAGTTGATTCACTTACAAGGGGGAGAATTAAAATTTGAGATCAATGCGGAACAAAAGAATGAAATGCAGTTGCAACTCATTCCATACAATGCGGAGTCATTACAACTGGAACCTGAATTGTATTAGCAAGTCTATACCAAGAAAGGTTTCATGGAAAAGCAAAAAAGTTCTAAAAAAAATGTAGCTCATTCCGTCGGTTTGCTGCCTTTTGCGGAAGCAGGGTGGCAAAATCAAGTTTTGAAGCGTATCCATCAGATCCGCAATCAACAAGAACTCTCTTTGCTGAAAAAAATCAAGCATTCCTTCCCAATTTCTTCGAGTTCTGGAAAAAAACACAAGAACCCTATCGATGGAAGTGATGTGGGATATGTCTATCCCATCAAACAAATCAAACAACTGATGCATTTATTAGAAAAAGAGCCTGGATCGATAGACCATCGCTTGCATCTGGTTTCCATCATCAGTAAAGCCGATCAGGATTATGACCTCGATGTTTACAAAAACCTGTTACTGCAATCATTAACGACTCTCTACTTGGGTGACCTTGGGCCTATCGCTCTCAAGCTGGCAGCAAAAACTTACTGTAATTATCTGAAAAAACTCTGCGGTTATTATAAAATACAACTGTTGAAAAAGAGTTCAGATAGGCTAATGAAGGTTGATTACAGCAAGCTGGACTTGAGAACCCTGAGTGAAGAAGTATCTCCAGAATATTTGAAAATGATTATTGATCTACGAGTGGCAGAAGCCCTATTGGAAAAGACAAGAGGCTTGGAAGCAGCGGTCCAGCAGAAAATCCGTCTGCCGTTGAAAATGGAGGAATTGAATCGGTTGAAAGGAAATACAATGGATTCTGAGAGTACTTCGAAACCAAGAATAAGAGCCTCTTCCAAGGTCGATGTGGCTATGGCACGGCAATCTCTTTTTGAGGGAAAACGAGAGCGCTCCAGCAAATCAGAGACCATCAATCTGAATGTTGTCCTGCGAAAAGCACTGGCAGTCGTGGACATTACCAAATCCATTCCTCTCTTCCATCCGATTGGTTTGAAAGTGATACAAAAACTCAAGGGCGTTGGTGCAGTGGATCATCTGGCCTTTGTGATGGAAGGACGCATCCACATGAAAGCAATGCAGCACTATTTGATGCGAATCGAGTCGGGGGATGAGAGTTGTCAGGAAGCAGTTACACCGACTTTTAATAAGGCGGTTGTTGCTTACCGCTCGGCCATGAAACATTATATGAAAAAAAATGTTCAAAAAAAAGATCTGGCGTCACTGGTCGAATATGCCAGCCTGGCTCATTATGCTTATGTGTGTCATAAATCCATGAAATTGACCAAAGCAGGCTTAGAAGCCCTGTTAAAAGAGGGAAAAAAAGCCATTGATGCGGCTGTCCTGATTGATCCGAAATACACTGCTCAGCAATCCCAATTGATTGAAGATCTGAACCATTTATCAGGCCGGCACACAGAGCCGATTGACTAAGTGCTTGCCTTGCTTTGACTGTGGAGCAGAGTTGGTATTTGTTATTTCTAGGCCAATTGACCGAGTTGATTATTCTCTGTCTTGATCGATTTGCGCAAGCGGTCTCCATAAAGGGCAAGTGCGTTGCCTGATAATAAACCAGTCAAGTGTTCCCGATCGTATTGGCTCAATGTGGCGGCATACTCCACACATCCCTGGTGCATTCCATCCCAATGCCCATAATCAGCAGAGAAACAGGCAATGCGGCGGCCAATTTCCCCCATTGCTATGGGCAAGTAGGTGGGGCCAGGGTCATCTGGCTCAAAGGAAACAAAAATTTGTCCACGCTGAAAATATTCCATTGGGTCACGATGCTTCAAATCGTAGTGCTCATAGAGACTGGCATCATCGATTTTTGCTGGATCTCGTGAGCGATTCCACAGTAAATCGAAGGTGGATCGGGCTTTACCAAACAAGGATTTGCTTCCTCCTTCCTGCAATAATAATTTTGTCACCTCTGCCCAACCGGGACGATAGGGCTTTTTGGGATCAAAATCACGAATGCGTTTTTCCCAGTGCTCATGACAGGCATTGGCCAGATCTGGCAACCAACCACAGCCGCCTTCCATGAAACCAACCCGCAACGATGGGAATTGTTCAAACGCGCCATCAAAAATCATACGGGCTAAAGCATGCTGCTGTTGATTGCGTTGCACAAAAATATGCGTCAGCACAAAAGTTTCCAGATGGTCGGAGATCCCTCCCATCAGATAAGAGCCAGGCCCACCATGCAATGCCAGGGCAATATCCAACTCAACCGCTGTTTGCAGAATAGGACGGAAATCAGGATGACTGATGGCTTTTGCCGTGCGAATCTCTGGAAAAGCATTGGGAGCTTGAGGATGAGGGACGGGCAAGCTGGGCGAAACACTGACACCGACCATGCCCAGTTCCTCCACACAACGTCGCATTTCTGTCACTGCTTCATTCACATCCTGTAATGGAATGACACCAATCGGTTTGATACGATCCTCAAAACCACGACAGTCTTCCACAATGTAATCATTATAAGCCCGGCAGAGAGCCACGGCGAGATCTTGATCAAGGATACTGGAGAAGGTCAAATTGAGCGTGCCAAAAAGGACATGGAGGTCAATTCCTTCCTCATCCATCTGACGCACCCGCTCTTTATTGAAGATTGCCCCCAGTGTTGTTTGTGGATGGAGATTGCGAAATCCACCTTTACCCAGACCTTGAGGTTGGGGAAAAATGCGTTTAAAGTCGGTATTGCCTGTTTTGAGATCAATATCTGTGATTTGCACACGCTGATCCCCCAGTTTGTCCACAATCAGTCTGATACGATCCCGATAAGCGGCGTCCACATAATCCAGAAACACAATTGGATTTTCCAGCTTGTGTGCATCGGCATCGATGACCATGATCCCATCATACATTGTCGTTCTCCTTGGATTTTGCGTTCAATAAAGTTTTCAGGCCAAACCAATTTTCAAATGACCATGTCATCGATGCAATGATCACAATGCCTGGGTATTTGAGAAAAGCTGGTTTATTTTTTTCAAAAACAATGTGCCCACCAATGGCAAATATCTGGGTCAGTACCAGGCAAAGCAAGCTGACTGTCCAGTCAACAAATAGATAGATAATGCCAATAATGGCGATCACGTTGACAAGGTGGTGCAGGGCTTGATTGATGGGGTGCTGGTGGCAATTGATAAAGTGTTGCTTTGCTTCATGATAGTAACTCAAAACTCCATCTCCTCTTGTTATGGTTCTGATTTTTGGGGAATCCACGAAAAACACAAAAAGAGACGAAAGATAAAACTATTTTTTTCGTGTTTTTCGTGGACTCAACAATTTAAATACTAAAAGGTCAGTGCCCAAGTTACAAGAGTTTAAGCGTATTGAAGGTCATACCCATGAAATTTCTTTTCCAAACCATGAACCGATTTTTATTATTCCTGGTTGCAGTGTTTTTAATCAGTTGCACCAGTGAAGAAGGAACGAAATCAAACCTTCAGGCAACCGCCACTCCCCAAACATCTCAAATGACTCCAGTGACGGTCAACACGCAGTGTTTCAATTTTCGGGAAAAGGATTTTGATGGGTGCATTGTTCTGATTGAAAAGGATTCCATTTATTTATTGTTTGATCAGCCCAGCAATAGAGCCGTCAACCTCAAGATTCCCTTTCGATCCATTCAAAGGATAACCCAGGGCAAGCAGAACAAGTTACGTCAAGAATCGGAGATTGCCATGAGTCCGCTTGCGATTCACTTCAATCCTGCAGAACTGGCCATTGAGTACACCGAATTTTTAATTGAGTACACCAATCAATATACGGAATTTGCCATCGAGTATGCCGATGAAACAGGAAAGGATCGGGTGACGGCTTTTGTGGTGAGACGAGACGAATTACAAGACTCACAAGTTGAAAGTGAGCTAAAAAAAGTTAATTTGCTTCGATTTCCTGCAAAACCGTGAGCCCGGCCAGATAGTTGCGGTCTTCGGCAATATGCAGCAGCTTGATATTGGTGTCAGCACCAGGATCGATGATCAAACGTGTCCGTAGTGCTTCAAATTCTCCAGACTTCAAGATGCGCAATCGGGGCGGGGGAATATAGTCGATCCGTTTAGCCCGGTACCGATCCTGAACTTCCATGAGCAACTGGTCAAACGCATTGATGAAAGCGACGGGATCGGGCAAATGTTCGTCAGGTCTCAATTCGACATTCAACAGATAAGCAGGAGGAAATCCATGCTCTGCCAGCGAAACACAATACCCTTCCAGTGAAATGTCAAAGCGGTCTTGCAACTTCAACATCACTTGATTGACATGCCATTCGGTTGTCTTTTCAGAGATGGAGGACAATTGCCCTCCTTTGCGCCGGATGAAGGTCAGGGTTGGTGCTCCTTCGTATTCTCCCAGCACTTTGACAACATCTTCAATGTCGTATCGACAGAACCCCGCATAGTTCGTGACCAGAATCCGGTAAAGATTGCCAGCCTCCACTTCCGATGGCAATAAAGTCTTGGGAAATTCCTTATCCCATTCCGATTCTGGCACAAATTCAAAGAACGCTGTATCGACAGGCAGCACCGCTTCATCGCTGTCAAAATCATGGTAGATGCCGTATATGGCTTCAGACGCTCCATAAATTCCACCAAAG
>JANQHV010000653.1 GCA_028282505.1 SAR324 cluster bacterium | reverse complement strand
ATCTCCTTCTTGAAAGACTTACCGCAGTTGCAGACTCTCGATTTGAGTTCTAATCAAATCAGTGATATCTCCTTCTTGAAAGACTTACCGCAGTTGCAGTTTCTCTATTTGGGTTCTAATCAAATTCACGATATTTCTCCTTTAAATGAATTGATTAATTTAATCAAAGTGAATCTTTACAGCAATCAAATCAGCGACATTTATCCATTGGAGAAATTAATCCACCTCAAAACTGTTAATCTGAATAGGAATGCTATTGAAAATCTTCCCAGCTGGATTACAAAATTTAACACAGGGATTTTGTTTCAGGATAGCTGGGAAGAAGGAAATATTACCCTTTATGCCAATCCCTTAACCAATCCACCTCCTGAGATTGTCAAACAGGGCAAAGCAGCCATCAGGGGTTACTTTAAATCCTTAGAAGGTAAGCGTGTACCACTGAATGAAGTCAAGGTGCTCCTGGTGGGGGAAGGCATGGCGGGAAAGACATCGCTGCTCAAACAATTGCAGGGATTGGAGTTCAATACAGATGAATCACAAACTCATGGGATCAATGTGGTCACTTTGCAGACCGAAGCTATACCAGGACTGCCTGATATTGAAGGCAGCCAAGACTTTCGGCTGCATTTTTGGGATTTTGGTGGGCAGGAAATCATGCATGCCTCTCACCAGTTTTTCTTGAGCAAACGCTCCCTGTATGTGCTGGTGCTGGACAGCCGCACTGATAGCAAAAAACATCACTGGCTCAAACATATTGAGAAGTTTGGGGGCGATTCTCCCTTGATTGTCGTCATGAATAAGATTGATGAGAATCCCAATTACAACATTGAGCAAAAGCGCATCAACGATAGCTTTCCCAACATAAAAAACCGCTTCCATCGCATTTCCTGCAAAACAGAGGCAGGCATTCCTGAATTGCTTAAATGCCTGGCTGCCACCATCCCTGAAACCTCACTCTTTGGTACCGAGATCAATGAGAATTGGATGAAGGTCAAAGATCAACTGGTTGCGGCCACTGAAGCCAATAATTATATCAGCCGTGACACATTCGTACAAATTTGTGAAGAGAATCATGTAGCCGAGGAAAGCAGCCAGCTCACGTTACTGCAATATTTGCACGATCTGGGAGTGGTGCTTTATTTCAAACAACTCAATCTGGCCAATATCTATGTGCTCGATCCCCATTGGGTAACGATTGGTGTTTACAAAATTATTAACTCAGAAAAGACCAAAGATGGAATCTTGAAAGCTGAGGATTTGGCATACATCCTTAATGAGGAAACCATCAAAAAGGATGAATACGATCCAGCCAGAGAAAAAAAGATCCTCTACAACCCGCAAGAGCAGAGCTACATTGTCAGTGTGATGATGCAGTTTGAACTGTGCTATGAATATGACAAAAACAACAATCATTACATCATACCCGACCTGCTGCCCAAAGAATTGCCCAACGAAAGCGAATTGAATGAAGGGACACCGCTTTGTTTTGTGATGAAATACGATTATTTGCCTTCTTCCATCATCTCACGTTTAATGCTGCGCTTTAAACATGATATTGCTGACCGCCAGCAATGGAAATATGGGATGGTTTTGGATAATCAAGACTTTGGCTGTCAGGCCAAAGTCAAAGCCGATGAACAGAATAAAACCATCCACATCACGGTGCAGGGGGAACCTCTGAAAAAGCAGCGCTATTTTTCAGCCATCCGGCACAGCATTTCCACCATCAATCAAGAGTTTGAAAACCTGGAAATCGAAGAATTGATTCCTCTGCCTGGTTATCCTGGTTTCTTAGTGGAATATCAGGAATTGCTTGGTCATGAATACGCTGGAAGAGATGAATATTTTGTGGGGAAATTGGGGCAATCCTTTTCCGTCTCAGAAATGTTAGACAGTATTGCCAGTCAAGAAGAACGATTTATGGAGAAAAACATGAAAGAGAATATTCATATCAATTTGAGTAACATTGGAAACTCACAATTGCATGCGACTCAACATGCTGATTTAACTGCCACACAGCAACAGACCCAAACGGTAACCCAGATACAAAACGTGCAGGGCTTGTTCAAAAATCTCCAAGAAGATATTCTGGAAGAAATTGATCTAGAAATGGAAGACGACAAGGAGAAAAAACGTTTGCAGAACGAATTGCAAAAAGTTGAGAAGGCTTTCTCTGAGTTGGAACAAGCGGCTTCAGCAGGTAAAAAAGAACTGGAGTCCAGCACACAAAGTCGTCTGGAGGAGTTCATCGACAATCTGGCTGACGACAACTCCCGCATCAACAAAGCCCTGCAATGGGTCTCCAAAGGCACAGAAAAAGCCCAGCGTCTTGCCAAAGTGTATAATGAATTCGCTCCTTTCTTTGCGTTGCCCTCTGTACCACCAGCCCTATTGAAGTAAAAAGGGGACAGATTTATTTTTTATTATCAAATAATAGGGGTTTTTGACCCATTTAGGGCAAAATCACCACAGGATTTGATATTCCTTCCAATATTTTCAATACCTCTAGCATATTTTCAACTTCCAGATTTACGACACGTTTAGCTCCAAAATTTCTGGAAGTCGAAAATTCCAGTTATTCGACAAGTGATCCGGTGAAAAATCATATTCTCCTTGAAGGTTGATATGTTGCCAAGCGATCACTGATCCTCGCTTGATTGCCTGAACTAGACGCTGTTTTTCTTTATCAGAATCCATTTCACAAAGACGTTGAGACAAGTAGAGATAATTCCAACAGACGATAGAGTTTTGAATGAGCCGTTTGCAGGAATCCGCAATCAACTGTTGTTCTCTGGTGGTGTGAGGAAATTCTTGGTTTCTATCATTAAAAACTGCTCTGGAAAATTGATTCGTATTTTCCACTCGGCTTAAGACTATTTCAATAGCCTGCCTGAGTTCCAATTGATCTATATACTGAAGTAGAAATATCGATTTGATAATCCGACCAAACTCCTTTAGAGCACGGTAAAGAGGATGCTGTTTGGAATAGAAACTCAGACGACGAAACAGTTGAGAAGCAGTCGTGTGCTTGAGTTTGATGGTCGCCACAAAACGTAAGATTTCATCCCATTGGTCTTCAATCAGTTTGAGATTGATTTTTTTCCTAGGGAGAATGGAGTATCCCAATTCGCGATATTCTCTGGGAATGATAAAGGCATAGAGGTGTTGTTTTTTGAAGTTTTTAATTCGGGGTGCAAAGGAAATCCCTATCAAATGGGTCACTCCAAAAATGATTTCACTGTACCCATGCGTGTCGGTAGAATGAATATCGCTTTGCACTACTTCGTTGTGCATCAGGCCATCGATTACATAATGCGCTTCCCGCTCCGCCGAGTTCATAACGGTAGAGTGAAATAAACGCTGTCCTTCGTCAATGAACGTTTTAACGCTTACTCCTTGATCTTTCCCACTGGACTTGAATGAATAACTGGCAAATACGATGTTTCCACGAACATTATATTTCTGTCCGTCACTGCTGGTGTGGGTCAAATGAGGCCATTTACGATAGACGTTTGGGAGTTTGAGCTTGTTCAGGAATCCAATAATCCGGTCGTTGGCCTGATTGAGATTCTCTGTTGTAAAGTACCAGTTGACGATGTTCTCTAATTCATTGGGGTTGAGATTTTTTGAAATCTTTCCCATCTTTCCAATTCCAATATTACAACCATACCCTATAATTCCACCGAAAAATACCTCTGGTTGAGGTTTTCCGCGATTATTCTTGATTTTCCAATGCTCAAATCCTTCCAAAAACCCGGTGTAATAATTGACGGTCGTGAGGATTTCCAACAAGGGGATGAACTGATCCTGTGGGAATAAATCAACGGTTTCATCTGCCTTTTGATCATTGAGACTGAGAATATTTAAGAGGGTTGCCATGATCTATTTCAACCTGGAGGTTCAAAGTGCTTATAAAAATTTTGATTTGATGTTGTTTTAACCCTTTGTTTTTGATAGACCATGATTTCTAATATGATGATTCAGCATGTTCAAGTTAGGAAATGCTATGCCAGTTGGTGGATATAGAGAAGAAGCCGGGCGGAAGCCGGAATATAACGAAGAAATGAAAATGGTGTCGTTGAAGCTTCCAATATCCGTGGTTGCCCAATGGGATCAATGCCCGTGACCATGATCTTTCTCGGCCAAAGGCTCTCATTAAGATATTGAACGAATTGCCTTTATAAATGCAGGCTATGTGAAGTAGCCAGCATTTTTAAGTCAAGCCTGAGAAATACCCAAACTTTTCAATCAAAGGACAATGAGTGTAATCTAAACTGATTTTCCAATAAAGAACAGGAAAGGTGAAATATGAATATGAAAAAGATATTAATACTTATCGTAAGTGTGTTTATTACTTCCGTAACTTGGGGACAGACTCAGCAATCGATGGAAATAATAGGAGCAGATGCCAATACCAACTATGTAGACCTTGAGGTGATGGATTGGAATATGGATGGAACTCCTGACGTTCTACGCCTTCAATCAAATGGAAGAGTAACTGTTTCTCTAGGGGATGGTTCTTTGCTAAATGGCTTGATTGCGCATTACGCGTTCGAAAACGGTAATGCCTTGGGAACGGATAGTAGCCCCACACAGACGCATAATGCGACAGTTCACTCACTCAGTCCTATAAGTGGAACATCTGCGAAAGTTGGAAATGGTGCAATAGATTTTCCAACCCCAGGAGGTGGATATTTGGAACTTGGACAATCAAACGATTGGGTCTTTGGTACAAATGATTTTACAGTTAGTTTATGGGTTAATCTTGCACATCTCAATCATGACCATAGTTTATGGGGATTTCCTTCAACAACAGCACAAGGTTCTGTGTGGAGCCAGATACGTGTGGACGCGCAAGACATTCATTTTAATGCAGTCGGTCTAGATTCAGCGCGTGATACAGATCAATCAGTTTGGGAGACAAACACATGGTATTACATTGCTTTTGTAAGATCTGATAATTCGCTTTTAGTATATTTAAATAACACTTTCGTGACACATCAGTTGCCTGCTGACTTCTCTTTTGGAGCCACCAGCATGTCTCTTACTATTGGATATGATTTTGGTGGGGACGGCAAACCTTTGGTGGGACAAATGGATGACTTTCGTATCTATAACCGAGCCCTTACTGCCACTGAAATTTGTGAATTGTATCGTTTTGGTGGGGGTTCATGCCTCTAAAGATAAAATCTGATTTAATTTTTCCTACCAAATATAGAAGGTCTCCTTACCATAGTAACTGGAAAAAAAGCTGGCAAATGGGAAAAGCCAGCTTTTCTCTAATTTTCGTAAGGCTTTATAAAATCTAGTCTTGCGAGAATTTACAAAATTCAGATTGAAAAATAATGCTGGCTTTATTTAAAATATTAGTTTTTTAAAGCATTTTTTGAGAGGATTTTAGTGGTTCATCTCAGAAGCAAAAGAGTATGGAATAAAGGAAAATCTGTAGGACAAAAGAAACCATTCACACCTGATCAGGTGAAGTCTCTTAAAATCATGATGTGCAACCAGGGCAATCTTCGTGATTTAGCATTATTTTCCGTTGCCATTGATACCATGCTCCGTTCTTGTGATCTTTTGAATCTAAAAGTAGCGGATGTTTGTTTCGATAACGGGGTGGTTCGAGAAGAATTTCAAGTGATGCAAAAGAAGACAGGAGAAGGAACCTTGGTTGCTCTCAGTGATGAGACACAAAAGAGTCTGAAGGAATGGATCAAAGCAGCATTGATTTACAAGTATTCAGGAAATATCGAGGCGGTACGGCAATTGCTAGGTCAGAAGTCCGTCACTGCGACATCTGCTTATTTGAATGTTGGAAAACGGGAGGCTTTGAGTCTTGCAAAAGAGGTCAAAATTTAGCTTAACCATGCTCTCCACATCAAGGCGTTTTACTCAAATCCTGTAGTGATTTTGCCCTAAATGGGTCAAAAAACCCATAATAGTGAGATTTTGGTTTTGTTTGGCACATTGAATGCCATGTCACCCTGAGCGTAGTCGAAGGGTCTCTGAGATGCTTCGACTACGCTCAGCATGACAGT
>JANQHV010000491.1 GCA_028282505.1 SAR324 cluster bacterium | reverse complement strand
GTCAATTGAATCAGACTCCAAAAATTAACTGCTTCAGCCGATGAAATCCCGTTTTTTAGCAGCATTTATTGGCATGTCCTTTGCTTGGCTTTCTTAAGGCTTATTTCCATTTAATCCCCAATAGATTATATGCTATTTACACAAACGTTTTAACAGTGGACGCAGATAAAATCAGGATCAAAAAGATTTAGGGGGCCTACGGCCTGTTGATTTCAATTGCCAATTAATTTAAAATTAAGACCAGATTCTTATTATTCACAAACTCCAAGCGTGAGATTAAAAATCCTTTAAATCTTGGAAATATGCGTCCTAAAACTGTCAGAGGTATTGAAATATGCAAAATTTTAGAAATATCCATTTCATTTACCTGATCATTTTAGGGCTATGCTTCTCAACTACTGTTTTTTCGCAGGAACAGGAAATCGCCTATGGCAATGATGACCGACCCATGATTTTTATTGAGGGTAATTCATTCATTATGGGCAACAACGAGCATGAAGATGAGCAACCGGCCCACCGTGTCTTACTCACGGATTATTATATTGATCAATATGAAGTTTCTGTTTTGGATTATCAGTTGTATATCGCAGAAACCAATAAAGAAATTCCGAAACATGGTGCGGGGATCATCCCAATCCTCAATAAAGTTCCGTTTTTTTATAAAGAACCCGATCTTTTTCAACTGGACACTGGCGATGGTTTCATGAGTACGGGTCAATTCAGAACACTACTGGATAGTATGAATTATAGCCCTTATAAGTGGGCAAGTGGTAATGCTGACGAAGAACCTGCTTATATCTCGGCAAAAGATGTCGAATTTGTTTTAACATTGCATCCGGATTATACTGTCGAAGCGGCAAAAGACGTTTGGATGTTCAACGTCGATCCCAATTATCCCATTGTTTCCGTAACTTGGCGACAGGCATTGGATTATTGCCGACACTACGGAAAAAGATTGCCGACAGAAGCAGAATGGGAATATGCTGCTGGAGGAATACAGAATCGCAAATACCCTTGGGGTGATGACTCTCCTACAGGTAAGGCTGCTTATCGAACTCCTGATGTCACACGCACACGACCAGAAGCCGTTGGCTCTTTTTCTCCCAATGATTTTGGGATATACGATATGGCCGGTAATGTGTGGGAATGGGTGGCCGATTGGTATTCAGACACCTTCTATCGGGAAACCTATCGGGAAGGCCTTCAAGTCAAAAATCCTTATAATAATGTCATTACTGGAGAGAAAGTGATCCGTGGAGGAGGGTGGACATCGGTTGCTGAAGACCTGCGAGTGACCAACCGCAACCACCGCGCTCCCAATAAACCCAAATTGAATATAGGATTTCGCTGTGCTGTCACAGTCAAGTAATCCGCTTTGTCAACCTTTCATTAGAAGAGAACCATGAAATATATAGCACTCTTTTCCATTGCCTTGTTGATCTTAACGGGTTGTACCAGTTCGGAGCGTAAAGAAATTCGACGGAGAACCCCCAATTTTGTTGCTGTTGAAAGCGATGCTCCGCAAACGGCTAAGAAGAAAAGCCGTCCAGACCAGGCAAAAAGCATCCGTCGCCCTGCTGCCAAACCCAAGCAACCTGTCTCCGAACAGAAGGAATGGCCCACCTATCCTGTGACCCAGGGCACCATGCTCATCCTGGATGGAGGCAAACAACAATTTCTGCCATTTCAAGAAGGAATACTGGAGTCTAATCTGGTCCAGCAAATCATGGAAATCGATCAGCGCCATTTTGAGCTTTTTGGAGAATTTGAAGGCTCCCTCAATGCCAATAAAATCATGATCACCTCCAAAGACATTTATGACCAAAAACCCATTTACCAATGGATTACGACAGAAAAAACTCGTTACGCCGTAGAAATTCCAGAAGTGGCTCGCAATCGTTTTCAAAATGGAAGTTTTAAATACATTGCTCTGGAAGTGATCAGCCAGAAACATCCTAATAAGAAATTCTATTTTCATGTAGATCCTCGTAACATTGCCCGTCCCATTGTTGTCTACCGTGATAATGCCAAAGTGCAACGGGTTGTGATGGGCAACAGCAATGAGTTGATCAACATGATCAGTGAAAATTTATGGGTGAATGAACCGGCCAAGGAAACGGGGCCTAAAATTGCGATTCCAGGTGATACCACCACACGATCTATTCAAATTTTACACTTGGTTCGACTCTATTTCAGTCCACAAGAACAAGAGTTTTTTGATCCTAAATATGAAACGGAACAAACAAAGACCGAAGATACGTCTAAACAGGATTTGGTGTTGGTCGGTCGTTTTACTGGAGAAGGACTCATTACCGGAAAATTTGAAAAAGGTGCCCGTTCGGATGTGTTTGATGTTGACCGAGTGGCCCAGTATCATTTTAAACAGAGCGCACTGACCCAGGGACGAGGAGGAATCAAAGATAAACCGACACGCATGGAAATTGAATTCTTTACCCTGAAATTAGGACAGGATGAGGACCAGTTACGTTTGGCTTTGCAACAGGCACAATTCAAACGACAGCAGAAACTCAATGTCTTCTTTCTCAACAATGGAAAACGTCTGAGCAAGAATCCGGATTTTTCTTTTTCATTGAAGCGTGTGGATGATGCGGCAAAATTAGCACTGATCAAGAAGCAAAAGTTGAAGCCCAAGCAAGCGGATAGTAGTTACACCACCCCCCATCATTTATCTTCCGCCGTCCTCGAACTGGATCTGAAAACCGCTCCCACTGTTATTCAATAGTAGCATTCATGCATCTTGCAGGAACCTCCCTTTGCTGCAAGATGCCCTCTTCAGATATTCTCCCTTTTTCTCGATAAGGGCAGGGCATGCTCTCTGCATTACTTGAACTTGTAGACAATCCAATAGCAATTCTGAATTTTCAATACGGAAAAACTCTTTTGCTTCCGTAGCAAAGATTGCATTCCTTAAAATTAGGTTATTACAGAAAGGTCACTATGGTGAACGAGTTCAAAAACACGCCTGTTTCCATCAGAGTTGGAGTTCTTGTGTATTTAGCCGTTATTCTGGCAGGCGGAGGATTTCTGGCCGTAGAAGAAATCATGTATGCCATTCCACTGATTGTGACAGGGCTGGCCGGTGCGTTTTTTGCCATTTATCAGTATGGCCGGATGACGGTGATCTCAGCACTGTTGGGCCTGACACTCAACCTGGTATTATTGTTTGGCATGGCTGCGGAAGATATCTTTTTGGCCATTCAAAATGGAGACATCCCCAATCTGCACTATGGTTTACCCCTGGTTGCCGGACTGTTTGGGTATTTGCTGGGACAAATCAACCAGCTCGTGCGAGAAGACGAAGAACAAACATTTCCTGATAATGTACGGATCATGCGTCCTGGTATGCCATCTGAAAAAGATCTGGCCCTCCTGGAAAATCAAATTTCACTTACCGTTTCCAGAGCAGTTTCTGAGGGAATCGCAGAGGGCATCAGGACTGGATTACAACAGGCATTGCAGCCTGGTCAAACTTCTGTAGAACGCAAATCGGCATAACCTCACATCACTCATTTCAAAAAAGGGTTACCATGAAACAGCAAGGGTCACTCGTCACAACATTACTGGTCATTTTAGAATCCATTGCCGTCGTGGGATTTTTATTTCTCATCTTCGCTGTCAGCTCCAGTAGCAACATTGGCAAATATGAATATCAGCTCCAGGTCAAAAGCCAGCGGGGAGACCTACAACCGCTGACAAAAGCGGTCGTTTGGGCAAACGATCAGGGAAAACAGCTTTCTTTTCATACAGATAAAGAAGGCACTGCTCGTTTTCGCACAAAACACCCATTGGATGCTGTGACGGTTTCTGCCACCAATCATTTCACTCAGACATTTTCCTTGGAAAAATTATCTGAGGACAGGACGAACTACAAAGAAGTCCTCATTTTAGAAGCAGCAGAAAAAGAAACAACGGATTCACTGGGACAAACAATCAAACTGATTTCGGTAGTTGACGAGCAAAATCAGCCCATTACCAATGCATTGGTCACCTTGACTTCAGAGGCCCCGGCACAATCATTTCAGTATGATCCTCTGGAAGAAGCCTATCCCCTGGTGATCAGAGATTCCAGTCAGAAGAATGTGTTCAGTGTTTCTGCACCAGGTTATGTGCCACAATTTGATGTGAGCTATGAAAACAACGAACCCATTGTGACATTGATCAAACAGCCGAACTTGAACTTTCCCTATCAATTCCAGATTTCGGTCTTTGATGCGGGAGAAAATGCCCATTATTCCAGCTTAGAAGAAATAGGAATTGCCAGTGATGTGTCTCCAACCATTCCTAAAAAAGCTTTGGATCAAGTAGATTTGTCAATTGACCAAGGGGCTGTGATTAAAAATGCATTGGGAAGCTTTCAGGTATTCTCCCGGAAAGATCAAAATGAGTTAAAAATACACGCTCCTCAGTATTTTCCTCAGAATGTGACTTTGGTCCATGATGAAAAGGAAGGCAATCACTATCAGGTATTTTTGAAGAAGAATGCTGATCTTTTTCAATACACGTTGAATGTGCAAACATTGGATGAACAAAAGACCCCCATTACCGCCATCCTGGAAACCGAAGCCACTGTAGCCATCCAAAAAGAAAAAACGGGAACCTATCGAGTCTATACCAATGAATCCGAACTGAAATTAGCGGTACAGGCAGCGGGTTATCAATCCCAGCAAATCACGCTTTTTCCAGCAAAGCAAACCGATTATCAAATCATGTTACAAGGCAAGAAAAATCAGATGTTTTCCATTCGCATCAGCGATCGCAAAAAGCGTCCGATCACTGGAGCCGTGGTGACAATCCTGGGAGACAATCCCAAAACCATGCGTACAGACAAAAAAGGAATTGCCTTGTTGGAAGCGTTTGCTGGTTCCAAAAAAGCACTGGTGGCGGCACCTGGATATATCACACAAACCGTGCAGTTGCCCAAGTCTAAGAAACAAAAGGGAGTCATTCGAGCCAATTATCAACTGAAGCCCAATCCAATGTCAAATTATACTCATAAAATACAGGTCAAAGTCGTGGATGAAGCCAATCACCCCATGACTGCCAATGTTTCCAGCAGCAAAGGTTTTGTTTCCAAACAAAAGAATGGATCGTATCAAATCCTCAGTCCAACACCTAATTTACAACTGGATGTGGCCGCACCTGGATACGAACATCAAACCGTCTTTTTATCTCATAAAAAACCTCAAAAGGAAGTACAGATTTCCATGAAGAAAGAGGAAAAAGGTGTGGTTTTGAATACAGAGGTCGGGGATCGTTTGATTCTTTCCAAAGGCGTGGTTTATCGTGTGATTCAACCGATTGACAAAAAGACCGTCAAGGTTTATCGCCGTACCGATCCCACCAAAGGCGAGTTCAACGATTATCCAGAGGGAAGGATTGTCAGTATTGATCAGTTCAACCAAGAAATTGAACTGGAAAAAAGCAGAAAAAATTTCTATGACGAAAATGTCTGGGTGACCGTTTATGCCTTAGACCGCAAGGAATACTTCCTGTTCAAAGATGTGTACCGCAAGCAATGGGCGGAATACAAGCTGGTCTATGCCAACCATCGGTAACTCTTCCTTTTCCCTCTTTTTGGGAAAGGCCAGGGTGAGGGACATAGGTTCCCTCTCCTTGGGGTGAGGGGACATCGAGAAAGTCACTGGCCATACGTGCTTTTGACTTTCCGTAATTAATTCTCTAGCTTGTGAATTCAGCTTATCGTTTCCCATAATAAACCATAGAAAACTATGTGTGTCTAACAATAACCTCATTACATATACTCTGTAAAATCTTCCAAGGGTTCATCGAAATCTTCAGACATTTCAATTAATCCCTTTGCACTTCCAAATATAGGTTTGGGCTTATCCTGTGTCATGGGAATGAGTTTTACTATCGCTTTCTGTTCTTTGGTAATGATTATCTCATCTCCCCTCATCACTTCCTCAATAAGAAATAGTAGCCGTGCCTGTGCTTCGTTGATGTCGATTTGTTGCATTGTGCCTTCATTGATCAAGTGATTGTTTCCACGTGTGGTTCTGTTTGCAGAGCCTTCCAAAGATCACACTTCATTTGCATGTATAACCAGCTTTCTGCAGAAGTGTTCGTCGCTTTTCCAACCCGTACCGCCATTTCTGGACTCATTGAGGCTTTGGCATTTAATAACAATGAAAGCGTTTTCCTACTGATATTGAGACGTTTTGCTGCTTCTGTGACTGTCAACCCTAAAGGAACTATCACATCTTCACGCAATACGACTCCTGGGTGTGTCGGTTCTCTTTGTCCAATCATGTGACCTCCATCTAATGATAATCCCGATAATCCACAACAATCGCATCTTTTCCATCAAACTTAAAAGTGATGCGGATGTTACTCGATACGTAACATGCAACAATAGATTTTGCAAGAAGCCAAAAAACATCGTCCTCTCTTCTTGAATTGACATTCCTCTTAGAAGTCGTTAGGAACTGATTATAAACAGGATGATTTGTATGAGCACGTTTTCTCTGAAGGAGAAATTTATATTAGCCCAGGGTCAACGAAGTGCCACCCTGGGTGTCAAATTTTTGAAATCCCAACTCTGAAAGAGTTGATTAAATCCATGAACTCAACATCAAAACTCTCAAATTGGGAAAAAATCGCCGGTTTCGCCTTTGGTGTGGTATTCCTGGCCACACTCTTGGCCTTGACCGTCTTCATCCCTGAGCCGTCTCCATCCCAATATGCCACTTTCAAAACGATCCTGGCCATAGCGGCCGCCGGCATTGGTGGCATCCTGGCCGGTTTCATTGAAGTGAAGGGTTCGATTCAAAAAGTATCCGTGCGAGCGGGGGGAGCCCTGGCACTTTTCGTGATTGTCTTCTTTTTCACACCACCGCCACCGGAAGCTCCCCAAGACCCCTCATCGGTTCAGCAAACCATTGAACCAGGTGGTACAGGGGTGATCCATACCGGCTCTGGTGATATAAAATTAGGCACGAAGAACGCGAAGGAACACGAAACAAAGAAATGATTGGCTGATTAAAACGCTCTGTTGTTTTTAGCCACAGAGGCTCAGAGTCACAGAGAATTGATTGTGAGAAGAAACAAAAGAAATATTCTCTGTGTCTCCGTGACTCTGTGGCTAATATTTTTTGGTTCTGTCATGATCAGGTTAGGAGATAAAACCATGAAAATCATCACAAAACTACTGATTCTGTTGCTCCTGGGAATTTCCCTCCCCTCCACAGCCATTGCCGTGGAACAAGTGATCAAAGACGGCGGCACCGGCGTGATCCACACCGGCTCTGGCGATATCAAAATCACCGGCTATACCATCGAGCAGCATGAACATGCCCTCAAAGAACGAGAAGCCACCCTGCGGGCAGACCTAAAAAAACTCTACCAGAGTGAAAAGAAAAATCTCGAATTGGAAAAGCAGCTGCTGGAAAAGAAATTAGCAGAAGTGGAAAACCAGTTGACCAACCTGAGCCAGAGTTTCCAGGAGCGGATTCAGTTTTTAGAAAATACCATCAAAGAATTGCGCACGTTTTCCGGAGAAGTGAGTGAACAACTGTTGGCAGAGGCAGAAGCCGCCTTGCGTCGGGGTGAAACCGAACAAGCGGATCAATTGTTTCAACAAATTGAGGAAAAAGAAAAACGTTCCATTGAACGGGCCGCCAAAGCCGCCTTCGAACGAGGCAGAATCGCACAAGCCAATCTTGATTATGCCAAAGCCTATCGGCATTTTGAACGAGCGGTGGGACTTTCGCCGGACAACCCTGAATATTTGGATTTTGCAGGCTCAATGGCTGGTACTGTCGCTAAATACCAAAAAGCAATTGAATGGGAAGAAAAAGCCCTGGCGATTTACCTCAAACAAAACCGTACGGTTGATGTGGCCCGTCTTTGGAACAATCTGGGAGAAGTATGGTGGAAACTTGGTCAGTATGAAAAAGCCATTGAATACTTCGAGCAAGCCTTAGCCAGCGATCTGAAAATCTATGGAGACCAACATCCAAACGTTGCTGTTTACTGGAACAATCTGGGAGGAGTGTGGCATTCCCTTGGAGAGTACAAAAAAGCCATTGAGTATTATGAAAAAGCCTTAGCCAGTGATTTGAAAACCTATGGCAATCAACATCCACACGTTGCCAGAGACTGGAACAACCTGGGAGGAGTGTGGTCTTCCCTTGGAGAGTACAAAAAAGCCATTGAGTATTATGAGAAAACTAATCAAATCAATATTAAGGTATTAGGAATTGATCACCCTAGAGTAGCAGGAACATGGAACAATCTGGGAGGAGCATGGAGGCAACTTGGAGAGTACAAAAAAGCCATTGAGTATTATGAAAAAGCCTTAGCCAGTGATCTGAAAACCTATGGCAATCAACATCCACACGTTGCCAGAGACTGGAACAATCTGGGAGCAATGTGGGATTCTTTTGGAGAGTACAAAAAAGCCATTAAGTATTATGAAAAAGCCTTAGCCAGTGATCTGAAAACCTATGGCAATCAACATCCACACGTTGCCAGAGACTGGAACAACTTGGGAGTAGCCTGGAGGTCTCTCGGTCAATACAAGAAGGCGATAGAGTATTATGAAAAAGCCTCAGTCAGCGCTCTAAAAATCTATGGCAACCAACATCCACACGTTGCCATTCTCTGGGGCAATCTTGGTGTAGCGTGGGAATCCCTCGGCCAATATGACAAAGCCATTGAGTATTATGAAAAAGCTCTCAAGGTGTTTCAGGACAAATTAGGCCAGGATCATCCAAATACCAAGGTCGTCCGAAATAATCTGGAGCGGGCCAGGAAAAAAGGTCAAAGCCAGTGAGATCCTAAAGATCAATCCCCCGCTCCCGCAACAAAGCCTCCAGACGTTCTTTTTCTTGTAAAGCTTGTTCTTTAGCCAACCGCTCCTCTTCCTTTTCTTTGCGTGTTTTCAATTCCCGCCGCAAGGCTTTCTCTTCCCGTTTTAAAGCAGCTTCTTTTTCTTGAAATGCGTGTTCTTTGGCTTGGCGTTCTGCTTCTTCCCTGGCTAAAGCTGCTTCCAGTTCCCGTTCTTTGACGGCTCCCAGTCGGGCAACTTCTTTGATTTGCTGGGTGGCGTGTTCGAGGGCTTTCTTTTTGAGGGTCAATTCGGCATGGGGCAGAGTGTGGGTTTTCAGGTGTTCCAGATCGAGAAAAGCAGTCGATGGGAGCTCATTTCCAGTTTGTTCGGGATAAAACTCATTCAGTTTTTCCAGGCAGGCGTGATAAATCGTTCGTTGCAGTGAGCCTACTTTTTCCAGCAAAGCTTCGGCTTGTTGTTGACTGACCAAGAAGCTTTCCGGTTTGTAGCGCACCCCCACATAAGCTTCTTCCAACAGTTGAAACAGTTCGACCTCTTCCAGGGTGGCATGGTCAATCCACTGGAGGATCGGAGAATAAAAAGCGGTGGCTTCCCGTGTCAGTTTTTCCAGTTCATGGGTGCGGATTTTGTAATTGCTCCAGACCAGGTGCAAGGCATGGAGCAGGTGCTCGGCCATCTGGTGCAAATTGAGCAGAGTCAGGGGATACTCCCCAGTTTGATAATGATATTCCGCTCCATTTTTCAAGCCCGTGGCCAGACGGTACCAGTCTCGAAAATAGGCTTCAGCTTTGCGGCGGCGCAGGCGAGGTTGGAGATCAACGGTTTCCACCAGGGGATGTCCTCCATCCCACAATAAGCGTCCTTCCTTGATCACATCCACATAAAAGAAATCGCCTTCCCGTAAGGCTTGATCGAACTGTTCTGTACTTTCAAAAACCAGATGCGGGTCGGTTTGGATATAAGGAGTGTCTCGTAAAGACCTGTATAAGCTTCGGATGCTTTTGTAATTGATTCCTTCTTTTTCGACGACGAGCAACAAATCCAGATCGGAATTGTAGACCGAAATCACGCCATGTTCATCGACATTGCGGCGGTTGATGAAGTCGCCACGGGAATAACTGCCAAACAGCCAAACCATCACCACTGGCATTTTGGAACGCTTGATGATTTTCAAAGCATAGTGCAATTCATCCTGGATGTTTGCTGGCAAGTCATCAATGTCTGTGCGAGGGGAGGTGTGTGTTCTCATGGTCTCAGGTTCTGCATGGCCCTACTTCTCTTTTGATCGTTTCTCAAGATACTGCTGAATCTCTTCAAAAGAAACTCCTTTCAATCGCTTATCGATTGAAAAGTTTTTCAAAATTTCATCGGCTGAAAAGTTTTTCAAAATTTCATCGGCTGAAAAGTTTTTCAAAATTTCATCGGCTGAAAAGTTTTTCAAAATTTCATCGGCTGAAAGAAGACCCAAATTTTCTCGAACAAAGTCTTTTCGATAATCTTCCATCGTGTATGGCATATCC
>JANQHV010000577.1 GCA_028282505.1 SAR324 cluster bacterium | reverse complement strand
TTTTTCTACCATTCGAATCAGTCAAGGGACGGGTTTTCGTGCCCCTACACTGTTTGGATTGTTTTCCGTTGTTGGTGATCCTGATCTGACTCCAGAAAGAAGTTTGGGACAACAAATCAACTTTGAACAATATTTCGATCATGGAGAACTTTCTGTCCTGATCAGTGCCACCTGGTTTCACAACAGGGTGAACGATATGATTGATTTCAATCCTCAGAAAATGAAATTAGAAAACCTCGATAGCACGCTGATGGAAGGGCAAGAGTGGGAAATAGAATTAATACCGGATGATCATTGGACATTCAGCTATTCCAATACCTTACAACGAGCCATAGAGATCATAAATAATGACGAAGGAGCACCTTTACTCAATCGACCTGACCATAAATTTTCAGTCGCCGTTGACTACCATGAGCGACCGTGGGATTTTCATGTTGACTATCAATTTGTGGGGGAACGACACGATCAAGATCAGTTGAATCCTGCCTCCAGCAGAGTGGTATTGCCTCCCTATCGCATTGTTAATGTCACCAGTCAATATGAATACAATCGACAAACGCGCTACACATTTTCCGTCAAGAATGCATTCGATGAAGAATATGAAAATCTTTTGGGGTTTGGCACACCTCCACGGCAAGTTAATTTAGGTGTTGAAATCAATTTATAAATTTCAACGAGGGTTTTCATATAAATCCCTTGCCTCTCTCACAGCAGATGGTACATTCAACTAAATTTTTTGCTGGAAATCGTTTTAGAACCTGTTTGGAAAAAATGGTTCGTAGCGAAAAATCGATCTCATTGAGCAGATTTTTGAAAAAATTTGAGGCGAATAGCCGGTCTATTTAACAAAAATTTTCTCAAAACAGACGCCAATGAGGCGGTTTTGCAGCAGAATCAGTTTTTTCAAACAGGTTCTTAGACAATGAATGATAGAAAATGCCCACGAATGAACTCTGGTTAACACCCTTGATTCTCCTGCCAGGCGTTGCGTTGTTGATCATGTCAACCTCTGCCCGGCTTCATCAAATCAACAGTGAATTCCATCATTTATTCGACCATCCAGATGATCACGCAAAAATCATCTCGCGCCATTTAGTCCAACGCTCTGCTTTTTTCAGGGATGCCCTGGTGAGTCTTTACTTGAGTGTAGGCTTGTTTTCGTTTGGCAGTTTGATTGGCGGGGTGATCAATCTGTGGTTTCCGGAACTCCTGTGGATGGTAGGAGGCCTGACCATATCGGGCATTGTCACCCTGGTATTTGCTTCTGCTCAATTGGTACGGGAATCCTTCCTTTGCACGAAAATCATCAAGGATCATCAGAATCGCATCGAAAATCTTTCATCCGTTTCCAAATCAGTAACATTTGACTAGGTTCTGTTGACATTTCATCGCAACCAAATCAGCGCTGAGACAAATTGTAAAAACGCCATGTACCTTTGGGTTAATTTCTCGAAACACGAGAAGGTCGGGCTTGATCATAATGTTGGCCACTTTTTACAAATCTCACTTGTGGAAATAGCTTCCCTCTCCCTAGGGAGCGGAACGCCGCCCGGAGTCCAGGTGAGAGGGAAACGGCAAGTTAGTCAAAACCTCTCTAGAAAAGACTGGCCGAAAATATGCCCCCCCTTACGCCTCTATTTTAATCGCTCCCAAGACGAGTTCATCGGAGAAAGAACATTAAGTGACATCCGGTGTTCTGCCAATTGGATGAAAGGGCGAGATGATTACATCATTTATTGGGTGACCAACATAATGTATTCGATGGTTGCTTGAATTTCTTCCTTAGAGCAATCTTCACACTCTCCTTTAATCTCATGTTTCTTTTCTCCAGTGAACACATTGTGTGTCATTTCTTCGATACCTTTATCAAAAAAAGATTTCCATTCGTCAATTTCCCCGATTTCAGGAGCACTGGTCATCCAACCTTTGAAGCCGCCGCTATGACAAGAAGCACAATACTCTTCATATAACTTTTTTGCCTCTCTTGAAGGAGTATTCCCTTGTGCAAATGTATTGGCATTGGCCACTCCAAAAAAAATAAGCAGAAAAAAGATCAAGGGAATTTGAAATAGGGTAGTCATGCTTTTGAAATTCGATGGTTGATTTTTCATGTTGATCTCCTTTATTGACGGTTGATGCGATATGTAATGAATCGAATTGATTGTTCTAGTAAAAAGTTATGGATTGTTTCGCTTTATTTTTAACGAAATGAAAATTCTTCATAATGAATATTTCGTATGGAAACACCCTTTTCCAATAGTTGTTTGATGTAGCTCTCTCTCATGACTTCAGGACCACAGATAAATATGGAACATTCCTTTAAGGATTTACTGTTAAATTTGGAGCCAATTGAAAAATATCCTTTGGTATCGGAATTGTGAATCAAGGTTTCCACGTGTGGTTTGTCCCGAGTGCTGGATTGAATTTCATCCTGATAGTTTTGAGATTCTCGGGAACGAACTGCCCAAATGAAATTTACGCTGTACTCAGAGTCGACATCTTTGAGAAAAGGTAAAAATGGAGTGATTCCGATTCCTCCTGCCAGCCACAACTGTTTTTTGTATTTCCCATTTTTATAGAAAAAATGGCCGAAACTTCCTTCCACATAGGCTTTCACCCCCTCTTGCAATTCGGTTTGGAGGTTAGAGGTATAATCGCCAAGTGCTTTTACCGTGATTCTCAGTTCCCCACTATCCGGATGTGAGCTGAGGGTATAGGGGTGGGCTTCTTTGGTACCGATCCCTTCAAAAGAGAAAAAGGCAAACTGCCCTGGAGAATACGATAATGATTTTTTCTCAGGAGTCATGGAAACTTCAATGACATCATTTTTAAAACGTTTGAGTGAGCGAACGGTATACAAGAGTCTTCTGTTGAATAAACGATAGAAAAAAGCAGTGTATATCCACGATAGAACTCCGATCAACGCCATTCCGTAAACATAGGTTTTAACAATCGGTAATTCACTGGTGAGAGTGGGAACTCGGAATGAATGAGCGATTCCAAGAAGATAGGCGAAACCCATGAGTTTGTGTCCAATTCTCCAACGATTGTATTTCAAAATACGCTTAAAAAGAGGAACTGAGGAAACAAGGACTCCAAGCACGATCAAAAAGAATGAAAGAATACCCAATGGCTTTCCAATGGAAAATCGAGGGTCCATTGGAATCACAATGAAGTGTAAACAAAGCAACACCAAGGCAATGATTCCCGAACGACGATGAATCATATACATCTTGTCCAAGCCTCCGAAAATTCTCTCAACCCAAGCTGCTTTGGTGATCATTAAAAAATTGAAAGCAAAAACGGTGACAACCCAGGAAGAAAATATTTCTCCGGCTACATGTTTGGAGGTAAATTCATAATCTCCAGTATATTGAGACAAATCAATTGCCCAAAACACAAAGTGAATGGCTATGATCACTGGAAAATAATGCTCTTGACTGATGGTACGGAATGTTGCTTTTTTCATTTTCGCTCCTTCCCTATTTTGGGTTGAAAAGACCCCATTACCAATTCAGTGATCAATGGAATTACGTTGGACATTCCTACGAGTTGTTCCTTATGAGCCAAGTCCAGAAATTTCTGACTGACCTGTCCGTTCGGAATCGACGCTTCTGCCAATGCTAATAACTCTGGCATCATTGGAACCAAAAAAACAAAGGCATTTACGCTAAGGAATGTCATCATTAGCAGTTTGATTTTTAACCAAACCGGTTTGCTCTCTAAATAAACATACAAAATCAGATCACAAATCACTTTTAATGCTAAACCGGGTAAAATGAGAATATATGCGCTTTTCATTTTATAGACATACATTAGGTAGGCAACATTGGCATCAGAATGCCCAAGCACTATTCCGATTACAATATGAGAGAGAATTCCCCCAACATACATGATCGTTCCAATTTCCTGGATAAAGTCTAGCCCCTTACGGATTTTCATAATCAATCCTCCTTTCAATAGTGGTAGGTTCATTAAGGAATTTGTAGATCCTTTATAAAACAAAAAAGTTGCATTTGCAAGTGTAGCATTTGCTATTATTGCAATTTTTTGTAAGATTGTTAATAATGTAGCCATCATAAACCGATTAACCAGAGGGCCCCATATGAATCAAGACAGCAAAAATGTACGAAAATCGAGTTTTGGATTTCTTATGAAGACATTGTCATCACGATTAGATGGATTGATGAAGGAGGAGTTGAAAAAACATGACCTGAACATCAAACATTTTGGAACGTTAATGATGATTTTTGAAATGGAAGGACGGACTCAGAATGAAATTGGAAAGCTGATTGAAATCCCTGGATATGCAACAACGAGGATACTTGATGATTTGGAAAAAAAAGGGCTCACTTATCGTGTGTGTCCTCCAGAGAATCGTAGAACACACAGGGTTTATTTGACGGAGGATGGGAAAAAATATAAATCCATTCTCCCTGCGATTGTCGTAAAAGTGAACAAAGAAATACTCCAGCCACTCGATGATGGTGAAAGAGAGCAGTTGATCCAGATCTTACAAAAACTTATTTTCAGGGAAGAGTAAGATACTGAAGTACGAGCAAAGGTGAATTTATAGAGAAAAGGGACAACCACCATTGGACTCGGCTAAGAGCGATCCAAAGAATGGCTTCCATAAAGCGACGGCATTCCGATTCTTCACCGGCGTATACGTTCACATCGGTCTGTAAGAGGGTTTTCCAAAACTATTTCCGACGCGAAAAATCGTCCAGAATGAGGGTGGTTTTGCAAAAATTTGAGGCGAATAGTGGTTCTATTTAACAAAAATTTTTGGTGGTCCGGCATTCCGGAAATC
>JANQHV010000460.1 GCA_028282505.1 SAR324 cluster bacterium | reverse complement strand
CTCCAATTCTAGTTGTTGATGGATACGGGAAATCAGTTGAACGGCTTTCAAGCTATGTCCTCCTCGCTCGAAGAAATTATCATGAATGCCAATTGGATTTTGAGCCAGGATTTCTTCCCAGAGACTGACCAGATGAACCTCTAACGAACTACGAGGAGCCTGATAGGGGGAGGAAACCAGAGTGCCTCCTTCTGGATCGGGCAACGCTTTTTTATCCACTTTTCCATTACGATTCAGCGGAAACTGATCCAACTGAATAAAATAGGAAGGGATCATGTATTTAGGCAATTTGCCGGACAGATATTGCCACAATTGGGCGGTGTCTAATTTCTGATTGCCGACCAAATAAGCAATCAGTTCTCGTCCTCCTTCTACTTCTCTAACAATGACTACGGCATCCTGGATGGAGGAATATTCCTGCAAATGAAGCTCAATCTCTGCTGGTTCCACCCGAAAGCCCCGAACTTTGACCTGATCATCTTGGCGTCCCAGGTATTCGATCAGGCCCCCTTCGGTCCAGCGGCAAATATCACCGGAGCGGTACAGCCTCTCTTCAGGAAAAAAGGGATTCGGAACAAATTTTTCCTGGGTCAACGAATCATTATTCAGATATCCCCTGGAGACTCCATCCCCTCCAAGACAAAGTTCCCCAGGAACTCCAATGGGTTGGAGTTGATCGTTGTTGCCAAGAATATATGCCGTTGAGTTGGCAATTGGTGTTCCAATGGGGATATCTCGATCAAATTCGTGCTCTATCCGGTAGCAGGCACTGAAAGTGGTATTTTCTGTGGGCCCATACCCATTGATAATTTCCAGATTGACATGAGCCTTCCTGGCTTTATTGATGTGAGCAAGCGATAGCTTTTCACCGCCAACGAGAAGATGATCCAGTTCGGCAAACATTTCATGATCAATTTCAATGAGCTGGTTGAACAAGCCTCCCGTCAACCAAATGATTGTAATTTTATTTTCAGAAAGCACCCTGCTAAATTCAGAAGCATGGAGCAACGTATCTTTTCTGGCAAGATGCAATTGTGCTCCATTGAGGAAAGCACCCCATATTTCGAGAGTGGATGCATCAAAAGCCAGGGAACCCGTTTGTAAAATACGGTCGGTCGGCTCAATTTCAATGTAGTTGGTGTTTTTTACCAAACGTACAATGGAGCGGTGCTCAATTAATGACCCTTTGGGAATTCCTGTGGTCCCGGAGGTATACATGATATAAGCCAGGGAAGCTGGAGTAGTCACCACAGGTAAATTAACTGTAGGGGCTGCCTCAATCTCAGCATTCCCATCAAGAGAACACAGAGGCACGTTCGTCGCAGAAAAACGGCCTTCTGAGGCAACATCTGAAAAGACGGCTTTCGGTTGTGCATCTTGCAGGATATAAGCAATACGCTCATCGGGATACAGTGGATCAATGGGCAGATAAGCAGCGCCGGCCTTAACAATCCCTAAAACAGCAATGATCATCCGCTCTGAGGGTTCAGCCAGAACACCCACCACGTCTTCCGGTTTGAGATGAAACTGTTTCCTTAAATAAAAACCAATCTGATTGGCTCGCTCATTGAGTTCTCGATAACTCAACAAAATCCCTTCAAAAACCAGAGCAGTGGCATCTGGAGTTTGTAGAACCTGTTCCTCAAACAACTCAATGACTGATTTATCCCGTGGGTAATCCGATGCAGTGGCATTGAATTCCACCAACAACTGCTCTCTTTCTGACTCTGTCAAAAGATTCAAAGCATCAACGGGTTGAACAGGATTGCTGAAGATGGAATCGAATAATATTTCCAAATGATTGCCCATGCGTTTAATCCGTCCTTCGTCAAATAAACTGGTATTGTATTCAATTTCACAAACCAAACGCTCTTCACGTTCCGTAAAATTAAAGGTCAAATCCAGACGACTGACTTCCTGGGAGAACGAAAAATCTTCAATCTTTATCTCTTCTAATTGCGGAGGAAGTTGTTCTGCATTTTGTAAAGCAACGATCACATCAAAAAGAGGAGAGCGGGACAGGTTTCTTTCTAGATTCAATTCATCAACCAGTTGATCGAAGGGATACTCCTGATACTCATAGGCTGCTAAAGTCGTTTGCCTGACCCGAGTCAAAAAAGTAGCGAAGGAATGATTACCCTCCAGGCTGTCTCGCAAAGGGAGCATATTGATGTAGCAGCCAATCTGATTTTCCAAATCCACATGCCTTCTGCCAGCAATGGGGGTTCCGACCAAAATTTCCTGCTGTCCGCTGTAACGATAAAGCAACACCTTCACCAGAGCAACCAACCCCATAAAAAGAGTGGATTCTTCTCCCTTCACCCATTCATTGATCCTTCCAGTCCACTCAGGACTAAATTCTTTACGAAAGGTTTTTCCTGCAAATGTCTGAACCAAAGGACGCGGGCGATCAGTGGGTAGTTCTAAAACAGGTAGTTCGCCAGAAAGCTGCTCATGCCAATATTCCCGAGCCTGACGAGCATCTTCTCCTGCCAGCCAGTTTTTTTGCCAGGCACTGTAATCCTTATACTGGATGGTCAACGGAGGCAGTGGATTGCTCTCTCCCTGATGAAAAGCATGGTAGAGCACACCCAGTTCCTGGGTCAGTACGCCAAGGGACCAGCCATCACAGATGACATGATGCAGATTAACCACCAGGACATGAGAAACTGGGGAGAGTTTGAGCAACTTGATACGGAACAAAGGACCTTTCTCCAAATCAAAAACATGGCGTCCTTCAGATTGCACTATTTCTTGAGCGGCCAAGACAGGATTTTCTTCCTGGCTCAAATCCAACTCTTCTACTGCCAATTCAGGAACTTCTCCGATTTTTTGTCGAGGCTCTCCAGCAACATGGACAAAGCAGGTCCGTAACGACTCATGACGAGCCACCAACGCCTGTAGCGAATGAAAAAGTGCCTCCCGATTCAAGTTCCCTTCCAGTCGCAATGCCCCAGTTACATTATAGACTGCAGATAATTCTTCCATTTGGTGCAGCACCCACAAACGCTGTTGCGCATGAGAGAGTTCATAATCTTCAGCCTCTTCCACAGATTCAATGGGAGCAAACGCTTTGACTTCCTGACCGGTAATCACAGATGCCAGCTTGGCGATTGTAGAGAAGGCAAAAATGTCTTTTAAGGAAAGTTCCACTTCCAGGTGTTTTTGGATACGAGAAAGCAGTTGCACCGTTTTCAAACTATGCCCGCCTCGATCAAAGAAATTGTCATGGATGCCAATGGGGCTCTGGCCCAGAATCTCTTCCCAAAGCCCAACCAGTTTGGCTTCTACCTGATTGCGTGGTGCTTCATAAGCCGAGCCCAAGGCCCTTCCTTCCGGTTCGGGCAAGGCACCTCTGTTGATCTTTCCACTGGGATTGAGTGGGAACTGATCGCGCCAGGTGAAGTAAGAAGGAATCAAGTTCTCGGGCAGAGATTCTGAGAGAAATTGCCGCAACTTTGTTATTTCTAATCCGTCATCACCTCTCAGATAAGCCGCTAATTCTTTTTCTCCATCTCCAGCCTCTCTGGCTACCACCACGGCTTCCTCAATGGCAGGATGTTTTTGCAAATAATGTTCGATCTCTCCCAGTTCTACCCGATGGCCACGGATTTTTACCTGATCGTCTCCTCTGCCCAAAAACTCTAAATTTCCATCAGGCATCCAACGGGCCAAGTCCCCGGTTCTGTATAAATTTTCTCCTTCTCTGAAAGGATTCTTGACAAATTTCTCAGCAGTCAACTCCGACCGATTGGCATAACCCCGACCGACACCAGCTCCTCCAATACATAGCTCTCCGATCACTCCCAAAGGTTGAAGCTGTCCATCTTTGGAAAGAATATAGACCTCTTCATTGAGCAGAGGAGTCCCAATGGTCACCTCCCCCTCCTTTAGTAAATTGGCCGTTGACCAGATAGTAGTCTCGGTGGGACCATAGACATTGAATACTTTCGTATTGCGCAAGACTTGCAGTTGTTTTGCTAGAGACTTGG
>JANQHV010000432.1 GCA_028282505.1 SAR324 cluster bacterium | reverse complement strand
AAGAATTGTCCCGCCTCAAAGATGAGTTTTTGACACGAACCTCTCATGAACTTCGCACTCCATTGCATGGGATGATTGGGATGGCTGAAGGGTTGATGGGCGATCAGCAAGCCCCCCTTTCCGGAAAACAACAACAGGATCTTTCTATAATGATCAGCAGTGGGAGACGCCTTTCTCATTTAATTGACGACATCTTAGATTTTTCTCTGCTGAAACATCAAGATTTACAACTGAATTTGCAGCCGGTCAGTGTTCGAGATATCGTCAAGTTAGTCTTTCGCTCGGTTCAAACATTGGTCCGGGAAAAATCATTGGAACTGATCAACACCATTCCCTTGAACTTCCCGCTTGCCGAAGCTGATGAAAACCGTTTGCAGCAAATTCTTTACAACTTGATTGGCAATGCCATCAAGTTCACCCCTCAAGGACTGATTGAGGTGGGTGGGCATCAAGCGCACGATCTTCTGGTCATTGTCGTTAAAGATACGGGCATTGGCATCGCTCCGCATCAATTGGAACGGATCTTCAATCCTTTTGAACAAGCGGCTGAATCCAGTAAGGCTTACGATGGGGTGGGATTGGGATTGACTGTCACCAAACAGTTGGTTGAATTACATAGTGGTCAATTGACAGTGGTATCTGAAGAAGGGACTGGTTCTTCTTTTACCTTCACGCTTCCTATCTCTAAACAACAGTCTCCTCTGAGCAAAGACTCTTTGTTTATTGATGAAAATGTTCATTCAACGTCTATACGGCTTTCCAACGAAGATGTCTCTCCAGAAGCTGCTTTTCCCTTACTTCAGTTATCTGTTCCCGACGCCCAATATCATATTCTTGCGGTGGATGATGATCCGATCAATTTGCAAGTGATTGTCAATCATTTAAGATCGCTCAATGAAAACGTCACCACTGCGATCAATGGTCTGGAAGCCTTAGAAGTCTTGGAGCAGGAATGGCCGATTGATCTGATCATTCTCGATGTGATGATGCCACAGATGAATGGTTATGAAACCTGTCACAAGATTCGAGAACGCTTTTCCCGTGAGGAGTTGCCCATTATCCTCTTGACAGCAAAAAATCAAACCCGTGATGTGGTAGAAGGACTCTGTGCCGGAGCCAACGACTATTTGACCAAGCCTTTTCATAAGGAAGAATTGCTGGCCCGGATTGATGGTTTGCTTCAATTGAAAACCAATACACGTTTGAAAGAAGAAATTCAGCAAAGACAACAAGTCGAATCACAATTGTTGGCTACCCAACAACATTTGGTTGCTATCTTGAATACTCTGGATGAAGCTGTCTTGGCTTTTACTCATGAAGGCAGGATCACGTTCTTCAACCAGCAGGCCGAAGCTCTATTTGGCTATACGTTGGATGAACTTCTGAATCAGTCTATGCAGCATTTGATTCCGGAATGGGAGGATGCACTTGATTTTGCATTGCTCTCTCTACATCAAAAAGATGCTGAAAACACTATTGTTCTGAAGCAAAAACTTCAACTGACTGTCCATCATAAAAATAAAAGTCTCTTGCCGTTGGATGCTGATGTCTTGCTTTTACAAACTCCAGAAGAACACTTTTTTGTGATGAGCATTGCAAGGTCTTCTTCTCCTACTCTGTTTAATTATGAAACACGTTTTCAACAACTGGAGAACCTGCTGAAAGAACTTCTGCCTGCTCTCACTCAAGAGAATCAGGCTTTTTTCCAAAAATTGCGCGAAACACCTCGCTTTCCTAACATGCCGGAAGGTTTTCCTCAGTTGATCACTCCTCATCCTGAAATGCGTCAAACCGTGGTGGAATTGGTTTCCTTATCCATTCAATATTGGATCAAAGCCACCCAAAAAACCAAAGAAGCCTTCGCTGAAGAAAGTGGTTTATGGAGTGTGCATTTGGAAAAGCGGGGCGTTTATCGTGCCCGTAATCTGGAACGTTACTCCTCCCTCAAAACCCTCCCTAAAAATCCTCGTGTGAAAACTGTCCTGCAAACAGCCGAATATGTGCTCAATACCTGCCCTGAAGTCCCTCAACTGAAAACTCGTTTGGAAACTAGCCTAGCCCAATTGAAAAAATATTCTCAGTAATTCCAAGTCTAATCCCCTATTGATGATCTTCCAATTGCTTTCATACTCATGCAATGAAGCAGTCTTACTGTTAATACCAAGTTGCGTTTAAAAAAGTGACATTCCAGAGTATTTTGTCATTCTGAGCTTGCGAAGAATCTCAATCATTTCAAAGAGATCCTTCGACAGGCCGCTTCGGCATACCGTCAGGATGACATATTGTATACTTTTAAACACAACTTCGATAAAAACTACTTGAAAAAATTTATAATAAAATATCAAAATTTATTCCTTTTTTTCTTTTTTGCTTTAAAAGAGACCAAAAGAGACCAAAAAAAGTGTGAAACAGACCAAAAGAGACCAAATAGATCATTTGTCATTTGCTCTAGAAATTGATCATAATCTTCAAGTGTTGCTAAGGCGGATACTGCTGTTTCGACAGACGTCGTTTAAAGGTAGGGAGTTATAAGCCTAAGAGATATCCCCTTATTCGCTAAAGCAACATGCATTTTATTTTCAACTCAAAACTACAATGCACTAAATTTTGAAACCAATGCTGACAACATTCAACGGTCTCGAAAAGCGCTGAATACTTCCCAATCACTCTTCAAACAATCACCACCTATTGTGCGTCACTATTGATCCATAACCATCAGGAGAACAAATGATAAAAACCATCTGGTATATACTGCTTGCGGCATTTTTGATAGCATCCTGTGGCAATCTCGAAGAAATCAATGGCATTGAGGAAATCGTTGGTGAAGACGATAAAAAAGAAGACGACGAGTTGAGTGGTTTGGAAAAACTGGAACAACTACAAGCAGAAACGGAGCTAATTCGTTTGTCCGGTTTTTTTATAGACGCAGCGGTGGAAGGAATTTCTTACAAGTCTAGCTTTTCTGGAACGACAGACAGTACTGGCAGATTCTTTTATTATTCAGGCGATAACGTGATGTTTACAATTGGGAACATCGAACTGGGAACAGTAACTGGAAGCATTCAAATAACTCCAGTCGACCTGGCCAGCTCAGCAATTACTGATCAAAAGACCGTCAATCTATTGCGTTTCCTGCAGACGCTGGATGATGACGGAAACCCTGACAATGGTATTAAAATCCCAGCAGCCGTCCGTACCGCAGCGGCTGACATGTCAGTTAATTTTGATCAGACAACCAGTGCTTTTGAAACGGCAGTGGCAACCGATATAAGCACCCTCACATCCAATCTTTCCATTGGCACAACCGGTTTGACCTCTGCAGCATCGGCAGTCACCCACTTCCAGAGCACGGTCACCACCAGTCAAGCGACAGACAATCAAATTGCAACTGTAGAAAATGCGCCAACGGCTCTCAGTCTCAGTGCAACCAGTGTTGATAGTGGTTCTTCATCGGGAACAACGGTGGGCACCTTAAGCAGTACTGACCCAGATAGTGGCGACGAGCATACCTATTCTCTGGTTTCGGGAACAGGAAGTACGGATAATGGATCTTTCAGTATTTCGAGCACTACGCTTTCGATGGCGACCAGTGTTAATTATGCCTCTCAAACTTCCTACAGCATCCGCATCCGCAGTACCGATTTGACCAGTCAGACCTATGAGGAATCAGTGACGATCAATGTCAATGGTATCGCTCTAAGCCCCAGCACCGTAGCCGAAGGGTCTTCTTCAGGCACCACTGTGGGCACTTTAACGGGAAGCTTGGACGGATCAGATGCCGTCAGTTTCAGTCTGGTTTCGGGAACAGGCAGTACGGATAATGGATCTTTCAGCATTTCGGGCAGCAGCTTGCTGACAGCAGCCAGTTTCGATTTTGAAACACAAAGCTCTCACAGCATCCGTGTTCAGCTTGTCAATGCGATAGGAGGGATTTATGAGCAATCTTTGACAATAACAATAACCAATAGTGAATCTCCAACAGATATTGCTTTGAGCGCCAGCAGTGTGGCCGAAAATTCTGCTTCAGGTACCACGATAGGAACATTGAGCTGTACCGATGCGGATTCCTCCAGTTTCACATACAGCCTGGTTTCGGGAACAGGAGATACTGATAATTCTTCCTTTTCGATTTCCGACTCGACCCTGTCCACAGCCGCCAGTTTCGATTATGAAACCGCCACATCAAAAAGTATTCGAATCCAGTGCTCTGATGGCACCAATACTTACTCAGAAGCTTTCACCATCTCCGTCACCAATGTTGAGGAAGCACCGACGGACGTTTCTCTCAGTTCGAGTACCCTCTCCAACCCTCTTTCTTCCAAAACAGTGGGTACGTTCAGTACAACAGATGCAGACAGTGGCGATAGCCATACGTACTCTCTAACCTCTGGTACTGATAATTTCAGTGTCAGTGGGTCCACACTCAGTGCAATAAGCTCGTTTTTACCTCCTGGTTCGTACAGTATCACTGTTCGCACTACGGATTCTTCATCACTCACTTATGATGAAACGATGACGATCACCGTCAGTGGTGGTCTGCTGGGAGGAACGATTCAGGGCAGCCCTCTTTCCTTGAGTGGAATCGTGACCACGATAGCCGGGGCTCAAAACACGAACGCAACCTTGGATGGGACAGGCACTGCTGCTCAATTTAACGAACCCAATGGGGGGTGCACCGATGGCACCAATTTATATATTCCTGAAGATTCAGGACATGTGATCCGCCAGATTGTGATTGCCACCGGCGTGGTCACCACGTTGGCTGGGCAAGCCGGAAGCTCAGGAGCGGTTGATGGAACTGGCACCGCTGCTAAATTTAATAATCCCAACGACTGCACCACCGATGGTACCAATGTCTATGTAGCGGACCAGGACAACCATGCGATTCGTCAAATCGTCATTTCCACTGGAGTGGTGACTACTTTAGCCGGAAGTTTAGGAAGTTCTGGAACCGCTGATGGGACAGGAACAGCCGCTGGATTTAACAGGCCAGAAGGAATCACGACGGATAGCACCTATTTGTATGTGACCGACAAAGAAAATGATCTCATCCGCCGGATTGTGATTGCAACAGGTGTGGTAACGACCATAGCTGGAGATGGCACATCAGCAGTCACCGATGGAACCGGTACCAGCGCCTCGTTTGGCAGCCCCTGGGCAATTACAACGGATGGTACCAATCTCTATATTACAGAGTTCAGCAATCACGTGATTCGCCAGATGGTGATTTCGACCGGAGTGGTTACGACCTTGGCCGGGTCAGACGGCAATAGTGGAACCACTGATGGAACCGGCACCGCTGCTACGTTTTGGTCTCCCTATGGAATCACCACCGATGGCACCAATCTTTACGTCACCGATCGGAACAGCAGCCTTCTTCGCAAGATTGTGATTTCGACCGGAGTGGTAACTACTTTAGCTGGAGATGGAACCAGCAATGCTACCGATGGAACCGGTACAGCCGCTGCACTTGGTAATCCTGAAGGTATCACCAGTGATGGGACTTATTTATATTTTCCAAGTTCAGGCAAAGACACGATTCGTCGGATGGAATAAACGAATTGTGCAGATTCTGAAACTGGAGAACCTGCTGAAAGAACTTCTGTCTATTCTCATACCAAGTTGCGTTTAAAAAAGTGACATCCCAGAGTATTTTGTCATTCTGAGCTTGCGAAGAATATCAATCATTTCAAAGAGATCCTTTGACAAGCCGCTTCGGCGTACCGTCAGGATGACATATTGTATACTTTTAAACGCAACTTCGTATCAATCCAGGACACTAGGTTTGTTTTCGAGAAAAAACAAAGAAGCCCTCGTTGAAGAAAATGGTCTGTGGAGTGTGCATTTTTTTTCGCAACGAACCATCTTTTCCAAATAGGCTTTAAGAGGGTTTTCCGAAACTCTTATCCTACTGCAAAGCCACCAGAAATGATGTGGATTTCTGGAATGCCGGACCAACAGAAATTTTCGTTAAATAAAACCACTATTTGCCTCAAATTTTTGCAAAACCACCCTCATTCTGGACGATTTTTCGCTTCGGAAATAGTTTCGGGAAACCCTCTTA
>JANQHV010000410.1 GCA_028282505.1 SAR324 cluster bacterium | reverse complement strand
CCGCGCTTATGATAAGCGTGTGCATAGTCTGCCCGTAAACCAATAGCACGGGTATACGCCTCAATGGCACGGTCGTATTGTTGGGTACGCAAAAAAGTGTTCCCCCTTTGAAAAGACACCTGTGCTTTTAAAGAAGGATTGGCAGCTATAGGAAAAGCCAATAAGCTAAAAAGCCCAAAAAACAAAGGAATGAGTAGAATTTTCATACCCTTTCAGGAGCCACCACCATGCCCATATGATTTATCCCGGAAGACCGGATGAGTTTCCTGAATTTTTTGTGGATGGGCATGCAATGGAATGATTTTTCGGGTTTCTTGATTGGCTGTTGGAGCAGCCTGTGCCGATTGCCAACTGGCGGTTGAAAATCGAGGTTCATCCTGAAAGGCTAAGCTACCTCGCAGGCGTTGGATAAATAAAACCCACGGGACAAAATAGACAACCCCTGCCAACAGTCCGACATCTAACCATTTTAATTCAGAGCGTTTGACATGATTCAGGTGTGTTAAAATGACTGTACCAAATGCCAGCAGGTGTGCACTACCAGCTACCCATTTCAAACCACTGGGTATAAAGGCAAACAACATGGAACACAGGAAAATTATCTGTGTCCAGATAAAAGTCATGTAGATCTTCTTGCGGAGATGGGGAAATCGTATTCCCCCCACATAATGGACATCCACATCATTCTCATAGCGTTTTGGAAAACGTTTTTCCAGCAGCCCATCATAATAATAACGCATCGCATTACGAATGGGTCGGCTATACTGTGGTGGCAAAGGAGGATGGTACGCCAATAACCCTGAGTCAAAAATAATTTCATGACCTGATTCCAAAATAGAGAAAGCTAAATCGGTGTCTTCACGAAATGGAATTTTGTAAGCTGAAGAAAACTGGCAAAACTGTTTGCGTAAAATCAGATTGCATGCCAAATAACGGCCTCCTGTCAGATTTCTAGTCTGATGTGTAAATGGTGTCACCTTTTCCTGATTTCCAATCTCTGTACATCCTTCAAAACCTGCTGCAGTAGGATGATGACGCTGCAAATGGAGACCTCGAGTAACCCATTCGGGAATAGGAACGACATCTATATCTAAAAATGCAATCCAATCAGACTGGGCAGCACCAACCCCAAAATTTCTTGCACTGGCAGGACCTTCATTGGGTTTATGCAAAACCGACAGTTGAAGATTCGTTCTTTGCAAATACTCTTGCAGGACTCTGGCAGTATCATCTGTTGATCCATCATCGACCAAAATCACTTCAAATTCAGACTTTGGTGCTGTTTGTTGTTCCAAGGCTTCTAAACAACGTTCGATCAAGGAAGCACTATTATACGTTGGAATAATTATTGATAGTTTTGCTTTCATTTGGTTTCCTTGTCTTCAAGTTACAAAAGAACGGAACGCTCTTCGTTTTCAACTTCCTTGTTGTTGAAGAAGCCATACACCAGCTGAATATCAACTGACTTGTCCCTTGGTAAACGTCCACTTTTTTCGAAACGTACACAATCCTTCTGATTCCTACCAACAATGGCATTCACAAATTCCGACTCCGAAGGATTCAATGGACGTAAAGAAATGCAACTCACATACCGAGTCAAAGATAAAGAACACTATCTAAAGAAATAGAGTCTAATTTTTTTTGTTTTTGTTCAAAGAAGGGTTAGATATTTTATGTGGAAAATTCAGGGGGCTCTTGATTTTTGAGATAAAATGACATTCAGGAAAAGAATTTTTTGATGATGTGATAGAAACGTCTAAGAAACAAGAGTCTATTTTTAATCTGTACAAAAAGATAAAAGATTGATTAAATGAAATACCAATCACTGAATCAGGGAGAGTTCATGCCAAAAGCATTGCACATTCTAATCTTACCTCTCATGGCGTTCCTGATATTATTGCTGACAAGCGTCCCGGCAATTTCTGAACAGGTGTCCACCGTCAGAGTGGGAGGATTGGAATTCGAGCCCTATATCATGATCCATGCTGATGGAACAACCCAAGGAATCATTGCAGATTTAGTTCGATTGGCTTTGAAAGAGGCGGGGTATCAAACAAAATTCGAGATCACTAATTGGGCACGAGCATTTACAGAAGTCAAAAAAGGATTGACCGATGCTATCATCCCGGCGATGAAAAGTGCCGACCGAGAAGTTTTTTTATACTATCCGACTCAACCAGTGGTTCATCTACAAATGGTTTTGATCACGGCCAAAGGAAACTCGGTCACATTTGATGGAACGATGGCATCTCTGCGTCATTATTCGATTGGACGAGTTCGCCAGGCTCGTGTTTCTCCAGCCTTTGATAAAGCTCGGGAAGAAGGCATCATTCAGGTGCAGGAACGCAATAGCTTCGAATTACTTGTCAAAGCAGCGGCATTTGGTAGAATTGATCTGGCAGCAGTCGAGAAACTGGTCGCTTTTTGGTCCGCACAAAAGCATGACCTCCGCTATCGAATTCGTGTCCTTGAGCCAATCCTCGGCTCTGTTCCCGTCTATGTAGCATTCTCCAAGAAACGTTTATCTCAAAAAACAGCACGGGATGTAGGGAACATCCTGGAGCAATTTCATCAAGACGGAACTGTTGACAAACTCATACAACAATACCTTGATTCTCATACAGAAAATAATCCTACTCAATAATAAAAATCAGGAATCGAAAAAGAAGGAAAGCATGGCTATAGATCAAAATCATCTTCTAATAAATCGTCACTCAGGTCCAGATCGTCCTCATTTTCTAACCCATCTTCTGCATCATATGAACCGTTATTAGAAGAAGATACTGACAAAGAAAACGTTTTCAAAATGCTTTGTGAAATAGAGGAAAGAGCAACAGGACGAGCGATAAAATCAGCGGCTCCCCCGTTCAATCCTTCCAAACGTTCTTCTAAGCTCACTGGACCTGAAAAAAAGATAATGGGCACATCGGGAAACCGGCCCTGGATATTTTGCAGCATCTCCATGGAGTCCTCTCCATTCAAACCCCAGGACAAAAGAATCAAATCTGCTGGCTTTGCTTTCAATAGTGGCCACAAATGGCTCAATTTATTTGTTGACTCTATGGAAAACTGATTCCTTTTTGTCAAATATTCACCAATCGTTTCTATTCGACCACTGTCACCATCTACAATCACGATTCGCTTACCGGCAAAAACCAATGGAGTGAGAGTCCCGGTAAATAAGTTATCTTCCAGTGACTCCTCTTCGTCAATGAGCAAGTCCTCAGCAAAGGCATCCTCTTCCTCTTCGAGACTCAGATCTTCCATCTCGTCCACTTCTTGTGTCTCAATAGCCTCTTCTGTTGCCTCTTCACCTGAGTAATCGGGATAGGGCTCACCTGAAGTTTCTGTAATATAATCACGTAACAGGGTTTGTTCTTCCGAAGTGATCTCTGAAAATTCGACAGCCGCCTGATAATACCATTCAATTGGCCAACACCAACGACAAATTCCCTTGATTTTGAGACCCGGTTTGAAGGAAACCCACACCTCGCTTCCCTCAGATAAGGAATGTTCACAATGAAACCTTGTGCCATTTAAGGAAATGTCCAACCCTGTGGCCATTGGATCAGTCCATTCTTCGGTCTCCACCTGAATTGTTTCTTCAAACAGTACTCTTAAGTATTTCCGTCTTTCAGCTGCCATATTATTATTCCCTAAATTTTGGTTGTAAAATTTTAACCCTCAAAAATACCTGTACAGCATCTCAGAGTTTAATGCAAGATATCAGGTTAAACTGAAGCGATAGAATGAGTTAATTATTTAGCCTAATACTTAATCTGTTCTGCCGTCGTTGGCAAGATGGATTTACCAAGAAATATCATTTTCGAGCAATTGTCTCACAAAAAGCACCCTTTGTCATTTATTTATGATGTGAGATCAGACATCAAGATCTATCTGAAGTGATGGTTATGATAATTCAGGCAAACATATTGCACAGATCTCACAACACATTGAAAAAAGAAAAACTGCAAGAAAATCATTCACGATATGTCGGTCAATAGTTGAAACTTCTCTTGCAATTCGATAAACTCGGAATTGAAATACTAAATCCCGCAAATTATTTATTTTCACACATCATCTCACTCATGAGAAAACTATGGAACTACAGCATCGCATTGACAATAAAATTTATATTTTAGCAATCAAAGGAGATTTATCTGCCAAGTACATCGGTGAAATCGAACAACACCTTTCTCCTTTGTTACAAGACGAGAATATCAATGGAATTGTGATTAACTTTCATAATATTGCCTTTGTAGACTCTTCAGGCATTGGGTTAGTTCTATCCGTTTACAAGGCTCTCATGGGGCGTGGTGCTCGACTGGCTATCTGCAATTTGAATGAGGAAAACATCGAACTCTTTGAAATGACACGATTGAATGACATCTTACCTATTTATCCTACAGAAGAAGAAGCCCTAGAAAGTTTTTGAGTAATTTCTAAGCATATGAACACAGCAACACCATCATGGAACAAGCGAAAATACTACTTGTTGATGACCAGCCCGCAAATCTAGAAGTCTTAGAAAAAGCTCTAGTTAAAAACCATTACACGATTACCAAGGTATACTCTGGTCAACAAGCTTTAGAACTGTCAACAATAGACCAGTTTGCATTAATCATCTTAGACGTTCAAATGCCAGAGATGGATGGTTTTCAGACAGCAACCAAATTAAGGGAAAGAGAAAGCACTAAACATATTCCTATCATTTTTATAACAGCCATCCACTTGGACGAAGAAAATATTTTCCGTGGCTATCAAACAGGAGCCGTTGACTACCTCACCAAGCCCATTCGGCTCGATATCTTGCGAAGTAAAGTCAATGTTTTTGTTAAGCTCTATCAACAAAAAAAACAACTGGAAAAAGCCAATGATCAACTGCAACAAGCCAATCAAAATCTCACTCAGGCTAATCAAGAGTTAAAGTCCACTCGCTCTCAATTAATTCAGTCTGCAAAGATGGCCTTGTTGGGAGAGCTGGAGACCAGCGTTGTCCATGAACTCAATCAACCACTATTTAGTATCAGTCTTCATGCAGAACACCTGCTCACCCATCTGGAGAAAAAAAAATTTGAACAATTGCAACCTGGCTTGGAAGAGATTTTAAGTCAAGTGGAGCGTGCCTCTGCAATCATTGAACATCTCCGTGTATTTGGCCGAGAAGCCAGTACTCTGGAACATGGACTTGCAAATATCAATGAAATTGCCGAAAATGCTCTGCTTTTGGTGAACAAACAACTTACCACCAATGGAGTTCAGGTCATCAAAGAGTTTTCAGACTCTCTTCCTGCTATTCACTGCAATGCTATCCAGATGGAGCAAGTGATTTCCAATCTTCTGGTAAATGCAAATGATGCGATGCAAGACGTCAGCTCAAAAAAAATCACCATAATTTCTCGTCACCACAACAATCAAACCATCCTTGAAATACAAGACACAGGTATTGGTATTCCTGAAGCAAACCTGGACAGGGTTTTTCACCCATTCTTTACAACCAAAGCACCAGGTAAGGGAATGGGATTGGGATTGCCGATCAGTTACAATATTATTGAAACTCACCATGGACAATTGAAAGTTTTTTCAAAAGAAGGACATGGCACAACATTCTGTATTGAGCTACCAGCCGCAGAATAACATCCCATAACACCACATGTTGAATATTTATGGATTTTAACAAAGTCAAAGAAGGAATTACTCTACTATTGGATGGATTAGGCATCGACCATAATGATCCCCATTTTAAAGAAAGTCCTGAGCGTGTTGCACGTGCATGGACAGAAGAGCTATGTGTTGGTTTAAAAAATGAAACCTTCAATTTAACTACTTTTCCCATGACACCGGAAGATCAACCCAATATGGTCATTCTTCAACACATTCCGGTTCAGTCTCTTTGCGCCCATCATTTATTGCCATTCATTGGAGAAGCTACTGTGGCATATATTCCCAATGAATCACTCTGTGGACTTTCCAAACTATCACGTGTTGTGGACTTTTTTGCCAGAAGACCACAGGTGCAAGAGCACCTCACCAGTGACATTGCAAAATACCTCCAACAAAAATTAAAACCTCAGGGAGTTGGAGTGATTGTCAAGGCATCCCATCTATGTATGGAAATGAGGGGTGTCAAACACTCTGGGTTGATGACCACAAGTGCACTATCGGGATGTTTTCTCAAGAATAGTACCGTTCGTGCAGAATTCATGGCCCTGGCACGTCTCCAATAACCAGCACTCATTTTACGAATTTATGGATTTTTTGAAGAAACACATCATTTTGTGGCTATCTCTGCCTGTCCTAATCCTCTTCCCATGGACCGCAGAATTTATTTTACAACAGGAGTGGTTCCGTTTTTTCTACCTGATCAGTTTTGCCGGCAGTCTTTGTATTTGCTATCTCATTTTATATGTTGGAGAAGCCATAAGACAGAATTTACTTCGCTATCAAATTGTAAAATCTTCTTATTCTGGATTCAATTTGGCCATTTCAGCAACCTTAGGGGTAGGCTTACTGGGTAATCTGGCGATTGTAGGCTCCTTACTGAAAATCAATTCTCCAGAGGTATATAAACTTCTTTTTCTCGGATTGGCATTTTTGAGCACGTATTGGACAAATCCCAGAAATTTCTCCAAACCATTCTCTCGTTTGCTGCGTACTTTTCGAGATTTTGGTCCGCTTCGCTGGTTATGGAGCATTCCTATCATTCTTTTTCTATCCCGCCTATCCATTACCTTTCTGCCAATCAATGGTACTGAACAGTTGCACAATACACTTCCTTATGCAAAGCTTCTTTTTCAAGGAACAAATTTTTATGAATACAATTTAGATAACCATTTCCTCCTGCTGGGCCTGTTTGAAAGCATTGGTGTATTTTTGCTATCCCTCACTGCCAATGATTTTGCTTACCACATTATTGGTCAACAAGTAACATTTTTAATCACCATTGGAGGAATGCTGCTATTGCTCAGCACCTTTCCTTATATTTTAAGGCGTTGGCCAATGGTATCCCTGGTCATGGCAATCTGGCCCATCACCCTCAATTTTGCACCAACCGATACCATTGCTTTCAAACCAGATTGGATTGCGGTGCTTGCTGCCTTTTTAGCAACAGGCTACTTGATACGTCAATGGATCATTCCTTATAAGAAGGGAACGCGAAAACATGAATCCTACATGTGGAGTGTTATCCTCTTTTCCGCATTAGCCGTTTGCAATAAATTGACAGCTGTCAATTATGTGGTCTTCCTCCTGCCAGCCAGTGTCATTCTATCGATCTGGCATAAAAAACAGATCCATTTCTTTCATTGTATCACTCCTCTGATTTTCCTCCTATTATGTGGAGTTTTTTTCGGAAAAAACATCCTGTGGCTTGGAAATCCTGTCTATCCAGGATTTCAAAACATCTTTCCCAAACCCGAACATTTGGCACAAACTGCCACTTTCAACACTTTTCAAATCAATAAAGTCACTCAAAAAATTCCGAATTTTATTGACTATTTACGTGGATATACTCGTTTCATCGAACCCAAACATCATTCGGAATTTTTAATCATATTTGCTGTGGCTGGATACCTATGGTTTCGCAAAAAAAGATATCCCTTTGTTTTGGCTGCTTTTTTGTTTTTCATGGGCTATATTTCCCTGATTTGTTTCATGTTTTATCCCGACATCTATCAACGGTACGTCGCATTTACGTATATCATTTTGTTATCCTTGACACTTTTTATACTACTGGCAACAATCAAAACTTGCTCCCCTCACTTTCGGCAACGCATATTATTACTGTTTACTTTGATCATGCTATCCCATTCCTCAGTAGAAGCCAATATTCAGAAATCATTACCGTGGTGGTGGGAAGGGATTTCCCCTAAGCAATACCGTATCCGTGATAATCCATTGACTAAATTTTATTTTGAGATCAATGAGCGTTGTGAAGAAGCAGGAGTATTGCTCAATCGGAAATGGCGTAGCTTTCTCTACGCAAATTTTACCACCATCAATTCAACGGATCTGCCTGGGGATCTTTATGGAGAAGATTATTATCAAAAACATGGAGTCAATTTTGTCATCACTCCTGTTGATTCAGAAGAGGTCAAAATACACATGGAAAGAAAAACCTGGTTTGCGAGGAATTTTACCATAGTATCTAAATCTAAAGATACCATACTTTGGAAGCGCAACACCTGGCACAAATGCCAAGGATGGTAGGAAACCTGTGAACCCAACAACTCTTTTACAAACTATTCAGTCCATACTCAAGAATGCAGGTAAATCCCGTTAATTCTGAAATATATCACGGATCTTCTGAAACAATTCTTCAAAGTTGACCGGTTTCAAAAAGAATCCTTTTAAACCAAAATCTTGAAAATTCTGTTCATTGACAATAGGGCTATACCCTGTAACGAGAATAATAGAAATATCTGGGCGAATTTTCAATAATTCTCGACTCAGTCGTGTTCCCAACATTTTTGGCATTTCCTGGTCTGTCACCACCAGATCAAAACGGTCTGGATCTTTCTGGAATGCTTCCAGGGCCTGGTGGCCGTCATAACAAGACACCACCTCGTGTTCTTCCAATTCGAATTCACTTGCATAGAGTTCGGCCAACCGTGCTTCATCATCCACCACCAAAATTCGCAACTTTCTTGCTGCTGGTTCTTGGGTAGAAAAGTTTTGTTCCAGCCCCCACTCTTTTATCTGAAAATTATTTTGTTCTTCGAGGATTGGAAAATACAAATGGAACGAAGACCCTTTACCCAGTTCACTTTCCACTCGAATCAATCCATTATGATTTTGCACAATGTTATAGACCACAGAAAGGCCAAGCCCTGTGCCCTCTTTGGAGGCACCAGTGTTGATGCCTCCCAGTCCTTTAGTTGTAAAAAACGGATCAAAAATCCGGCTTTGTACTTTAGGAGTCATACCAATGCCCGTATCCCTGACCAACACATGTAAATATTCTCCCCGATTCAATTGAGGAAAATATGGAGGATTCTTGATAAAAACCATCTTTTCCAAACAAACTTCCAGCACCCCTCCTCTTCCTATCATGGCATCACAGGCGTTGACACATAGATTGAGGACCGTTTGATAAATTTGAGTAGCACTTGCCAAGATAGGAGGGCAGGTGCGATCCAAGTTCTGACGGATTGTAATCCGATCATCCAATGTATTGCTGGCTATATTCAAAGCTCTTTCTATTGCAGGATGAATTTGTGTCAAAACAGGAGGTTGTTCTTCAATATGAGCAAAAGTAAGGAGATGATTGACTACATTTTTTGCACGATCCTTGGCCTCAATAATGGCATCCAGGTATCTCATGATTTGCGGATCACCACCATAATCCTCTCGCATCAAATCTAAATTTCCCTGCATAATAAAGAGAAGGTTATTGAAATCATGGGCAAGTCCACCAGCTAATGTCCCCAGCGCTTTCATTTTTTGTGCCTGAATCAATTGCTCCTGGGTCACCTCAAGTTCTTCAGTAGCCTCCATCAAGTTATTATTCAACATCTGCTGAATTTCCAAAGAATTTTGCAACTCCTGCTTTGATTTTTCCAATTTCTCTGTCGCCTCCAACAGATTATTATTCAACATTTGTTGAATTTTCAAAGAATCCTGCAATTCTTTTTTTGATATTCGCATTTGCTCAAATGATTCTTGTGCAGCCAATACCGATTGAATCCTTGCCTGTAAAATAATCTTATCTGGAGGCTTGTTAATATAATCAGCCGCTCCAACCATGAAACATTCACTCAACACTTCCCGGCTGGTATCTCCAGTGAGCATAATGATCGGAATAGATTGGTACTCAGGATGGGCCTTGATTTGCTTGAGCAACGTGACCCCATCAATGTCAGGCATATTGACATCCAACAAAATGAGATCCACCGATTCACCTTTTAAAAAATCAAAAAGCGCCTCGGGATACAGGGTAAAGGTAGGAACATGTCCAAAAGAACGTATCAGGAGAGTCAGTTGTTGTGCAATTTGATACTCATCATCAACAATAAGGATATGAGCCATAGACTATTTTTGGATTAAAAATTTTTTTAAATCATAAAAGGCCCTAATCTTATTATAATTCTGATTCCTTCGATAATCTACTGGGGATTTTACTGGTTTTTTTGTGTGAATTGAGAGGAAATGAGCCTTAAATTTCCAAATCCCGTAATTTTACGTGAACATTTCACTGGATCAGATTGGATAATATTGTCTCTTCCAACCGGTCATTATATCCTACATAAAAATGATCTCCCCGTTCCAGTACCTCGAAACGAGCCTCTGGATTCCAGACAGGCAACATCTTTTCAATTAAGGCAGGAGGAGCAATATCATCATGGCTACCACTCACGACAAGATCTAACTTAGGAATCGCAGTAACGGGTTGAAAATCGATAAAAGCCACTGGTGGAGCAATCATCACCATACTATCATAAGCATCACTTTTGCTGGCAGCCTTGGCATTGACCCATGCTCCAAAAGAATACCCAGCCAATACAATAGAACTGATTCCCGATTCCTTAAGGTAAGCAAGTGCACTGATCACATCTTGCTGTTCTCCTTCTCCCTCATCAAAATGACCTTCACTTTTTCCAACCCCCCTAAAGTTAAAACGCAGAGTGGTGTATCCTTTCTTTTGAAAACTACGCACAATGGTACCAACCACGGCATTGTACATATCTCCCCCATACAGAGGATGAGGATGAGTCACCACCACACCCCGCTCCTCTGATGCTTCTTGCAATAAACCTTCTAATGTAATGCTTCCTGCAGAAAAACTGATATTTTCTTCTCTCATCACCTGTCTCCATTATTGATTGATGTTGTGTCAGAATCAATTTTTCGGTAATTCCAATCCCTCCAATTGATAAAAAAAGTTGATTTAATAGAGTGCTGATTTCCTGGGCATGTCCTTAGTACAGGTATTCACAATAAAGTGTACAAATTCTTAATCTTTTTCTTAATCTTAATCCCTCAATTTCCAGAGATTAAGAGTAAGATTACAATTAAGAGTAAGACTGTCACAACAAGAATTTGAACACTTATTTCTGATTAGCGGTACTTAGTATTGACGGGTGGCAAATTCCACTTCTTCTGGAATCCCACTGAATAAATGCCCAATGGCGTTATGTTTGGCATGGGAAATCTCACTCACCACAATCAATCGAATTTGATCACTTCCCCTCTCAATGTAATAGCCCCCTCTTGAACACCCGTTAACTCAACCTGTGAAGTGAGTTTCTGAGGGTAGAGAGAACTAACTCCACAGAGGTTGAAACTCTGCTTCCAGTAACAACTGACTAAAAGAGGGACTGATCTGCGTTTTCACAAAGTATGACAGTCTCTCCAAAATGCTACAAGTTCGAAATCTTTCAGAAGGATACCATTAAAAATGATTTTAATGGCTTAACAAGTAACACTTTTACTTTATTCTTGAAAGTCAGTGCGACAATTAGTCAACACTTGCATCAATCATCGTTCCATTCACCAGCCAAACCTTCGTTTTTTCTTTCGGCGAAACGGTTTATTAAAATCCACCACAATCAGTTTATTCTCAATTTAGCCGGATTACGTCACGAAATGATCACAAATTTCTCACCTGGAGATTGCCCCGAAACATTGCAATCTCCCCGAAATCGAGCTATTTTTTAATAGAATTCCACCACTTTACTCTGGAACTCTATCATGGAAATCAAAATCAAATCATTGAAAGACGCAGAAAAGTACATCCAAATCCTATTTGAGAAAAATGGTTTCACCAATCAAAAAATCCTGGATGAGATCACGCATTTAAGGACCGAGTTAAAAGATGAAGTTTCTCATTTACGTAGCGAGCTAAAAACTGAAATTGCAGCTACTAACAAACGCCTGGATGTTACGAACGACAAGCTGGATGAAAACACCCTGGCTACCAAAGTGCTAGAAAAAAACTGGATAGCCTGAATGAAAATGTGACCGGAGGCTTTGAGAATGTCGGCAAGATTCTTCAGGAAAGCAAATTGATAGCTTGATGATTAACCTTGGTGAAGAAAATAGCTTATGTCCAGTATTACATAATCTACCAAAAATTCAGGAACAACTGAAACAAGGACTCATCATTTTAGAATATTTGAATGGTAATCTAGGAATTGCAGAAAGTGGAGAAATTTTGGGAATTGGCTATCGAGGATTCTTAGACTTATTATGGAGTAAAGGGCTTAATATTGATGGCCTTACCGATCAAGAATTGGAGCAAGAGGTAGATTACTTACAAGGCTCCTTTTCTCAAAGCTGTTGAAGGATTTATACAGGTCGTTGAAGTTAGAGCTACAGATACTTTTACAAGAAATTTAGCAGTTGGTGAACGAGAAGCGATCATATAAAACACTAAAAAAGGCAAATAGAAATGGATACACTCAAATCAGCATGGCAGGAAATCAAGGAGGAACTCCAAAACAAAAAAAAGCAGATTTATGAAGAAATTGGGAATTATCCGCCACCAATTCCTGCCTGTGACCAGCAGTTTAATTATCTTTTGGAAGAGCGAACGAGAATTTCTCAAGAATTGAGACAAATAGATACAATTTCTCAAGAGAGCCTTGCATGTAAAAATCCTGTTGAAGTACTTGAAGGTTATCTCCAGTCATCTTCTTATATCAGTGATGAAACTGAGCAAAAGATTAGAAATTATTTAAAAGGTGTTTCTAATCAGAAATAGCCGCTTCAGCAAGTCTTAGCCACCGCTTCACCGGATGCATTGCACCTCAGAACCTGTTTGAAAAACCTGGTTTTGCTGCAAAACCGTCTCATTGGCGTCTGTTTTGAGAAAATTTTCGTTAAATAGGCCGACTATTCGCCTTAAATTTTCTCAAAAATCCACTCAATGA
>JANQHV010000470.1 GCA_028282505.1 SAR324 cluster bacterium | reverse complement strand
AACGGGCAGCCTCGGGTGATTTGCAGTGCCATCTCTCCATATGCCTTAAAATCGAGTAAGTCATACCGTGGTATTGGGCTGATACTCATATCTGCTTTTTCTCCATGAGCTTGGAATATTCCTGAGCTGTCTCCATTTTTTAGTGCTTGCAGAAAAAGAGGTATCGTGATTTCGCCCTCATCCAGTACCAAAAAATCTGCTCCAGCATCCCTCGACTCATCAGGAATAGAAGTGGGATAAGGGCCTCCAACGACAACAGTTTTTCCTCTTGTTTTGGCTTCTTGTATCAGTTCCAGCATGTGTTGCTTTTGCGCAATCATTCCAGATAACAACACTAAATCAGCCCATGCCCAATCTTCAGCCACCGGATCACAGACATTACAATCAACCAATCGAAAATTCCATTCTTGAGGCAATAATGCTGCAACTGTGATCAAACTAAGTGGGGGCATCAGTGCTTTTCGTCCAACCATTTGTAAAAGTGTCTCAAACGAATAGATCGATGGAGGAAATTTGGGATAGAGTAATAAAATATTCATGGCACTATATTTGAACAGAGATTTTGGCAATAACTAACAACCACAATTCATTGTCTTTCATTTGATATGCTATTAACATACGTCCGTATCGGTCTTCATAGCGGTGATAGTATATTTCTTCTAATTCTTCCTCTCCAGTGTCACCAATTTCTGGATCATTTATAATCTTTTGAATTTCACCATCCAGTTGCCGTATTTGCGATCTTCGAAGAGCCTTTTTCTGAGTCTGAAATAAGGACGTTGCACGAACTTTCATTCATCGCCTTCCCCAAAGATATAATCTTCAAGTTGTCCGTGTTTAGCTTGATTTAATCCAATCAAGATATTTTTGAGTACATTATATGGTAATTCCGGATTGGCTTCGGCAATTTTACCAATTTTGCCCCAATGCTCTACCTGTTGTCCAATAGAACGGGTTTGAATCTCAGAAACCAGTCTTGCCTCATTATAAAAACCTTCACTAACACGGACAGAAGTAGTCCCCATTTTTCCTCCTTAGTCTCTATTTGAATTAATTAGTCGCAATATGCTACTTAATATATAAACAGTTCCCCGTATGTTCAAGAATAATTTATATCTTGTGGATAAAGTTAAAAGTTCTTAGCATGAAATAAAGCTAAATAATGACCAAAATTAAAATTTCGAGAAAAACATGAAAAAAGCTCAAAAACGTTCTGTCTTTTGGATAGCACTCAGCAGTTTGTTGATATTGGCGATAGCTTCTATCATTCCAGCCTGTGGAGGGGGAGGTGGTGGCGGTGGAAGCACAACCAGCGACGACAATGATAACGAAACCACCAACAATGGCACCAGTACTCCCACGACGGATACATCGACAACCTTCACCTTGACCAGTTCAGCAATTTCTAATGGTGAACTTCTGGCAACTTATAAATGTGAAGAGAAGGTCAATGGAACAGAGAAGTCTATCCCTCTTTCATGGTCAAATGTTCCTGCTTCAACGGAATCGTTGGTCGTGATCATGCACCATTTCCCAAATTCCAATGACACTTCAAATGTAAACTCTTATCTACTATTGTGGAACATTGATCCTTCTGTGACTGAAATTGCGCATGGTGGCGCTGATGACGGAAATTGGTATATGGGATCTAATAAAGATGGCGATGCTGTTTCTTATACCTCCCCTTGTTCCCAGGATGAAGGAACTCGTGAATATACGATCACATTATATGCTTTGTCTCAAACGCCTGCAACACTACCGACTGAAAGTACAGTGGATGTGACCTATGACGTGCTCGTTAATGCCATTGAGACAGTCACTGTCATAGAAAAAGCAACCCTGACTTTTAACGATGTAACTGGAACTTCGGACACAGCAACGGATGTGGACTTAGATCGTTGTACTCAAATCAAAGCTTCTATTACGGATGCTGGTTTTGATCCGACGGTTACCTGCGACAGCAATTATGCCTATATTGTTTCTGATACATACCCGGATCATGATCTGATGAATGGAATTACAGGGACCAACGAACAGATTCCAGTACCCGCAGTCGATTATTCCTCCCCCATTAAACTCTCCCCTGAAAAAGCCTCTAATGTGACTACGATTGATGCGGCCTTGGGAGTGGCGGTCAATGGAGTTCCCATTTATGACTATTCCGCCCAGGGAACCATTGATGTGACCACTTATGATGAATCCACTGATACAACCCTGTTAGGGCAATTGGACAATTGTGGGGGGCATGCAGGACGTGGAGATGACTATCATTACCATGCGGCTCCCACTTGTATGATCGATAGCATGGCCAATAAAGGAGACAGTGCGATTCTTGGTTGGGGGTTTGATGGCTATCCGCTTTATGGAAATAACAATCCTGATGGAACCACAATAAACAGTGGAGATTTGGATAACTGTAACGGGCAGGAGGATTCGACTTTTGGGTACCGCTATCACACTTCATCCACGCAGCCGTATGTTTGGAAATGTCTGGTGGGAACAATCGATGAAACCATTCTTCCCAGAGTCGCTCCTCTGAAAGATAAACCAACAGGAGTGCCTCCAGAAGGTGGAGTGACTAACCTGGTGCACTCCCATAACAAAACAACAGGAGAGCGCAGTCTGACTTATCAGTACAATGGAGAGTCTTACTTCATCCGCTACACACCATCCTCATCTGGAGACAGCTGTTATGATTTTGTCATGAACACTGTCACTCATGGAGAGGACACTGCCACCTATTGTCGAGAATAATGCATCGTTCATTCATCAACGCTATAATGTTTCTATTGTGCTTTTTGCCTGCATTCAATCTTGCGGGACACGAACTTAAAGAAACTTCGGCTCGCATCGAATTTCACCAGGAAATGCTGCATGTTGTGGTGACAACAGACCTTCAAGCCTGGATGACTCACCTTCAACAAGGAGTGAAATTAGAAGATATCAATATCCTTTATATGATTGCCAGACAAACATTCTTTCATGAAACCTCTCTTACAATTGATCGGCAGAAAATCGAGTTGCAGATCGTAAACTTCCCCAGGTTAGAAGAATTCCGCATACGGAATCATGATCAGAAAAAAGAGCACCTCCATTTTGGACAAATCCATTTGACAGCTCGAAAGTCACCTCCTCAAAAATGGAATTCTGTGACCTTACAACTGCCCAAAGCTTTGGGGCCTTATGTCGCTAATCTGGTTTTGAAAAAGACTCGTTATTATCAAGCAGGCACACCAGCCGTATTTTCTCGGAAAGAATTCACTCATTAACTTTATTCTAATAAACCATATCCTGTGGACATGGTTATTGTTCAATGGCTTGTGAAAGGGGGTCAATCGCTGTTTTTGCAATTTCAAACGGTGCTCGTTTAAACAGCATGGTATAGATTTCGTCCAGAACATAATCCGATGTGACGATTCCGATTCCCTGGTGCTTGAGTCATAGGTAGGTTAAGAACATACTGTGTCCAGTCCTCACTCGCTACCATCTTTGCTAATCTCGGAAGATCACTATGCCAATCGTCATTCGTGTCCAATCCGGAGGTCATGGTTAATAAATGTTCCAGAGTGATCGACTGTTTTTGCTCATCCAGATTGGCAATGGTTTTTTCTGGGAAAAACTCAAAGATCGGCTGATAGACACTTTGGATGTATCCTTTGTCCAAGGCAATTCCTACTAAAGCTGAAATGAAACTTTTGGTGACGGAGTGGATCACACGCTTTGTATTTTTTTGAGATGGGTATAAATAGGCATCTATTATCAGATATCCATTTCGAATAATGGTGATGCTATTAATCGCGTATTCCTTGTTACGGATTAGTTCCATCATTTCAATCAATGGCTCTGAATCCATTCCTTGTTCTTCTGGAGTGGAGAAACGCCAGCCATTTGTCGGCCAGTAAGCCGGTGAGGCAAATAGGCGAGGGGTGTAAAATCCGCAAGTTAAGCAGATTAAAATACACCAAGAGATGAGGTGTCTATTGAGAGGAATGGGTACCATTTTATTCTTCAAATTTCTTTTTTCGGTTAATGCGATGTCGTTTGGCGTAGAACGCCAGCATCAACGGCCTTGACCTACGATGATATTGGAAAAAGCACTGATGTTGAATTTATTGAAAATCATTGGAAAAGTCGCTGTGGTCAAGATCCGTTCGATGGTAATCATGCGCTTTTAATATCAGGAAGAGTATGAATCTTTTCCAATTTTTTTCCAAGCTTACGCTTTGCGATTCTAAGATCATAATCTGCCTGTAAATTAATCCAAAATCGCTCTGACAAACCAAAAAATCTGGATAATTTGAGTGCTGTAGTTGGAGTAATTACTCTTTTTCCTCTCAATATTCCACTTAATGTCATTTTGTCAATCTCTGTTTCTTTAGACAGACGATACGCTGATACCTCATAAGGTTCCATAAATTCTTCTTTGAGGATTATTCCTGGATGTTCCAGTTCGATTCTTTCTTCATGCGCACTCATAAGGATCTCCTTAATGATAATCTACAATTTCAACATTTTCAGTACTGCCTTCTACCCAGTTGAAACAAATTCTCCATTGTTGGTTGATTCGAATACTATACTGCCCTGGCCTATCTCCAGAAAGTAATTCTAAACGATTGGAAGGAGGAATTCTTAAATCCTCAATCCTATCAGATGAATTCAACAGTCGTAACTTCCTCAGAGCTCTCGTTTGAATTTCTATGGGAAATTTTCTAGATCTCTGTTCATTCCAAATTTTCTCAGTTTCTTTGCATTTGAATGATCTAATCATATTGCCTTATGGTTCTATTGAATTTCCATGAAACAATAATATACTATCTGTATACTATATTCAAAAGATATTATTATTTGCGAATGAATCTGCTTTTCTCTGGTATTATAAGCTTACTTAATTCGAACGCTTGAATGAGGGGATTGGAGCCCAGAGATAAACTTTGTTAAAAGAGATGAACTTTAAATTTGGAAGGAACTTTTAGAAAAAACGCAGGGTTCCAAGTCACTTCGATTCTATTGTTCGGCTAATTGCCCATTTATCCACAGTTCAGACTCGCTAAGATCAATAGAATCATTCCAACTAACTCCGTATCCCCCCTGGTCGGCTTTAACCATCTTAAATAAGGCTTTATTTGTGAGGTCTCGAAATACATCACTCTTGGTAAGAGGAGAACAGTCATATATTTTTTTAGCCTCATTTTGGAAGGTGACGAGAAGGCATAGATTATCTAACGGTTCAACAGATTTCACTTTTGGATATATTGGCATAAGCTTTCCTATTCTAATCCTGGAAGGTTTCTGAACTCTTGAGAATTCCACATTTCCAAAAGATCATTTTGATAATTTTTTGCCCATTCTTTGATCATTTTCTGTGAGCGATTGGGTAAATCTCCTTCAATCATTTCGAGTGTTTCAATCTCGAAAACTCCATTGTATTCTCCATAAATAGCATGGAAGTGGGCAACTCCATGCTCTCTGAAATACATTTTAATGATAATTCCGTAAAACCTTGTAATCACTGGCATTGATGAGCCCCTATTAAAATGGTGAATCTCTACTTTGTAGGTGAATGTACTTTGATTTTACATCAACGGGACTGATCATGCCAGTCTGCATATATTTGTTTTCTTTTTGGGGTGTTGTAATTATTGCGAGCCGAACGTTTAGATCATCTGTTTCCCACCAATACTTTTATTTGATGCCTTACACTTTTGATTTAGCGGCGCTCTTGGAGAAAATCGGCTGTGGTGGGAATCAGATGGATCTTATTGTTAGGTGATTTTATTTATCTTCAGATGAAGAATGCTTCCAGATACTTTGCAATTTATCCCTGACAATCACCACCAAACCTTGTCAGTCTTCTTCTCGATATTTGCTAAGTGCCTGTAAAACTCTTTGGTGGATTCCAATACGGCTGGGCTGCTTGAGACAAACAATAATGATTCCATAGTGATTAGACTCACGATATTTAGAAAAGCCTCTATCTGTTGAGATCGAGAGTCTATTTTACTCTTGTGCCATTTGCCAGACTTGATTATCTGGAATACCTTCGAATTCGGTTCCTCGGATGTCTAAAACATTATGCCCTAATTCTAATAGCGTATTTGTGGTCATTTTGGGGATATTCTCATCCACCATGATTTTCACACTTCCTCCGCAGTTAAATCAATCGGAATAATCTGTTCTTCTGCGAGTGATGCCGCATATGCGAGGCAGGCATAAATACTCAAAGTCGACAGGTAATGATTTAAGCGCCTTGTAACAAACAGGGATAGGGGTGATATTTAGTTTCCAGACTGAATATCCACCTCCCATAGATTACAA
>JANQHV010000366.1 GCA_028282505.1 SAR324 cluster bacterium | reverse complement strand
TTGAAGCCTTATCTATTGCCAAAGAACCATCCTCTTTGGATAGCTTGGTGGAAGACGAGGACGGGATGTCGTTGCTGGATGTTCTGGAAAACAACTCTTCTGAAAATCCTGGCAACTGGGCGATTTCTCGTGATGATCAACAAAGGATTTGTGGTGTGCTGTCTTCTTTGACTCCAAGAGAAGAAAAAGTGATCAAGATGCGTTTTGGAATTGAGTATGAATATGATCATACGCTGGAAGAAATTGGACAGGTTTTTAATCTAACACGAGAACGCATCCGTCAAATTGAAGCAAAGGCTCTGAGTAAATTAGGACATGCTTCCCGCAGTAAAATTTTATCCAATTGCCTTGAAAAATAAACTGTATTGCAATATTTTTCAAGCAACCTACCCGCTTTTATCTGATACACCATCAATCATTCTGGCATTTTGACCAGCCTCCTTATTGGGGTTTGAGCGAAACATATTGATATGTGTGTGTACCCAGTAACACTATAAAATGGAATAATCGATATGAAAGTGCAGCAATCTCTTCAACTTTTTCAACGTGCCCAACAATCTCTGGTTGGTGGTGTCAACAGTCCCGTTCGTGCCTTCAAATCAGTTGGTTTGAGTCCGATTTTTATCCAGAAAGGCCAAGGATCAAAAATTTATGATGTTGATGGAAATGAATACATTGATTATGTGGGGTCGTGGGGGCCTTTAATTCTAGGGCATTGTCATGAAACAGTGATTGCCGCAGTAGAACAGGCTCTTTCTTCAGGGACTTCTTTTGGGGCTCCAACGGAAGGAGAAATCGTTTTAGCTGAGATGGTAAAAGAGGCCGTTCCCAGTATTGAGATGCTCAGGCTGGTTAATTCCGGGAGTGAGGCAACACTAGGTGCCATTCGAGCAGCACGAGGCTATACGGGAAGAGATAAAATTATTAAGTTTGAAGGGTGTTATCATGGCAGCATCGATCCTTTGCTGGTGCAGGCAGGGTCTGGGGCTACAACACTTGGAAAGCCAGACTCTGATGGAGTTCCACAAGCTTTTGTGGATCTGACGTTACTGGCTGAATACAATAATCTGGATTCGGTGGCAGAACTGATTGATAACCATCCCCAGGAAATTGCTGCTGTGATTTTGGAGCCTGTTCCAGGAAACATGGGAATGATCATGCCAGAGCATGGTTTTTTGAATGGCTTGAGAAACCTGTGTGATCGAGAAGGAATTTTGCTGATTTTTGATGAAGTGATGACAGGATTTCGTGTTGGCTATGGAGGTGTGCAAGCTCTATTGGGTGTGCAACCTGATTTGACAACTTTTGGTAAGGTGATTGGGGGCGGCTTTCCTGTTGGCGGCTATGGAGGGCGTCAGGATATTATGCTTAAAATTGCACCAGTTGGCAGTGTCTATCAAGCGGGAACATTGTCGGGCAATCCTGTGGCTGTTGCTGCGGGTATTGCAACATTGAGTGTCTTGAAGCAAGAAAATGTGTATGCTGATCTTAGCGAAAAGAGTGGTTGGTTGGTCAATGAAATGAAATCATTGTTCCAAAAAGCAGGAATTCCTTTGCAATGCAACCAAATGGGAGCCATGTTTGGTTTTTTCTTTTCAGAAACTCCTGTTCGTAATTACCAAGATGCGCTGCAGACGGATGTGGAACGATTTAAAGTCTTTTTTAAAGGCATGCTCCAGGAAGGAATCTACCTAGCGCCTTCTGCCTTTGAATCATTGTTCATGTCCACAGCACATACTGAAGAAGATTTGGAAAAAACGGCTCGTGCTATGCAAATCACCCTACAACAACTGTGTGATTAGTGATAATTCGGCACTTCCGTTTTGGGAAAAGACTCTTTGGAAATCACATTAGCCGTATCATCGGCTTCTTTTTCTTCTTTGAGAGGGTCCTCTACAGAAACCGGCATATATTCCAAAGCGACTTTTAAGGCATCTTCTGCGAATTTGACAGGAATGATGGTCAATTCTTTTTTGATTTCAGTAGAAATTTCTGTCAGATCTTTTGCATTTCGTTCTGGAATCAAGACAGTTTTGATGCCTGCACGTTTGGCTGCTAATAACTTTTCCTTCAGTCCTCCAATTGGTAAGACTCGTCCTCTCAGGGTAATCTCTCCTGTCATGGCGACTTCGTTTTGCACAGGAATGCCAGTAAATGCACTAATCAAGGAAGTGGCAATGGTAATTCCAGCAGAAGGCCCATCTTTGGGAACAGCACCTTCTGGAACATGGATATGCACATCGGTTTCTTTGACGTGTGAAGAGTATATACCAAAGCGGTTGGCGTTACTGCGCACATAACTCAATGCCGCTTTTGCTGATTCTTTCATCACATCACCCAGTTGTCCTGTTAATTTTAATTTATTGGTTCCTTTCATTAAGCAAACTTCTGTCGTGAGCAACTTTCCTCCCACTTGCGTCCAGGCCAACCCATTGGTAATCCCAACTTCATTCTTTTCATGAATTTCTTTATGCCGGAAACGGGGAACTCCCAGGAATTGATGGACTTTGTTGGGGGTGATCGTGAGAGGAGTGTTGGTTTTTTTCTGAACAATTTGACGTGCGACTTTCCGACATACTTTTGAAATAGAACGTTCCAGAGCCCGAACTCCGGCTTCTCTGGTATAACGCTGAATGATTTCGGTCAATCCCTTATGTCTGAACTTAATTTGTTCCTGGTTCAATCCATTTTCGGTGATTTGTTTGGGGATCAGGTGGCGTAACGCGATGTGTTCTTTTTCTAATTCGGTGTAGCCGGAGAGAGTGATCACTTCCATTCGATCTTTTAAGGGGGCTGGAATGTTTTGTCCGACGTTGGCGGTACAGAAAAATAGAACATCTGATAAATCAAATTCCACTTCCAGGTAATGGTCCATGAATGTGTTATTTTGTTCACGATCCAGCACTTCCAGTAAAGCCGCAGAAGGATCTCCCATGACGCCGTAAGTCAACTTATCTATTTCATCCAGCAACATCAGAGGGTTGCTGCTTTTTGCCTTCCGAATGGATTGGATTATTTTACCAGGAAGTGCCCCGATGTAGGTTCTTCGATGACCTCGTATCTCTGCCTCGTCACGTACGCCACCCAGGCTCATTCGGACAAAATTCCTGTCTAAGGCTTTGGCCACAGAACGAGCTAATGAAGTTTTACCCACTCCGGGAGGGCCCACCAGGCAGATGATGGGACCATGCATTTCTCCGACTTTTTTGGCAACGGCCAGGTATTCGATCATGCGTTCTTTAATTTTTTCAAGCCCGTAATGCTCAGCATTCAAAACTTCTTCCGCTTTATCCAGATCAAAGTGATCTTCTGTTTTTTCATTCCAGGGTAAACCAAGGATCCAATCCAAATAGTTACGCACGACATTGGCTTCGGCTGACATGGGCTGCATCATTTTCAATTTTTTCAGCTCTTTTTCAGCCACCTCTTTGGCTTCTTTAGAAAGTTGAGTGCTGTTGATTTTGTTGGCATATTCCTCAATTTCTGCTTTTCCGTCTTCCTGGCCGAGTTCTTTCTGAATCGCTTTGATTTGTTCATTGAGGTAGTACTCTTTCTGGGTTTTTCCGATTTGTCCCTGAACCCGGTCTTTTAACTTCCGCTCGACTTTTTTGAGCTCATTTTCTTCAAGCATTCGTTCATAAATGATTTCCAGACGCTTTTGGGGGTCGGTAATTTCGAGAAGTTCCTGTTTTTTCTGTAATCCCATATTGAGCAGGGGGGCGATGCGATCAGCCAGAAAATGAGGTTCTTCAATATCCAAAGCTAGTTTTTCGATACCTTCTGTATGTTTTTTCACATCTTTGAGATAACGTTTCAATTCTTCACGAACATTTTTACTCAATGCCGTCAGTTCAGGAGTACGAGAATATTTCTCTTGGACTTGCTGAACTTGTGCCGAATAAAAATCGTCTGTAATATTGGCCTGAATGAGGCGTCCACGGTACTTTGCTTCAAATAAGGCTTTGATGGTTCCATTGTGGAGGCGCATGATTTGCAGAATTTGCCCAATGGTGCCGACTTGAAATAGATCATCAGCCGTTGGTGTTTCTGTCATCGGATCTTTCTGTGCCACTACAAAAATACTGCGATCCGTTGCCAGAGCCTTTTCCAATGCAGCAATGGAAGGGGCCCTTCCAATAAAAAAAGGTGCTGTCATCTTGGGAAATACGACGATATCCCTCATAGGCAACATAGGCAGTGTTAACAGATTAGTTGACTCATATTGATCATTTAACATCGATAGTCCTTTCTAGCATTGTAATGGCATCTATTGACTCAATCCTTGTGTACACATAAGTGAAGTTGTAGTACTCCTTATCATTATAAGAGCATCTTATTTGTCATCATAACTTATGTTCTCTCCAAAATCCAGTACGCATCTCCCAAGGAAGGCGATATTTTTGTTCAAAATGGTATATCGTCTTCAATGTATTCACTGGGAGGAGGTTCTTCTACAGCTCCTTGTGCTGATGGAGTATGCATATTGGGTGGTGCATTGTTGGGGGCAACGCTGGCAGGCGGTGCGGGAGTCCTTGTTGATGGTTGAGCATAGGCTCCTCCCTCACTTGGACGAGAATCCAAAAATTGCAGAGTTCTGGCTTGAATTTCTGTGGTGTAGCGCTTTTGGCCATTTTGATCTTCCCAACTCCTGGTTTGTAATTTGCCTTCAAGGTAGATCTGGCTGCCTTTCCTTAAGTAACTCTGAGCCAGATCGGCCAGTTTATCCCAGGCAACGATGTTGTGCCATTCCGTCTTTTCCTGGCGCTGTCCTTGTTTATCGTTCCAGGTTTCTGAGGTGGCCATTGTGAAATTGGCGACGGCATTTCCGGATTGGGTGTAACGGATTTCAGGGTCTTTGCCCAGACGCCCGATTAGCATGACTTTGTTTAAGTTTCCCATCAGAGGCTCCTTGTGAGAAGGTGATCAATGCGATGAAGTGAGTAAAGACAGAGCTTTTTTAATTTGCTCTTCGAAAGAATTTTCTTCAGCTTGTACCTGTCCAAGAATAGATAGCACATCTCGATCGGAAAATCCCATATTGGTTAATGCTGATAATAAATCATCTGTAGGGGAATGAAAAACTTTTTCCGAAGTAAGTTGAGGTTTGATGAATTCTTGTCCAGGAATTGGATTTTTTTTCAGCAAATCGGTCATATCCAGACAGATTTTTGAAGCCGTTTTTTTGCCGATGCCTGGTACGGCATTGAGTTGAGAAATATTTTGGCTGTGAATGCTTTCCAGTAATTGAGGAGGACGCAACGTCGAAAGGATCACAATCCCCAGCTTGGGACCGACTCCCGAAGTTTTGATCAGCATTTCAAATATTTTCTTTTCTTCCAATGATTCAAAACCATAGAGGGTCATTTCTCCTTCTCGGACATGGGTATGGATGTGATATTGGGCCTTTTGGTTCTTGGTGGCCTGGACTAATAAAGGGTTTGGCACAAAAACTTGATATCCCACACCAGCCTCTGTTTGGATGATCAAATAATCAGATTCAAGTAAAAAAATGGTTCCTTCAATGTATGCGATCATGTCTTTTTAAATGAGGAAGAAAGTGAGAATGGGTGATGGCAATGGCCAATGCATCAGATTCGTCTTCGTGGAAACGAGATTGTTTTTGGTTCAGTAGAATCTGTACCATATGCTTTACCTGTTCTTTGGATGCCCTGCCGGCTCCTACCAGTGTTTGTTTGACCTCCAGGGGGGAATACTCAAAGATCGGCAATTGATGGGTTGCCAGTTTCAATAGAGCTACTCCTCGGGCATGTCCCAGGATTAAAGCGGATTTTGCATTCTTTGAAAAAAAAATGGACTCGATGGAGCCACAGTCTGGCTGGAATTCTTGCAGTATTTCATCCAGTTTTTGATCCAGTGTCAACAAACGTTCTGCCAATGGAGCTGACTCGGCGAGATGGATACAGCCACTATTGATGTATAAGTTACGATTGCCTTTGTGTTGTATAATGCCATACCCTGTTTTTCGGCTGCCTGGGTCAATACCAATGATTAGCATGATACGGATAGATTATGACATTTGAGAGAGTACGCTATCACTGATGTCAAAATTTGAATAAACTTTTTGAATATCATCATTATCTTCCAGTTGGTCAATCAAGCGCATCACTTGTTCTGCTTTTTTCAAATCATCGATTTCAACTCGATTTTGTGGAACCCAGGCGATTTCTGCAGATTCCATTGGAATGTCCTTTCCTTCCAACTCTTCTCTGACTTGAGGAAGGTACGCAGGAGTGGTGACGACTTCGTATTTCTCCGGATCATCGATATTGAGATCATCGGCACCCGCTTCTAAGATCAATTCAGTCAAACTATCTTCATCAATGGCGGACTTATTGATATAAATTTGCCCTAAACGATCAAACATATACTGTACAGAGTTGGTAGCTCCCAAATTTCCTCCCAGTTTGCTAAATGTGCTGCGTACAAAGGAAATAGTACGGTTGCGGTTGTCAGTCATCACTTCCACAATGATGGCCACATTGTGAGGACCATAACCTTCATAGAGGATTTCTTCGTAATCCACCCCTTCCAGTTCGCCAGTCCCTT
>JANQHV010000340.1 GCA_028282505.1 SAR324 cluster bacterium | reverse complement strand
CAAAGTCGTGAAGAACATCCCCCTAGAAACCGAATTGAACTTCTATTATTTATTTGTTATTCACAGTAACTATAGTATAGAGTAGATACAGGGGATTTTTTACCAAGCTATCAGCAATCAGCGATCAGCGTTAGAGATCGACAATTCAAAGGATTGTCCATATGTGCTGAAAGCTGAAAGCTGATAACCGATTGTCCTTCACGTCATCAAAGTCGTGAAGAACATCCCCCTAGAAACCGAATTGAACTTCTATTATTTATTTGTTATTCACAGTAACTATAGTATAGCAGCAGATATATGGAGCTTTCTATACGTAGAAATAGCCAGTTTGAGAGTATATTTTTCTCCTGACTACCCAAAAACTACGCAAAAACCACAAAAACAAAATTAACAAATGAAGACATATCGATATGGACAGGGTGACCCTTCTCAACAAGTTGTCATTTTGAGCAAAAGCATCAAAGCCTTTACTTGCCTTTGGTCCTCCAAAATATTTCAGCATGTGGTGTTTTATCTTTGCAGTAGTCCCGAAGAGGCTATCCAAGCATTAGACACAAACCCAGATTTGTTCTTGTCCTATGATACTGTCCACAATGTGAAAGAAGTATTGAGCATGTTGCAGCAAAACAAACACACGATGAAGCCTTGCAATGCGATGTGCCTCTACAACAAGCCAGTTGAACGAAAAATTCTCATTGAAGCAGGAGGGAGAGATTTTTTATCCATCGGAGAAGCATCAGCAGATCGGGAAAAAGAAGACAATCTCTTCATCTTGACAGTAGAAAAGTCCCTGGGAATGGTGCTTCAGCAACGCTATTTTCAGGAAGTGCTTGATGAATTGGTAGAAATGGTGGGAGATAATACCAATCTGGTGTTGCCGGATTACCTGAAGCAAAGTGACTTCCTCACTCATTTGAAATTAGGAATAAAAGCCTTATCTCAGGAATTGCTCCTGCGCGAACAAAAAATGCAAGATTCGGTTCAGAATTTGGAACACAAGGAATTGTTGACAAAACGACAAACACAAGTTTGTCAATTGATTGTTGTGGAGGGATTGACCAACAAGGAAGTTGCTCTGAAGCTGTCTGAAAACTCAAAAAAAAACATTTCAGTACGCACAATTGAGCGTCATCGTGATGCCATCAACAAAAAACTGGGACATGGTAAATTACTCTGGATTCGCTATCTTCAAGAAAATAGTATCATTTGAAGAAGTAACATATATGAAAATTACTAAATTTTTAAGTTAGCTCATATCCTTGCAGAAAAACCTGAATCAAGAAATAAAGAGCATGAAATATTCCCCAATGGACCTGATTGGAGAAGATCATTTTGCAAGGGGGTTATAGTCTTCATAAATTATCAATATTCTCAAATATTTTAGCATTTTTATTAATATTTTTCTTGATTTCTAAGTATCTGAAATTATTCCTAAAAAAAATCTCCCCGGAAAAATGAGTAGTCCTTCCCCATATACAAAACTTGCTTATTTTGTTAAGGCATTAGAGCTTTTCTTGAACAAGTGACACCAGGTTGCATTGAAAAAGGGACAATTATTTTTCCCTCCTCACTTGAAGTTATTGTTGAAATGCAACTTTGTCTAAATTCTTTCAATTCCAGGAAGGAGATTTATGCTACAACAAAATATAGACACAACCACACTGGCACAAATACCCATGGTGAATATCAAAAATTCGATTGGGATGAGACTAATCACCATTGTGTTTTCTATATATTTTCTAATTACGCTTTCAGTCACAGTGACCCACATGAGCATGGAATATTTAAGAGCAGAAGATGAACTTGTCGCTGGCTTGCACGAGTTGGAACGTCTTTTTGCATCAGGACTGGCAAATGCTTTATGGAACGTTAACGAAGACGATCTTTCTTCAATCCTGAGAGGTATGCTGGGTTCACCTATCATTACAGGGATTTCTGTGAGAGATTCCAATGATACAGTCGTCAATGTAGGAGAAGTCCCTGCCACTGCTTCATCACAGGAGCAGGTTAAAAATGAAAACGCTGCTATTTCAAAATCTATACTTGAGGGAGGCGGGCTCTCTCATCAATTTAAAGCAGTTTTTGACGATGAGGGGGAAAAAACAGAAGTGGGGGTTGTTACCATTTATAGTTCAAGAGGAATCGTATTACAAAAAGTACAATTTGGTTTTTTATTCATTATCTTCAATTCCATGATCAAGACATTTTCCCTTTGGATTGTTTTTTTACTGGTGAGCCGAAAGGTATTGACCTTACCCTTGAACCAGTTGATCAGTGCAGTCACAAAGATCAATTTAGATAACGTCCAAAACCAAAAAATCGACATCCACACTCGTGGTGAAAATGAATTGAAGACACTGGAAACCGCGTTTAATACCATGCTGCATCAATTGCATTTAGGCAAGATGACAATGGATCAGGTGATCTCTGATCTAAAAGTATTGAATACAACCGGGAGAGAGCTACAACGGATATTCGATCAAACCAAGGCTTTGGAAGTGATTCTCGATATCTTCCGTGAGAAGATTCACGTGGAGCGGGGATCGGTGTATTTACTGGATGACGATGATAATTTAAATCTCAAAGCTTACTACCCCTTGAATGATGAATTGTCCAGCAGCATGGAAACCTTTCGCCTGGGAGAAGGAGCCGCCGGCAAAGCTGCTGCTAAAAAAGAAACCATTTTCATTAAGGATACCTCTCAATCTCCTGACTTTATTCAGGGTGAGCAGGAAAATCCACGGTCTTTGTTGTGTATTCCTTTAATGGACGATGATAAATTACTGGGCGTGGTTAATCTTTCAGGAGAGTTGGGAGTGGTCACCTTTGATGAATTGGAAAAAGAATTCACACAGACCTTGACACACTTGGCAGTGGCTACTGTCAACAATATCCAGATGGTCAACTTGATTGAGGAACATAACCGAACTTTAGAACAAAAAGTGATTGAGCGAACCTCGGCTATTAAAGATTTACTGGACAATACGGGTCAGGGATTTTTTACTTTCAACCGTGATTACAAAGTTCATAAAGAATATTCAAAGGCTTGTGAGGTATTTTTTGAAAAAAGAATTGAAGGGTTGAGTGCATTAGAGCTTTTGTTTGAAAAGGATGACAATGTTGATGTCACTTCCACAAAAGAACTATTTGATATGATTTTTAACGACCCCGATAATATTAATGTGTTTGAGGATTTGCTACCAGCACAGATCACCTTTCAAGCACGTATCCTGTCCTTGGAATACTTGTTATTACAATCACCTGAGAGAGAGGATAAATTCATGGTCATTCTGACAGATGTGACCAAAGAGCAAGAACTGGCCAGTCAAATAGCGGCTGAAGAAGAGCGCAATGCCATGATTATTAAAGTGGCCCTTGACCGGGAAGGTTTTCTCCAATTTATCAGGGAGTTGAAAAAACTCTTTGACCGTGTTTATACATTGTTGAACAGTACCGTTGATGAAAATGACATGAATGAACTATTCCGCTGTTATCACACAATCAAGGGGGGCGCTGCCAGCTATGGCTTAAAAAAGGTATCAGAACAGGCACATACTATTGAATCCCGTCTGGAGAATATTAAAAAGGAGGCTAAGACGTTAAGTCCAGACACTTCTGCCCAGTTGAATGAATCAACTCAGCTTGCAGAACAAATCCTGACTACCGCCTTGTCTGAGTTGAGTGGTTTGATTTCGGAAGAGGATCTGCAAGAAACCGAACAGACTTACAAGATCAGGGATTCTAAAATTATCGAATTCAGGGAATTCTTGATCAAGAAAATTGGCAAGGAAAATTGGAAGCAATTTCAAACAGCACTCCATGATTTATGTAAACAACCCATTGGTCCGGTCCTGGATAAATATGCGATGACAGTGGAAGGACTGGCAGAACGCTTGAATAAAGCGGTGCAAGTGAAAGTACTGGGAAAGAAAGTAGAGATCGCCTATGAACAATTGAATCCTTTGCTGAATGCTTTAGTGCACCTAGTTCGCAATTGCGTTGATCATGGTTTGGAAGAATCAGCGGAACGAGTGATGTTGGGCAAACCGGAAGAGGGAACGATTACCATTGAAGCGACCGCAGAAGAAAACATGTTTAGCCTCATTATCACAGACGATGGCCAGGGAATTGATGCAGAAGTTATTAAAAACGCTGCATTAAAAAAGGGGATCATTAATGAAAGCTATGCTGAAACCGCAGCACCTGAAGAATTGGTCAAATTGATCCTGGCTCCTGGTTTTTCTACCAAAGAAGAAGTCTCTGACATCTCAGGACGGGGAGTTGGTATGGATGCTATTAATATCGAAGTAGAGCGATTGAAAGGAGCAATTCAAATAAATACTGAAATAGGTCAAGGAACCACTTTCAAAATATCCGTTCCTGAGGCCGTTTAAGGCATGTTTTTTCCTTCATTGGCGTAGCCAGAAACAAAATATGACCAACCCTGATCTTTTTTGAGAAAAGAAATTCCAGGAACTAACGTATACTTAGGAGAACTCATTATGAAAAAGATATTGCTAACCTGTATAATCACTATTTTCTTGATCAACCCAGCGTATTCCAGTGACGCTCTGTCCGTGTATGCTCCTCCTTCAATTTGGGCACAGAAAGCGGGTTCAAAGCTGGAAGGACCCATTATTTCCTTAGTCACAGACATATTTGCTGAATTCGATGTTCCCGTCAATTCCAAGTTTCTGCCTTGGCCCAGAGCCATGTTACAGGCGAAGAATGGCAAATTGGACTTGATTGCTACGATATTCCATACCGATCAACGAGCAGAATTTCTGGATTTCACAGAACCTTATGTGGAAATACCAACCGTGGTGATTGTGGCGAAGGGAAAATCGTTTCCATTTGCTACATTGGAGGATTTGATCGGAAAGAAAGGGATCAAGCTTGGAGGAGCCAGTTTGGGTAAAAAATACGATGAACTCAAATCAAAGCTCAATATCAAGGAAAAAGCAGATGAATTGAGCATGGTGAAAATGTTAAGCTTAGGGCGTGCAGATTATGCCATTGGCTCCAAATATGCCTTTCTGGTCAAAGCTAAAAA
>JANQHV010000278.1 GCA_028282505.1 SAR324 cluster bacterium | reverse complement strand
AACGCTTGATGTTGATCCGAACTGGTATGAAGGCATTCTGTATGGAGTATTAGAAAGAGCCTGGGGCAAAGAGGGCACGATGCACGATAAGGGCAATTTCCACAAGTACAAAGTATTCTTTGAAGAAGAAGTCAGGCGAGCTAAAGATGAAGAAGAAAGAACTTCAGGGGCTTATTATCGTTCACAACGTCATCCGACACTGACAGTGAGGTAAAGTATGGCAACCCCCACTATAGAATATACCCGAAGGAAGCTGTATGCCGAACAGATAGAGTTGGATCGGGCCAATGATACGACCAATTATACTGATCCATTGACTGGCACACAAATGACACTGAACGCATTAGAAGCAGATGATATTAAGCTCTCATTGGGTACAGAAACAGCGACCGGTTATAGTTCAATCGACAATGCTATTTTTGCTCTAAAAAATGGAGTCGATGCAGCTATGCCGCATACTCATTCTAATGTAGCTGGCGGAACGGGATTGTTTTATCAGCAGACCGGAACAGATACTCAGTTTTATTCGCTGGTTGCCGGACAAAACATTTCGATTACGGGTGGGATTGGTGGCGCCAATATTACGATTGGTGTGACAGGCTTCTCTATTGGAACAGATGTACAAGCCTACGATGCTTCATTGACCAGTCTGGCTGCCTTGGCCACTACAGCAGATAAGATGGTATATACCACCGCTGTGGATACGTATGCAGAGACTCCAATTTCTGCCTTTGGGCGTGGTTTGGTCAATGAAACGGATGCAGCCAGTTTACGGGCCACACTTGGTCTTGTGGTGGGAGCGGATATTCAGCCTTATGATGCTGATTTGGATGCCTTATCAGCATTATCAACTCAAACCTGGGGGAGGGGTTTACTGATCCAGATTAATGAAGCGGCATTTAAGGCATACGCAAATCTAGAAGTAGGTGTTGACGTTCAAGCATATAATGCGAATTTATCAGCTTTTGCTGGATTAGCCGATGCAGCAGGATATCTTTATAATGACGGGCTGGGAGGACTTAGCTATCAAAATCCTGTAGGTACAGGTGATATTGCTGATGGAGGTAATTCAACAGGAGCAACGGTAAGGATTGGAACCAATGATAATCAATCTTTAGTTCTAGAAACGAATAATACAACCGCATTGGAAATTGATTCTTCACAGAATGTCTCATTTTCTGGATCAATAATTGGAAATCTTACAGGAAATTGTTCTGGTACTTCCACAACTGTGACTGGAGCAACTCAGGCAGCAATCATCACATGTTCTAATTTGGCAACAGTAGGTACAATTACAACTGGAGTTTGGCAGGGAACAAATGTTGAAGTCGAACATGGGGGTACAGGTAATAGCTCCGCAACACCTTATGCCGTGTTGTGTGGAGGAACAACCAGTATAGGAGCGCTGCAATCGGTTGCAGGCGGTTCATCTGGACAGGTGTTAACTTATAATGGTACCGGAGCATTACCTACCTGGCAAAATGCTGCAAGCGGTTACTGGATCCAATCAACAAACAATATTTACTATAACACAGGGAATGTGGGTGTGGGGAGTATCTCTCCTTCATCAGGTAAGCTCCAAATAGAGGTTACAGATTCAACAACGTGCATTTATTCAACAAGTTCAGATCCTAACGGCAAATCACTTTTTGCGAATAATACAAACTCTTCCTTTTATGGTGCTGTCCTACAACTAAATTCAGACAGAACAGCATCTGGTGCTTACAACCTAATTTATGCTGGTTCAGGGGGGTTAGCTGATATTGAATTTCGAGTAGACGGCACCGGGCAAATTTATTCTGACGCAGGGACAAGTGTAAGTTCGCCTGCTGATTATGCCGATATGATGGAATGGTTAGACGGGAATCCAAATAATGAAGATAGAGTTGGCTATACTGTCGTAATGCAAGACGGTAAAATAAGAAAAGCAAATTCAAACGATGATGAAAGTATTATTATTGGTGTTGTTTCTGGTAATCCCACAATTTGCGGTAATACGGCACATAATAGATGGAAAGATAAATTTTTAAAGGACGAGTTTAATAGATATATCCCTGGACAACGCCAAGTGACAGAATGGACTTTAGGAGAAGGAGGAAAAAAATCATATTACTCGGATTCAATACCTGAAGATGTAGAAGTTCCAGAATATGCAATTAAAAAATTGCAAGACGAAGCAAGAATACTCAACCCTGATTATGATCCGGATGTAGAATATATTCCACGTTCAAAAAGGAGAGAATGGGATGCGGTTGGCCTGATTGGTATTTTACCAATACGTAAAAACCAAATAATCAAATCTAATTGGATTTTCATGCGTAAAATTTCTGAGAACGTAGACGAATATTTGGTGAGATAATATCCGATTTAAAGAAAATGCCAATCCATACTTTATTTCATTACCCAGATGGTCAAATAGACCCATTTCAAATCGCTTAGACGAAGGAGTCTCTGTATGAAAACATTGAACATTGAACCAGTAGCAGGATCAAAAGCCCCGATCAAAGATATTTTGTTTGCCGCACTCAACGCTCCTTTGGGTCAAGGATTCACGCCAAAGGAAATGAAGGATCGCATCAAAGTAATGGAAAAGATTGAAAAGGCAGATGGAGGGGCAACTCTCAAATTGGAAGACGCAGAGTTTGAGACCATTGCCGAATCGTTTAAGAACATGGAAGGCAAATGGGCCATCATCGACAAAGCCATTGTTGCGATGGATGAGCGGATTGCACAAGTAAAAATGTAAACGAGACAAAAGTATTTAAAAATGCCTGTCATTAATATCAACTCCTTTGATGGAGGGATGAACAATAAAATTAATCCAACTTTGTTAGCTCCAAATGTGGGGACTAATGTGATTAATGTTGATCCTTCTTCAAAAACGCTGAGACCGATGTCTGGTATTTCTGCAAACCCCTCCAATCGTGAGTATTATTTTAATGGGGTGTGGGAGAGTGACACTGGGGCAACCTCTGGTGCTCATTGGCAGGAGTATGATGGGTATTTGTACCATACCCCAGATGGATTAGAAGTCAAACCACGCAGGAAAAAGGCGGGTGGCTCAGAGAAAGACATGGGGGTCATTGCCCCTTCTGGTAGTCCATCGGGTGCGGTGGGTGGAAGTAGCTATAACAACAAAACGGTAAATCCATGTTACATCATTAAGACTGAAACTGATGGTGGCACTGATCTTCCAGGCACTGATGACGGCACACTACGTGGAAGAGTGATTATTGGAAGGGAGAGCGGATCTACAGCCAAGATCGATCATTTTATCAAGGATGGAACCAATTGGTGGATTTATTTAAAAGAGTGCTATGGGTGGACAATTGTAGAAGATTTTGATGTTTATTCCAATGATTTGTCCACTATTGACTATGACATGAAAATATCACCAGGTTATAAACCGTATCGAGACATTGTCTACATTAGCGATGCCTCAACTTATGATGATCCCATGATGGGTGTGGATAATTACATCCAACCGACGGGAAATTCTCAGCGTTTCAAAGACTCCAATTTCTATCGAATCAAAGGAAAATTGGGAGGCGGTTCTGGTGATTCAGGATATGGACATGGAACATCGTTCAGGGGATTACAATTAGCAACTCATCATTTAGGAGCTGGAGGAGAAGGAGGATTTGAAGCGGGGCCTTATCTTTATAAACCGGGAGTGACTTCTATTCCATTTCAATTGAAGATCACAGCAGTTGATAGTGATGGATTTGAATCCGCTCCCAGTGACGCATCTGCCGAAATTACGCTGGAAACTGCCAGTCAATATATTGACTGGAGTGGTCTACCGACTTCATCAGATGCCAGCAGTTATAAACATTATAGAACGGGTGGTATTTCATCCGTTTATAAATTGAACGAGTCCAAAACTAATTCGAACAATTATTCTGATTCAACTTGGGAATCTCAATTGACAGACGAACCACCCAACAGTAATCACCCTCCCATTACTGGACTTAAATATTTAATAGAAGTCAATGGGGTGATGTTTGCCGCAAAAGATTCTAAACTATATGCGTCTCGTGTGGGATATCCCAATGCCTGGCCTTTACTGGGATATCTACCTTTTGATCATGAGATTACCGGACTGGGGAAGCTATCAGGGGAACTGGTTGTGTTTACACAAAACCAAGCCTATCGTGTTCGTGGCACAGACCCGGAAGCCCTTGTAAAATCGAAAATATTAGGAGAACAAGGAGTCCCTAGTGGATACGATCATACAATTGTCAATGTCGGAAAATTACTCATTTTTTTGAGTAATGATGGACTTTGCACTTATGACGGTATTTCTATTCAGGTATTGACCAGTTCGGTTCTTGCTGATTATGCCCCCAATTTAGCTAATCCAAGGGCCGCAGCGATGGACAATATTTATTATTGCCTAACATCTACTGGAAATGGGTACATCATCAATGCTCAAAACGGATTGAATGTTTATCGTACGAGTATGAATGCCACTTCATTGCATTACATACCAAATTTGGATCAGTTGTGGTCGAATGAAGGTCAGATAGGAGTTGGTCCGTATCTTCCTGTTACGTACCATACAGCAGAATTTGTTGGGAATGATCCGAGTTATATTAACTCAAGGAAGGTATTCAGCAGGTTTGAAATTTCATATCGATGTAACACAAGTGGGACAATTTCCTTAAAGCAGAGAGTGAATGGGGATTACGTTAATTTTGCAAATGGAACACAGACTCACACACTCACTTCAACTGGCAATGCTCAGGAATCTATTTTCATTTACCTGAATAACTTTCAAATTGGTTATACTACTCAACTTGAGATCACAACAACAGATGATGTTGAAATTTATGCTATCCGTGTTCATTACGAACATCTGGAGGGCTTTATCAATAAGATGGAATTTGTTACTGCATCTGTTTTCTATACTGGATCGGTCGATCTAACAATTGAAATTGATAGCTTATCAGTGGAAACAGCATCACTAACAGGAGGCAGTAATCCATCAACAGATAACTTATCAATAAACACCCAAGGGAACATCCCCCATTTTTATCAAACTGGAGGAGATGGAAAGATCATTGATGTGTTTTTTCACGCAAAGGAAATATGAGAGTGGAAGCAGAAGAGGTGCCACCACCCAAAAACGCACCAGAGGGTGAACCTATAGTTGAGGAGAAAAAGAAAAGGAGGAGATGTCGATCCGTGTAGAAAAAACTGAAAAATTACAACCCTATCATTTGCAAAAATTGCAGTGGGGTGCGGTTAACCTCACATACCAGGGACGACCTACCAATGTAATTGTCAAAGTAGATGGAGCAACTGTACTGTCTGTTGCGAGTATGCCCGACTATGGTGGGTTGGCTTCTCGTACGCTCTATCTTCCATACACGGCATTTGGTTATAAACCCACATTGCAGTGGGATTCGGGTGTCGGAAAAATAGAGAAGTTTGATTGGATACCAATTTCTGCTGAAGCATTCCAAGAAAGGCGATTGTGGCAAGGCATTCGTGTCACATGGGAGGGCACGGTCAATGTCAGCAGTACAGTTGATGGGAATAATATAAGCCTTGCTCCTACCGCAACATTAACCACGACTGAGCCGCAAGAGACAAGAGAGTTGTATTTTCCCTTCGGATCATGGGGATATAAAATCAACATCGGAAGTGATTATACAACCAATGGACGAATCATTGAGTGGGAGCCCATTCAGCATGTGGACCAGGTTTACGATAGCATGCGGATTGTCACCCAGTGTCAAATTACCTACATTGGAGGGGTAACAGTTCAAATGGGTCGAGACGGGGTGCAGCATGGATCGGATAAGACGTTTGCTCCGAACGCTGATCCAACCAGGCACATCACCAGGCAATTTTGGGTCAAAGCCGGATGTCGTGCTAACTTTTTCCAATACCGACAATCAGCAGGAGGTGGAAAGATCATTAGCTTCAAGACCAATGAACAGAGAACAGATCAAGAACAACCGATGATTGAAAAACCTGAGCAGATGGGACGATGAGTTATCTTAATATATCTGACAGTAATATCAGGGAAACGTTTTATGTAAATGAATTGAATAGACAAATTCTAAATAAGCGGATTTCCGCATTAGAAGCTGGTGTTGCTTCTCCTGGTAGCCCCATAATTGAAGACAGTAGTTATTTGAATTCTGACTCCCATAAAGTCAGGGACTCTTTTGATGTTCAATCGGCTAATATGAGGGATTTACATTCAAGGCTCAGGCAGGTTGAATCAAAATCGATCCTGTTGGGTAGTGGGGCATTGCAAGTAGATCAGAGAGTCAGTGATAGTTCTCTCAGTGTAAGTTTGGCGGCACAACAGGCACAACTGGATTCTTTGAAACAACAGAGAGACACTTTAGAACAATTAAAAAGTGATTACCAAGACCAATATCATAATGCGGTTAATCAATTAAATGCTTCGGCTGCCAATACTAATATTTTATTTGAAATGAATCAGATTATCGGGAAGGGTAGACCAAGTATTTATAATCCTCCATTGTGGGCAGAAGGGTCATTTAGTAATCTCTCCTCAACCGGAGTAGATTTTCATTTTAATAAAATGACCACTGCCGTAGACCTCTGCATTGTGGAGGCTAATCAAACATCGGGTGAAGCTGAAATTTCTTATGAGCAGGACTATTACAATGTTGGACAAGGGGCATCAAAAGCAACTCGATATTGTATTACGGCAACCAATTGGAATGACGATCCTCACAACATAGATAATCCGAGTTATTTAGGACATGATAATAGCGTTACGATTAATGCAAATTTGTTCAATTCTGGACAGATGACGGTGCATTTATTTGTGGTATCCATTTATAACACCTGGGAAATCAATTGGGTTGCCGGTTGGGTTTTTACATATTCATGAGATATGGCGTTAATTAAGAATACATCGTTTTCTGAAATTGGAGATGCTGCGGTTATCCAGGCATTTGAAGATACTGATCGTGAGATTGAGCGACTGGAAGAACGCTTAACGACTCTTGAAAAGTTGGCGGTTGAGAAAACAGCATCAACGGAAGGTGGCGCAGATGGTCGTATTACCACAGAAGATTTACTGATTCAGGGGAGTGGATTTGCAAATTTGAATGCTCAGATTGCTTCGTCTTTATCTGATATTGCCTGGTATCAAAATGAAATTCCGTTCATTCAAAATGCGACTGCGTCCAATTTGGCAACTCAGGTCACATATCAGGCTACCTGGAATAAATTCAACACCCGTGACCCGTCAGGGACATTGCAGTGGTATGGTAATAGTATTTGGGTTAGGAGACTGACTCCACCAGAAATGGAAATACGATGTGTATATAGTCAGGTATCAGGTGGCGCATCATCATCCGTATCAATGACTGTTTGGGATGGAGCAGGAGGTTGGCCAGGCACATGGGACTCTAATTCCCAAAGTTATGATTCCCCTACCGCTATATATTTTGACACGGGTTACCACAGAATATTAAGGGGGAGGTCTCAGTTTGGCGAAGGGCAGTCCATGGGTATTTTGACAAATCAATCGGGCTCGGGTGAGATGCAATACGTGATTTATGGTAAAAATTCATACACGGGGCGTACTGCAACAATTGGTACGATCAATAGGACGACATAGAGGGAATTATGGCAAGATATAGGGGTGGAGTTGGGCGTTTTAAGTATGCAAAGAAAGGATCAGCAGATCATTTAGAAGATGCAAATAATACTATAAGTTCAGATGAAGCTAATTTATTCGGTCCAGAGTCGGGAGTTCTATCTTCCAATAAAAATACTCAAGGGTTTAATAAAGGCTCAGAAGAAGGAGGTAATAATCAAACTTACAACCCATCCAAAAACAATCCATTGTTGAATTTAGTCAATGATGGACAGCATACGTTGACTGCGATGGATCAGGAAACGCATGAGGGATATATTCAGCGCAAACAGTTTTATAGCAAGGCGTTCGAGTTAGCAATCAAGAACGCTAAGACCATTTCTGAGAAACGATTGTTGGAGAAATCACGAGATGAGTTTAACACAATTTATGCGGATGAACTGGACAATGGGAATGTAGCGGGTGAGAACATGCGGGATGTTTGGGATCATTTGATTTCCATTGGAAAGCAGGCTGAACGCAAATCCAATACTTTTGCCAGTGTATCAGAGAAACTGGGACATCCTGATTCCATTTCCGATGAGGAATGGGATGAGTGGAAAGTGGATGAATTTAAATCTCCTTATGGGAATAAGACTGGGAGTAGTCCAAATAAATATCAGGGGACTCGTTCAGAATCACCTAAGACAACTGAAGAAGCTAAACCAGAAACAAATGAAAGTATTTCAGGTGGTGATTCTAAAGCAATTGAAACAATTGATGAACCACATACTGATGAACCTGCCATTGGTGATACTCCTGAACCATTCAATCCATCAACTCCAGAGGATGTGGGTGCTGATCAATATGATCCGGTCAATTATCCAGAATTGACAGGAGATACCAACAGCATTGAAGCGATTCAAGAAATCATTGATAAAAATGCTAATGAATCCCTGGCAAATCAACATAAGAACACCACGCTTTCCAATGAAGCCTTATTGGATGCCGATGTCGCTTTTGACAATATCCAAAAGCTGATTTATGGCGATCCAGAAACAGGTGATCCTGGATTGATCAATGCCCTGCGTGATGATCGTTATTTAGATCAACAAAAGAAAACATTTCAAAGGTTTCAAGAAACCAATGCCTCGCTTTGGGAGGATATTGCAAAATTTGAAGGAGTTAACAATCTCCAGGAGGCATCATTGACTCGCTTTGGTCAAATTGGTCAAGAGGCTGACTCTGGTCCAGACCGAGGTTTGGTTGATTTATACTCTCAAACTGGAAAAGAGGATATTGATGCTCGTGAAGCTGCCGCTCTTCGTAAAATAAATGAGGCAATTGCCAGGGAGAGCATTACTGGAGTACGGGCAGAGAAACTGAGGAATAATGTTAAAGAAAGATTTGATGGAGAGCGAAGAAAGAATCGGTTTGACGCAACAATGCAGGCTCACTCACATCAAGCCAATGCGTATGGGCAAAAGGCACAGGCAGAACGAGATTATCTGAATGCCACGACTCAATATATGGGAGGACTGGAAGCAACTTCCGCAGCAAAGGTGAGATCCATGACCGGAGATTTGCAGGAGATGGGTACCAGGAATCAACTTCGTGGAGATCAGATCAAAGCGAACTACCTTGGTCCAATGACTGCGATTTACGGCATGGAGTATCAACCACTGATACAAAAGTCTTCTCTGCTCAAAAACTTTGCAAACATGGATGAGAATAGTGCCAGCCAATGGATTGGGATGAATAAGCAGGTTTTGGATGATATTGAAGCGAAAGAACTGTTTGAAAAATGGCAAGATGGGCAGATCGATTTTGAAACCTGGAAAATGGAAATGATGTCAAAGGCCAATCAACCAGGAGTATTGGATTATGGACTTGGATTAGCCAACCTGGCAACTACTGGTGCAGGTGCATACGATGCTCTCAAGGGGATTGGGTTACTGGGAGGCGGTACTACTTACACTGGTGGTTTGATGAGTGCGATGGGCAGCATGTGGCCTGTTGCTGCTGGAATTGGGGCAGTGGGGGTTTTAAATAATAATCCAAAATTAAATCCATTCAGTGGTGGATTGAAATTATAAGGAGAATCAAGATGGCTAGTGTATATGCAGGATTGCTACCAGACGTAGCACGAAATAGACCCCAGCAGATAGGTTTGATGGAAGGGTACCAAGATCCTGGAGTGTATGCTGGGGGATTGAAACTCATGGCTAATCCTAGCTCCTTTTTACGAGATGCCAGCCATTTTGCCAATCAGATCTTGGATCGTGCAGAACGAATTAAGCAACGGGAGATTGAGGCAAAACAGCATTCTGACAAAATGGGACTGGAACGGGACAAAATAACATCGAGTGAACGGATTACTAGCCGACAATCTGCTTCCGCCGAGAATGTTGCAAAAATAAATGCAGAGGCTGTCTATAATAAGAAACAAGCAGAGTTGAGACATGCAGAAGCACTAAGATTAAAAGATCAAGAAGCGTATCAAAAGCTCGTAGAAAAACGTAATGAATTTCAATTGAAATTTGATCAGCAAGCAAGGGCATTTGATCAACAAGAAAATAAATACCAATCGGATGCTCAGATTCGTAAAATCCAAGAAGCCTACAAAAATGAGCTTCTAAAAATGGATAAAAAAATAGAAGTCAAAAATCTGGAACTTCAAGGTGAAGCACAAAAAATTGACTTAATGCAGCAGGAAATTAAATTTCTGGAAAAACAGTTAAGAGTAGCCTCAAGACCAGGCAAGGGGGGGGCTGGTAGATATAGTGGAGGATTACCCAATGTTGAAAATGGTGTATTCAATAAAGTATTCAAGCACTTAAAAGAGCATGACGCTAATTTCCAGTCACTGCTTCACAGTGGAGAAGTCAATCCATCTATGGTTGAAGTGGCTGGTTATTTAGCAAGTCAAGTACCTGCTAACAGTCGAATATATGATATCGACATCTTTGATGAATTCCGAAGGTATGGTCAACGAGCAGGGCTGTGGAATAAAAATTGGCAACCAACACCTGAAAATACGGGTCTTGATCAAGAAACAAGTTTTGGTGATGCTGTGAGCCATAGTTTGAAAAATTTATTTGGTGGTAATAGGCAGGGGGATACTAATACTTCGAGTTATTATAATCCTCAAAATGGATTTAACATTGCTGGCGGGAATAGGCCAACAGAGAGAGGTGGAGAAGCTCCGTTTGTTTTAAATTCTCCAATAAGCCCAACGTCAGAAGAAAAAACAGGAATTCAGCCTGATTTTGATAAATTTGAAATTTCTAATGGTAAAAATTCGACTCAACCTCGTGTATTTAGCATGAAGGAAATGGGGGCACAGCCCGTCATAGTGGATCTTGGTGATGGTCTTTCTTATGACCTGACAAAACTTCCTGAGCCAGCAGTAAAAGGCATTATTGAGAACATAAAAACGATGGAATCCAAAGGTGATGACCCCAAGGCAATGTTGCGAGTAGTTTTGCCACAATTAGAGCAAACATTTGCACTGCAAAGAAAATCAGAAATTGGATTACATAACACCCCTTAATCACAATAAAGTATAATGGATACTAGGGATCTTATCCTTCGTGATATTCAAGGCAATAGTCCACATGAAACGTGGGCTTTACGATTCAGAAGGCTTGAACAATTTCCTGAATACCAACAAGCTAATGACGCAGGAAAAGAAGCGTTCATTCGGCACTATATTGGCGCAGAGCCATTGGAATCTAATCCTGCTACTGATCCATACGAAGCTCAGTTTGAAGCTGGAATGGAAGAAGCTAAAGCTGGATTTTTTGACACCCTTGGGTATCTGGCTAATAAATATAGCCCCACAAAACCCTTTCGTGATTATGCGCTTCAAGAATCCTTAGAGCATCGAGAAAAAGCAGCAGGAGCAGGGGAGCCACAGAATTATGCCCAGAGTCTGGTTAGAAGTGCGCCCTATTCTATCCTCAATGCAGGTGTTACTCTTGGTGCCTCAATTTCAACTGCTGTTGCCACTGGTGGTAATGCCCTTGCAACTATTGCGGCTGGTACTACTGTCTCTATGGGGTTAGATTCAGCGAGTGAGGCAGGATCGACCTTTCACCGAATTACCCAAAAAGACAGCCCAGTGTGGCAAGCATTGTATGAATCGGGTTTGCGAGGAGACGAGTTGCGGGAAGCGGTTTATGAAGTCGCTGATAATGCGGCTGATAATACCGCCCTATTGAACGTACCTCTTAATGTTATTGCTGGATTTGTCCAGGCATCCCTACCATTTACAAAGGCATTCAAAGCCACTCCCAAATTTAAAAAAGCATTTTGGGTAGTTGCCGGCGAAGCGGCGACCGAAGGTCTATTTCAAGAACCCGCTCAGACTATTATTTCCAATAACAGTGTTCGAGAGGCATTTAGAGAACTCGATATACCAGAAGAACAATGGCCTCATGTGGCAGAAGGTTTGAGTGAGGCGGTTTCTCATGGTCTTGGGCTGGGTGCCATTTTCAGTGCTGGCCCCATCGCTACAGCATATGTTACCAACAAAATCAAAAAACGGAAATCTGGAGAACATGATTCTGACGAAACAGCTACCGAAAAAATCCAACGGCAATTAGAAGACAGTGAGGATCACGTTCCGGGTAATGCTCAAATAATCAATAAGGAAAGACAAACTGAAGCACTACATGCGATCAAGAAAGGCACTGGGGATACCCCAATAATTGATAATTATCCTTCTGTACACTGGAAAGATCCAGACGGGAAGACCTGGCACTTTGATGATATCGGTGGGGCTTTTATAAACTCTTGGCATGAGAAATACAAAGCTGAAATCGATCTGAAAGAACAAAAAGCTGAAAAAGAAGCTGAACGGGCGAGGGAGCGTGAAGAATTACAGATGGAGCTCCCTGAGATTCGAGCTGAAGACCCGGAGTACCAGAGAAAACGACAAGAAGCTATACAAGGGCAAGCTGATCAATCGGCAGGGCGAAACTTCGACCAGGTTTTTCAGGCATTAACTGAAGATGCTGAGGCCAAGAAGCGAATACAAGAAATCAGGGAACAATCCCTTTTGGAAGAGCAAATGGGAGGGGATGATAGAAAATCCTTTGAGGCACATCGTGAACTTGTACAGCCCAACCAACAACGATTATTAGAATCAGATCGTGAGCCTACAATCATTGTTCCTCCTCAACAAAGACTGGGGCACGAACAACGCAATTTTCCAGTCGAAGAATCAGGACTACCTGTAGAAATATTTGAAGAAATTCAGGATACGCTTGCATTGATAAAGCAAAAGAATCCCAATGCAACTGATGAGGCATTGCAAAAATTAGGTGCCAGACTGCAAGATGTGGCACTTTCTGACACAAAAACCTATCAATCATCTATCAATGGAATAAAAGGGATTTTTGCAGAGACAGAAAGTGCTCAGGCCAGTGAACCCACCGGAGGAGTGGCCAAGTATAATGGGAAAAGAGATGAAAAGAGAGCCCGTGAATTCGCTTTTTACTTAGATAAGAACAAAAACAAAAGGGAAAATCCTCCTGGATTACAGGAGGAGGGGTTGCAATCTGAAAGAGTTGAACCTGTAACCCCTTTAATTCCTGATGTAAAAGAGGCTAAGCCATTAAAACGCAAAAAGAAACCGTTGATTAAGCGGAAGTCTGTAGCTGAACCTCATTATACCGAGGGCCAGCAAGAAATGCTGGAGGTTTTCCAAACAGGAGGATGGGACCATGTTACCAGGCATGAACGCCTAAGTGATGGAGTGATGCATGTTGAGGGAGCCAAAGGAGGAGAAAACATTGATATCTATTTGGATAA
>JANQHV010000232.1 GCA_028282505.1 SAR324 cluster bacterium | reverse complement strand
GGTGGAGAATGGCATTATTTGGCGCAGTGATCCAAGATTAAAAATCACCTCTCGTTTACGTCTGAGTGAAGAACAAGTGTTTGGATTTCTTGATTGCATAGAGGCTCCAACACTGCTGATCCGTGGAGAATCGGGAATGTTGAAGGGGGAGAGAAGCGTGGATAAGCGTTGCGAGCATATCAACAATATCCATCTGGAAGTGCTTCCTGGTGGACATCATTTGCACTTAGATGAACCGGAGCCCGTTGCCAGAACAATCATGAAATTTTTGAGCCAGCATGAGATCAATAAAACAGGCTGATCTCGTAGCCACCATGAGAGTGAAGATTTCAATCACATACACCACATCAGCTTTTGACCTGTGGGCCGATCTGGAAGATGAAAAAGATCTATTGAACGATACCATCAAGAGAATTAAAAAATTTAGAGATATATAAATTCGTAGTTAGAATAAGAAGAATCAGCGATAGTGTTTACGGCAATTCACTGAGAGTCCAGTACAAATCAATGGTTTTCATGATTTTCACAAACTGTTGATAATCGACAGGCTTGACCATATAGCCGGCTACACCTAAACAAAAACTATCCACTTTATCTTGATCTTGTTTGGAGGTTGTTAAAACGATCACGGGAATTTTCTGCAATTCCGCATCCTTCTTGGTAATTTTGAGAAACTCAATGCCATTCATTTTGGGCATATTCAGATCCAGGAGAATGATACAGGGTTGTTCTTGTTGGGGATCTTTTAAAAACTGAAGAGCTTTCTCACCATCAACCGCAACATGCACTTGGTTGGTTACCTGAATTTCTTTGAGTGCGCGTTTCACGGTCATGGCATCCACTCTGTCATCTTCGACCAATAAAATCGATTTTTTACTATTCATGATCTTGTCCTTTTTTCGGTAGGATGAAGAAAAAGGTTGTTCCTTTACCGGGTTCTGAATCGAACCAGACGGTTCCTCCATACAGTTCGACAATTTTTTTGACAAGTGTCAGGCCAATACCTGTACTTTCCTGTTCATCCTTTGGGGCTAAGGTCTGAAAAATCTGGAATACTTTTTCATGGTATTTATTATCGATACCTGGTCCATTATCAGTAACACTGAATTCCCATTGATTTTCCTCATCATAACAATGAATATTGATGTATCCACGAGGTTTATCCATATATTTTATGGCATTGTTCAACAAGTTTTGAAACACTTGTTCCATTTGTGTCGCATCAGCCATCACGACAGGCAGTTCTGTTTTGATCGAAATTTCAATATGTTCGGGAGGATTCAATACATCAATGACCTGGGTAACCAGCACACTCAATGATACTTTGTCTTTTTTTTCCTTGACCCGGCCGATTCTAGAATAAGTAAGAATTCCTTCAATCAGAGCATACATCCGTGAAATTCGAGCAACCATCAGTTCTGTCAGTTCTTTTCCCTCTTCACCGAGGATCTTGCCGTAATCTTCTGATAGCCAATGTGCCAACTGAGCGACTGCACGGAGAGGAGCTTTTAAATCATGGGAAACGATGTAGGCAAAATCCTTGAGTTCCTGATTCATTCCTTCCAATTGCCTGGCATATTGTTCGATTTGTTTTTCTTTCAGTTGACGTTCAGAAATTTCTTTTTCCAGATCCCTATTTGATTTTTGTAATTCAAATCGTGACAGATTGACATCCTGTATCAGATAAGTCAGCGTATCTTGAGATTTTTGCAATTTTTCGGCCTGAGCCTGTATTTCTTTGGTACGTTCTGCTACCATCTCTTCCAGATTTTCGGCATAATTCCTGACCGTTTCTTCTGCTTTTTCAAGCTCTGCAACTTTTTGTGACATCCCATGAATCAGCTCTCGTAACTGAGAAGTCATGCGATTAAAGGCTTTGGCGAGTGCACTCAATTCATTGTTGCTGCCAATATCGACTTCAACGGCCAGATTTCCTAAACTGATTTGAGTTGATGCTTCCCTAAGGCGTTGAAGCGGTAAAACAATCCGTCGGGAAAAAAAAATGCCTATGCCGATAGATGGAATGGTTGCCAGCAACAGAGCAACTCCCATGAACATGAGCTTTCGGTATATGGGAGCATACGCTTCAGCAACAGGAAGTTCGACCACTACATGCCAGTTGACACTTTCTATCAAAGCACCAGATCCGATGACTTTCATACCTCGCAATCCTTGATACGTCATGACAGGTGCTGTTGGGGCAGTAATAATTTGTTGAATGAAGGAATAATCGGACAAGCTACGTAATTTGAAATTTGCTGTAGTACTTCCCTCTTGAACAATCAAAAACCTGCGTTCATCAACAATGTAACTGTAGCCCGTCAAACCGATTTCCGTCGTATCGACAACAAACCACAAAAACTCCAGGTTGATTTTGGCCAGTAACGCTCCGGCGACTTGATCCAGTTGATCGCGAATCGGAACAGCTATGATGATAAAAGGCAGTTTGGAGATAGGATCAAACTCCACAAAACCAAAAAAATCTTCTTGTTCTTTGACAGCACGGTAAAAGGCATGAGAGATCGTTGAATCTTTCCAGGGTAGGATTTTATAAGAGGCTACGGTTGTAGTGAGATTTCCGTTGCGATCCATAATCGCCACAGCTTTGTAAGCACTGTTATGACGAGTGAGGCCTTCCAGAAAATTGTGTTGCACCTCAGTAGGCAAAACTGCCAATCCACGTACCTGTGCCAAATAACCTAGTTTTCGTTGCAAATCAGCGATATACGCATTGATTTCTTGAGCAACTGCTTTGCTTCGTTTACGTTGAATATCATACAACAGTTCCAATTGAGCATTGAAGCTCAGTGCAATCAACACACTACCAATAACAAATATCCCAAGCCCTACAATGAGGGGTAGTCCATATTTGAGTTGAGTTGCAATTGAAAAACCTCCAAGGGATTTCATAATATCCATATTTATTTTGTTTTCATTCATCAGTCAATACTTCCATCTGGTGTAGCAAATTTTTTGCTAATTTAGAAGTAAAGATAAGTAGTGTCTCCTCATCTGCAAAAAAGAATGCTATTCTTACTGCTTGAGTAAAATTCATGAGAGTGCAAAAAGAGGAGACGAGAATGCGAGAAGTCAAAGCAACACTGCTTTTTGTAGAAGACGATAGAGTCGATCGAATGGCGCTGGAGCGGCTTGCCCGGCAAAAGGAGTTTCCCTATGAATATACAATTGCCCAATCACTCCAAAAGGCAAAAGCAGTGCTACAGGAAAAATCATTCGACATCATCATCACCGACTATCTGTTGGGTGATGGTACGGGACTGGAAATACTGGAGCTTGTGAAAGGGATTCCTGTGATTTTTGTCACGGGCAGTGGAGATGAGGAAATTGCTGTACAAGCGATGAAGGCAGGAGCTTATGATTATTTGATCAAAGATCCAGAAGGCAATTATCTGAAAGTCCTGGTAGTCACAATAGAGAGTGTCTTGCAAAGAAAGCAGGCGGAAAAAGAATTAGACCAATATAAAAGTCGCTTGGAGGAGTTGGTAGAAGATCGAACACATGCACTCCGAAAAAGTGAAGAGCGTTTGAGAGAAACCCAGCATATTGCCAAGATTGGTGGGTGGGAATGGGATGTGATTCAAAATGAATTGTGGTGGTCCGAAGAGCTATATCTCCTGTTTCAACTTTCCCCGAAAGATTTTACACCGTCTTTTAAAAAATTTTTGGACTTTGTTCATCCCAGTGATCAGGGACGAATTGAGCAAATGATAGAGATGGCTTTACAAAAAAAAGAGTCTCTCTTCATAGAATATCGAGTCATCTTGCCAGATGGCTCTATTGAGTTTTTTCACACCCAGGCCCGTTTGGAATTTGATAACAACCAACAACCCATCCGCTTTGTGGGTACGACACAAAACATTAACAAACGCAAACAAGCCGAAATACGACAGCAAAAGTACGAACAAGAACTCTTTCAGATTATGGAAGCCATTCCTATTGGGATTTATGTGTTGAACAAAGAAGGCCAGCCTTACTATGCCAATAAAACCGCACAGCAGATTTTAGGGGAAGGCATTCTTTCCAACACAACTCTTGAAAAGCTACCAGAAATTTATCAGGCTTACCTTAAAGATAAGGATGAACTGTATCCCTTCGAACAGTTGCCAATCATCAGAGCTCTCAATGGTGTCAACTGTTCTGTCAATAACATGGTCATTCATCAACCAGATAAAAAAATCCTCTTACAAGTCGATGCCAATCCCATATTGGATGAGAATGGAGAAGTGGACTATGCCGTGGCCGTTTTCCAGGATATGACGGAAAATGAAAAAAAAGAAAAAGAACGACGTGATTTGGAGTTCCAACTGTATCAATCACAAAAAATGGAAGCAATTGGTACACTAGCGGGAGGAATTGCTCATGATTTCAATAATATCTTACAGGCGGTCTTTGGTTACATGGGACTGGCTCACAAAACTTTGTCCAAAGGCAGCATCGAATATGGCTATGTTGAACAATGCATGAGTGCTGCCAAGAGGGCTAGGGATTTGGTGCAACAAATTCTGACATTCAGTCGTCGCAATGAACAGGAATTCCAGGCTGTCAATATTGTACCGATGGTCAAGGAATCCCTAAAGCTCCTGCGTGCCATTTTGCCAACCACCATTGAAATTAGACAAAATTTGGATCAAAAATGTGGTAACATTTGGGCAAATCCAGCCCAAATTCATCAAGTCTTGATGAATCTCTGTACCAATGCCGGTTATGCCATGAGAGATCATGGAGGTGTTCTGCACATCAGTTTAAAAGAAATCCAGTATGATCCAAACATCACGGCACTACAGAATTTAGAAGAAATATCATATGTCCAATTAATGGTTCGTGATACCGGAACCGGGATGAATTCCAAAACAAAGGAACGTATCTTTGAACCCTTTTTTACAACAAAACCCAAAGGGGATGGGACAGGATTGGGACTATCCGTTGTCCATGGCATTGTTAAAAATCATAAAGGAGCCATCAATGTGGAAAGCAAGCCAAATCAGGGAGCTGCTTTTCAACTGTTCTTTCCAGTCGCCACACAAGAGCAAGATACCATCCATGAGGTTGATGACGCTCCAATTGATCAAGGGCAAGGAAATATTTTACTGGTTGAAGATGAACCCATGCTCGTCGAGATTATCACAGAATGGTTAGAAGATTTGGGGTACCAGGTAACCAACACATCCAACAGTCCAGAGGCTTTGGAGATTTTCTGCTCATTGCCTGGTTATTTTGATATGGTACTGACGGATCAAACAATGCCAAAGATGACTGGAGATCAGCTTGCTCAGGCAATCTTAAAAGATCATCCCAATCAAGCTATTGTGATCATGACGGGATTCGCTCATAAAATAGATCATGAAAAAGCCAAAAAAATTGGTGTTCGGCAATTACTGACAAAACCTTTTGAACGAGAACAATTGGCCGTAATCATTAAAAACGCAATCACTAACTGATGAACTCATTGGACAAACTGAATGATTGAGCATATAATATAGTTTTGCAGAAAAATAATTTGGTAGAATCGAAACGCCGGATCGGGGCCTCAGAAGCTCGCCTGCTCCTGCCTGTCATTAACGGACACGGAGGCCCGTAATACCAAATCATTTATCTAGAACACTATAGCTCTTCATCCATCCATAAATTATTGAGTTAGAAGAGTAAATTTTTAATAAAATTAGGTAAAATGCATGATTCGCTTTCTGAGCAATTGACAACAACTCATAAAAAACATTTGTTAAACCTGGCCAAAAAATCCATCCAGCATGGCCTTCGATATAGAGAACCCGCAGAAGCAGAAGCAGAGGATCTCGCAGGAAT
>JANQHV010000204.1 GCA_028282505.1 SAR324 cluster bacterium | reverse complement strand
ACCATTAGACTCTTACAGGATCATGGGGAATATTGCTGAGCGGTTTTGTGCACTTCCCTTGTATTTTGAATGACGCCTTTCAAGACATCTGGAGTGATTGCTTGTTTGGGATCATCCCCAATTCCTTGTTTGGGATTAATATGGCATTCAATGATCAATCCATCGGCCCCATAAGCCGTTGCCGAGAGACAGGCACGGGGAACATAAAGGGCTTTTCCTACAGAGTGGGAAGGATCAACGATCACAGGAGCCCATGTCTTTTCCTTCAACAACGGAGTGATAGATTCATCGGGGTGATTTCGGTAGCCATCCATCGTGGGGAGTGTGCCCCGAGGGCATAAAAGGATATTAGGATTTCCGTAAGAAACAATATACTCTCCTGCAGCAATCAATTCATCCATTTTTCCCATGTGGATAGAACGCTTGAGCAACACAGCCACATTGGGATGATGTTGCACCATATCTCCAATCTGCTTGAGCAGACTATAATTCAGTGCATTTCTGGCGCCAATCTGTAAAATATCCACTCCTGCCTCAACCGCCTGTTTGAGTTGATCGGCATCCATCACCTCTGTAACCACCGGCAAACCTGTCTGTTGTTTGGCTTCCATCAAGATAGCCAGGCTTTTGGGATCTCCTTGAAAAGAATGAGGCAAGGTGCGCGGTTTCCAAACACCGCCACGCAGCATGTCAGCGCCGGCTTCCTTCACAGCTGCTGCTGTTTCGTAAAAGAATTCAGGGTTTTTCGGGTCAATGGTACACTGTCCTGCAATCACACAAAAGCTGCCTTTGCCAATTGTTTTTCCTCCAATTTCAATTTCATGGGCTCTTAATTCATTGTCTTTATCCATCAATTTGTAAGGACTTTGAATCGTATCCACCCGGTCTACATAATCCAACCCTTCAATACGATTGAGCAGTAATTCATGACGCTCATCCCCAATCATTGCGTAAATACTGCGGTTGGTGCCACGAATTACTTGTATTTTGATGTTAAATTCGCTGGTAATGTTGATGACTTCTTGTAGTTGTTCGTCGGTGAATTTATTTGCTTTGGGGATAATCATATTGTCTTTCCATCAATTTAAGTATCATCGGTTTTATCCATTCTTTCCCAGAATGTCTCAGTGGAGAAAAAATCAAGCGTATTGGTGATTCCGGTCGGCTCGTGTTCGACTGGGCTGCCAGTGAGGTGAATGAGCTGGAACTGGGAAACTAGATTTCTTTGAGGTATTTCAAGACAATAGAGTACAGCAATCCAATTGTATTACAAGAAAAAATCCAGAAAATTCTTTTACATCGAAGCAATCGCTAGATGGCGGTCATAAACCACCCTGGCAATATCTTCATTGGGGCAGGCTGCCACATAAAAGTATTCAATCGCATCTGTCTTCTTGATGCTGTCCCGTGTCACGATTTTTTTTCCTGAACTCTTATCGACATAACAATAAAATGATTTGTAGTGATATGATCTCCCAAACATATTACTCCTTTTCACATGTGTTATGATATTTGACTTTAGATGAAACATCTGCCTGTTTTTTGTGCAACCTTGTGCCCATTTAAACAACAGAGTGTCTTGACCCTCAATGAAATGCAAAAATCATACATTTATCATATTTCTGTTCCGAATTCATACACAATCTCCTCAAACGAATCTACCGCAAAAACATAAAACAAACGAAGAACTTCCTCTCCCGTGTTCCGAACTCCATGTGCCATGCTACCTGGAATAAAGACAGTAGAACCCGCTTTGACCAAATAGTCCTCCCCTCCTATCATGACAATTCCCTGGCCAGCAAGAAAGTAATAAACTTCCGCCTCGGTATGCTGATGGACACTCAATGCGGCCCCTGGCCCAGGTAGGATTTCAGCAACTCCACAGGTCATCGTTTGAGAAGAGGTACGATCACCACTGAGTAAAGTACGCCACTGAACCCGGCCACGTTCAGGATCATCCCAGCCTTCCAACTCACACTCTTCTTCGTGAATAATGACAGGCCCTACTTTCATAAGCAAAGCTGATCCACTTTATCTACCAGTTTACTGATTTCTTTTTTAGAAATAAACTCATCCGCCGAAACCTGTCGGCACTTCTCTGCCATTTGTTCCGAGATTAAAGAAGACAGAATCAACACACGCACTTCGGGCACTTCTGCTTTGACCCGTTTGCAGAGGGTCAACCCGTCCATACCTGGCATTTCAATATCAGTAATGATGATAATCAAGTAGTCGGTAATCGGGCGTCCTGCTGACATGGATTTCTGTTTGAGCTGCATGACAGATTTGTAAAGATCCAATCCATTGTCGAATTGTGCCATACTGACATAGTTGGCTTTGAACAAGTGCTCTTTCAAACTTTCTCGAATCATTCTCGAATCATCAGCAATTAACAATTTGATTTCTTTGCGACGTGCTTTCTTGTCGTCTTCTTCTAAAGTTCTAGGTCGTTCGATCTCATCTCTGGGTTTGCCACTGATGGTTTCGGTGATGTACTCAAAATCTAGCATGGGAATCTGCTGCTCATTCATGATCACAATACCCGTGATATGATTCCTGGAAGAATCACCCGTCAGGGAAGGAGGCGATTGAATATTTCCCCAGGAAATCCGGTGAATTTTGTTCACACCATCGGTCAAAAAGCCTGTAATGTCATTGTTGAATTCACAGACCAGAATGATCCGACGCAAATTGGGGTCCTCTGATTGCGGAACATTGATGTGGGTATTTAAATCAACCAGAGAAATGGGAGTTCCCTGGAATAAAAAATTGCCTAAAACAGAATGATAGCTGTTCGGAACCGGAGAGACCATGGATTCGTCATACTTGATAAACTGACGGATCTTTAAGACGTTGACCCCATAGCTCTGCCCTCCTAAAAAAAACTCCAGGATTTCTATTTCGTTCGTACCTGCTTCCAGTAAAATATCTTGTTGTACCGCCATATCACTCCATTTAGGTTCTGTTGGTCATCAATGTGTTATCTACTATACACATATATCATATCATCGTTCAAATGCCATCATTCTTTGTATATTTTTCTACAGACTAACTATTTAGCCATTATTCGATAAGGCCCAATTTGTATTTTAAGGAACGCAGGGTATTTCTCATCAGCATCGTGATCGTCATCGGACCAACGCCCCCAGGGACAGGAGTGATGAAGCCCGCTACGTCTTTGGCCTTTTCAAAATCCACATCCCCTTTCAAGATGGCAATCTTTTTTCCTGTTTTTTCACTGATTTTTTCTCCAACCCGGTTCACCCCAACATCGATCACACAGGCTCCTGGTTTGATCCATTCCGGTTTCACTAAATTGGGCACACCTGCGGCAACAATGAGAATATCAGCCCGTTTGCAATGCGTGTCCATGTTTCGAGTGCGAGTGTGTACCACCGTCACTGTGGCATTGGCCCCTGTTCCTTTTTGTAATAACATGTTGGCGATTGGTTTTCCCACAATGTTGGAACGTCCCACAACCACCACCTCAGCCCCTTCGATGGGGACTCCAGCCCGGACAATCATCTCCTGAATGGCCGCTGGAGTGCAGGGGGGAAACTTAACAGCAGTGCCCCCAATGAGCAGTCGACCCGCATTGACCGGATGAAAACCATCCACATCTTTGTCGGGATGAATGGCATTGATGATGTTTTCTTCATTGATTTGTTGTGGCAAGGGAAGTTGCACCAAAATGCCGTGTATTTTCTCATCCTGATTGTATTGGTCAATCAGTGCCAGTAAATCCTCTTCGCTGATATGATCAGGTTGATTGTCCTGGACTTCATGAAATCCCAGGCGATTGGCTGTTTTGATCTTCAAGGAAACATAGGATTGAGAAGCCGGATTTTCTCCCACCAGAATGGTAACCAGCCCAGGAATCTCACCATATTTTTGTCGGATGCCCTGAACTTCCTGTGAAATTTCTGCCAGAATTTCCTCACGGATTTGTGTGCCTGAAATAATTGTTGCCGTCATTGCAATCCTTCAAACAGTTTTTGGACGCAGCTTTTCAAAATTTAAAACATATAGATTCTTTATCGTCTTTGATCCTGATCTTATCAGCGTCCTATAAAATTTTATGAACTATTGAATTGATCGATGTTTGTGTTTTTAATTGAGTCTTCGAAATGGAATGTTCTCGATCAATCTTCATTGAAAAATCAGTGATAATCACCGAATTTTCAAGTGTAAAAATAAACCATTCGACTCTCAACTTCAACATCTCCGTTGTATAAAAGTCACTTTTTGAGTATAGTCGGTGCATTCGCTCAAAAAGTCCATTCTTTACAGAAACCCAGAATCCTCTATCTTTTAAAATATGCTGATCATCATTGCCTCTTCCAAAACATTAGAGTCCGAACCCCTGACCAGTCCCTCTCACACGCTCCCGGTGTTTCTCAAGGAAACAGAAGCCCTGAATCAAACCTTGAGAAATTTGTCAAAAGAGCAACTAGCCGAATTGATGGGACTGAGCTCTAAGTTGGCCGAACTCAATTTTGAGAGAAATCAAAACTGGCATCTTCCCTTCACCCCTCAAAATGCCAAACCGGCCCTCCATTCTTTTTCAGGAGACATGTACGTCAGCCTGGCTGCCAACACGTTGACAGAATCCGAACTGTCTTTTGCCCAGGAGCATTTGCGCATTTTATCGGGGTTTTATGGTATATTGCGGCCTCTGGATCTGATGCAGCCCTACCGGTTGGAAATGGCCACCTCTTTGAAAACAGCAGCAGGAAAGAACCTTTACCAATTCTGGGGCAATAAAATCACAGAAGAACTCAATCGCTCTTTTGCAGAACAGCCAGAAGCCGAATCTGTCTTGATCAATCTGGCTTCCAATGAATACTTCAAATCAATCACCCTCAAACAACTGAATGCGCCGATCGTCACTCCTGTTTTCAAGGAAAAGAAAGGGGATGTCTACAAAGTCGTGGCCATCCGGGCCAAAAAAGCCAGAGGGTTGATGGTGCGCTACCTGATCCAGAACCAGATCCGCTCTTCCGAAGACATCAAATCTTTCAGTGAGATGGGGTACGCTTACAATGCCTCACTCTCTACAGAAACGGAGTGGGTGTTTTTAAGAAAATAAATCTGTCCCCTTTTTCTTGTAATCTTCTAAAAACTTTTGATGCTCCTCAAGATCCGGATGCTTCAAGAACTTTTCCAGTTCGATGGCCTGTTCCAGTTTTTCAATGGCGGTAGGATGCTCATCCAGTTGTTTGTACAGCAACCCCATATTCCAATAACAATTCCTCAGTTGAGCTTTATCGCCTAATTCTTCACAGAGCGTTTCTTCTTTCTGATGGAGTTTCATGGCCTCATCGAGTTTGCCCCAAGCCTTCAGAATCAAAGCCTGATTGCCATAACTTCGGGAAAGCCCGGCTTT